>CAZLSW010000018.1:2727-49924 GCA_964562375.1 uncultured Muribaculaceae bacterium | reverse complement strand
ATTGTGCAACAATTCGTTAGATTATTTTTTTGCCCCCTAACTGTCAAACTCCCGCAGATGGGTGTTAAAAAGTTGCATTAGGATTTGGAAAATTCAACTTTACCCCTTAACTTTGCGTTGTAATATCACAGCGGGCAAGAGAGCCCGGCGCTCAATCGACCAAAGATAAACCACATCAAAGTAGATTGGGAAACTCATCAAAAATATATGAAATGCCGAGACAAGCTTAGCCGCCCAATGGCGGGCCCCATCCCTAGCAATAGGGAGGCTTTGTAGCCCAGGCGGATTACAAAGGACGGCGAGCACTCAAATCCTGTCATTCGGAGTTTCATCGCATCCTTTGGTGTGGCCCTTATAATGAGGCGGGAGTCTTTTTCAAGGCTCCCGCCTTTCTGTTTTTTTCTCGAATGCACGAGTACACGAATGCACGAGTGCACGACGGGCACGAATGCACGAGTACACGAATGCACGAGTACACGACAGGCACGAATAAACGAATAAACGAATGCACGATTACACGAGTACACGAATGCACGAGTACACGACAGGCACGAATGCACGACAGGCTTCGGGGGCTAAAAGATTATTTCGAGGATTTCGGCGGGGGATTTGGAGAGGAGGCCGTCGGGGTCGGGGAGGACATCGGGCGACCAGGTGAAATGGCCGTAGGTGGGTTGCGACTTGAAATCGAGGTACACTTTGGGATCCTTGAGCATGGTGTCGTAGCGCACGTGCCACTGGGGGAGGCGCGCCATGTAGCGGCGAGCAAGCATCGCGGCCTCGCAGTTGGGGTCGTCGCCTACGCCCGAGAGCTGGATGCCCGAGCCCTGGCCGTTGTTGACCGTGGAGTGGGCAATCAGCACCGAGCCGTCGTCGCAGCGGCCGATGACGAGGTAGACGTGCCCGGGCATCGACACGATGTCGCCGGTTTTAAGGTCCTTGTCCTTTGAGAATGTGCCGAGGTGGTAGGTGTCGGCGAGGGTCTGGGCCATGATGCGGGATGACATCACGTAGGACTGTCCGCCGGGCTGGTCGTGGAGGGTGTTGTAGAGGGTCCAGCCCACGAAACCCGAGCAGTCGGCACCGCAGTAGTGGTATTCGTTGTAGCCCAAGAAGGGGTAATAGGAGATGGTGGGGTCGGGGTTCTTGTACTCGTAGGATGCGTCGTGGCTGTTGAAGAAGTCGATCCAGTCCTGGGGGACGCCGATGGTGGTGGAGTTGGCGTCGCCGCCGTTGTCCTGCCAGTTCCACGCGCCGCCGAAGACGTAGAGGGTCGAGCCCATGGGGGTGATGGCGGTTTTCAATAGATTGGTGAGGGTTCGCTGGCCGGGGATGGCGCCCGACGCGATGGAATCGCGCCGCACGGTGGCCCTTTCCTTTACGGCTTGCAGATCCACGATTGTGTCGCCATGGGTGGTGACGGCGAATGGGTCGCCCTCCTTCAGGCGGTTGTGGAGGGTGAATTGGCCGTTGTCGGTGTCGATGTAGAAGTGGCGCTCGACGCTGTCCTGGGTGAGGAAACGGAATTGGAAATCGGCCTTGTCGAGGGAGTCGTTGGCGCCGTAGTTGAGGACGCCAAGGTAGATCATGCTATCTTGTGGCCGCTGAGGGCAGCGGGCGCTCCCGGGGAGGGCTGCCGCCAGCAATATGATGGGGATTAAACGTTTCATGACGCGAATATAGCGAAAAAATCTAAATCACAGAGGTGTGCCGGGGACGGTGTCCGACACTTTGGGGCACCGGGGACGGCCCGACACTTTGGGGCACAGGGGACGGTGCCCCTTCCATCCTATTGAGGCAGAAAGCCCCGCCGGGTGGTGTGCCAGGCGGGGCTATTATACTTAATCACTAAGACTTAACACCTATCACTTGATGAGGATCTTGGTGGCGGTGTTGCCTTGGCGGCGGATCACGATGGTGCCGGCGGCCGGGTTCTCGACGCGTACGCCCTGGAGGGTGTAGTACTCGACGGGACCCTGAGCGGCTACCTTGTCGGCTGCCACGTTCTCAACGCCGGTCGTGCCACCCTTGATCAGCAGCTCCTTCTTGGCGGGAGTGGTGGCCGAGGGGTTGGGGTTGACCAGAGAGTAAGTGGTGTAACCACGACCACGCTGGAATGAGTAAAGGTTGCCAGCGTTGTCAAACTTCATCTGAACGTTCTCGGGGATGGAGGCCGAAGAGCTACCACCGGCGATGTCATAGAGCTTGGTGAACGAGGGAACACCGTCGGTCCAATCCACGTGGTAGAGCATCACGGTAGTAGAGCTGTACTTAGCGACTGCCAAGGTCGACTTGTCGGGCGAGATTGCCAGACCAGTAGACATAGCCAGGTCGGCCATGTTTTCATCCGATCCCGAGTTATAGAGGATGTTGCCGTCGTGGTCGATGAAGATGAAGCAGGGGCATCCCGAAGCGTTGTTGCCCGAGCTGCGGCTCTGAGAGATGAATACACCCTCCTCAATTGCGGTTACCTCGCAGTTGGTGTTTGCGAAAAGACCGGTGAAGGAAGTGGTAGTGCCATTTCGATACATCTGCGTGGGGTACATATTGAATGTGTCAGCACCAGCGATGTCATATCGGATGAGGTTGTTGCCATTGGCTGCGGGGTAGTCCTCGCACCAAACGTAGCAAACTTCATCTTCACCAGTGCCGAGGAAGCAAATACCGCTACCGCCACCACCGATGGGTGTGCCGTCGAGGGTGTAGCAACCACCGGAGCCCCAATCACCAGCGAGAATGTTGGTGAGTACTTCGGGATTCTCGGGATCGAGCTGCCAGTAACCGGCCCCATTGTCGCTCCAGTCAACAAATACAGCCTTGCCATTGTGCTGGCCTCCACGCATCAGCGACGAACCGTTAGAGCTGTCCATTGTGGAAGCTCCAGCGTGGTAGCTGCCAAGAAGGTTCTGAACGGGGTCGTAAACCTCGAGACCCTTAGCGTAACCAGCCGCTACGATAACCTTACCGAAGCTATCCTGCTCGGGATCGGTAATCACAACGATACCACCGCGGGTAGCGGAGGAGGAGTAGGCATCGGCTCGACGCCAGTAAACGCCAGCCTCTGCGATGGGGTCGCTTTCCATGGCGATAGCCCAGTTGTATTGCTCGCCTTCAGCCAGCTCGGCAGCGTCAACGGGAATGGAGTTCTCGCCGGGGATTACGTCGCCGAAGGGGATTTCAACCACGTCGGAGGTGTTGGCGGCGTTGGTAAGGATCACGCGGCCGTTGTGGGCCTCGCCGGTCGACTTGAAGGTGAGGGTGTAGATGTCGTTCTCGGAGGTCATAGCCAGGTCGTAAGCGAAGTGGTTGCGACCCAGGGGCTGCTCGGCGGTTTGGGTGGTCATGCGGGTTAGACCGTTGGCGGTGTAGGCGTAGAGGTCCATCCAGTGGCCGGTGAGAGCTTCGGTGGTGGCGTTGCGGGTCACGTAGGTGGCACCAGCGGCCATCGGGGTGCCGGCGTCGGCGGTGATCCAGCTCTTAGGAGCGGCGTTGGAAGCGTTAGCCACGGGCAGACCGGTGTTGACGGTCGAAACGACGGTAGCCTTGTCGAGACCGTTGGTGATGTCAAGCAGGGTAACAGCCTGGCACTCGCCGTCAACCACGTTGGGAGCGGCCATGTATACCTTGCCAGCATATTTGAACATGTTGGCGCGGAAAGCGGTGCCTTGGATCAAGCCTGCGGGAAGCTGGGCCTTGATGGTGGGGACGCCAGTGGAAGCGCCGCTAAGCTCGATCTCCATCGGCTGGCAGTTTTGAGAGGTGAGGATGATGCAGCCGTCGTTCAAAGGCGATACGGTGCACTGGTAGTCGCCAAGAACGGCGTCGGTGTAAGAACCGCTGACGTTATTCCAATTGTTGTGCCAAGCTGATGACATTGCGCCGTCAATAACGGTGATTATTTCAATGCGAGTGTTGTTATTTGCGGTCGACTTGTTCCAGAAGATTAATTTGCCATCTTCTAGAGTACCGGTGTAGCACATCGACTTGCCCCACTCGGCATTTTGCCAATTACCAGCGTGGTTCATGGAAATCATGTTGACGGGGTCACCGGTGGGCAGGCCGTTGTCGTCGTTCTCCCAACGGTAAACCTTAACGTTGTTGTCGCCGCCGAAAGGCAGTACGTCGGAGTTGATAGCAATCAGCACATTATCAGCAGTAAGAGCGATATCACCAATAGCGCCAAGTGAGCCGCTTGCGCCAGTGGTTGACACGGTAGCGGCAACCTCACCGGTAGCGGCGTCGAGCACCTGGATGGTGGGGTTGTTGTCGGCGTCAAAGCCAAGTACATAGGCGTTGCCGTTCTTCACGATCATGCGGCGCACGTTAAGAGCTGCAAGGTCGGTGAGCTCTTTGTTGGTGAAGGTCTGGTCGTAGACATACTCAATGGCAGCGCCAACCGAGGCCTCGCCCTCGAGGGGATCGGGGTAGTCGTAATATACAACCGTTGGAGGCACGTAGTTTTCGTCAACGAGCCAAGCGGTGCCTGAGGTTGTGGCGGCGGCCTTTACGGTGAGCTCAAGTTCCTCGGCGAGGTCTTTGTAGCCTTCCTTGGAGACAGACACGGTGTAGGTGCCTGGCTCGAGGTTGAAGAACACTGCCGAGCCGTTGTAGTGGTTGTCGGAGGTCTTGGTCTCGATCTCGACACCGTCCTTCTTCAGGGTGAAGGTTGCGCCGTTCAAGGGCAGGTAAGCGTCGTCGCTTGCTCCGCTGGCTGAATAGTAAGTAGCGGAGAATTTCTGGTTCTCGTCGCGGGCGAATACCACGATCTCGCCGGTCGACTCCTTGGTGAGGCCGAAGTAGTCGGCGATACCGCGGGCGTAGGCCAGACCCTCAACCTTGCAGATGTCGAAGTTCATGGCGCGGTGACGGGCGGGCTGATAGGTGTGGAAGTAGCCCTCGTAGAGACCACCGATCGAGTGGTGCTTCAACACGCCGAGGTAACCGTAAGCGTTGTTAACGCCGACGGAAGCATCGTTGTAGAAGTTGACGTCGCCACGGAGGTTTTCGCTGGATGAGTAAGCGCTCCATGTGTAGTAGTCGAGAGCGTAGAGGTGTTTCCACATTGCCGAGCCGGCGTTCTTGCTCTCGGTCATGCGGGTTTCCTCGCCAGTGAGGTTGCCCGTGCCGTCGTCGGTGCATGTGTCGGTGCCGCGATAGAGCCAGAGGGGATAGTTGGAGGTTGAGCCCTCGCTGGCAGCGTTGGAGTGCACCGAGAGGAAGAAGTCGAAGTTGTTGCTCTCCACCTCTTTGGAAATTACCGAAAGGGAGCGGTTGCACACCTCGGCCTGGGTGTAATCGTAAGGATACGGGCCGTTTTTGGTGCGGGAGATGAACACGTTGTTCTCGAGGTTCATTCCGTAGCCAACCTGATACTCGTTGTCGAATGAAGAGGACTTGGTATTGTCGGTGGTCAAGCCGTAATCCTCCAACTGGTGGTAGGTGTAGAGGAGTTTCTGGAGGTTGGTGTTGGTCTCGTAGAAGGCGGTGGTGTCGGGAGTCCAGCCGTCGTTGGCCTCGGTGATTGTCTTGGTGTTGGGGTTGACGGTAGTCAACTCGCCGTTAACCTCGCGATGGATGCTCATCGGACGGTCGTTGGAGCCCCAGGAGCCGTGACCGGGGTTAAGGTAAACGCGCAGCTCGTCGGCGGTTTTAGCTTGGAGCGAAAGCCCTGCGCAAAGCAGAGCAGCGGCTGATAATACTAAAAACTTTTTCATGCTACTCTGTGCTTTTAACGGGTTACATTAATAATATACATCTCGCCTTGGGGGGTGGTGAAGGCGATCTTGTTGCCGGCCGCGGTGGGGTTCATGGCGATGACCGAGGAGTCGGTCAATACCTGACGCTCGCCCTGGAGGTTGGCGGCAACGATCTCGGAGGAGGTGAATACCACGCCGTTGTCCTTGTCGTTCATGGCCACGATGGTGTTGTTGTCCAACCAAGCGGGAGCGTGGAGCTGGCCGAGGGAAACGAGGACGTTGCCCTGGAGGTCGCACACTTGGCAACCCTTGCCTACTTGGAAGTAGACGATCTTGGTGCCGTCGGGGCTAACCGAGGGCCAGAGGTAGCTGCAGTTCTGCGAGCCGTTGGGGTCGAGTTGCACGGTCTTGCCGTTTTGGGTAAGCATCAGATGGCCGTAGGAGATGGAGGCAACCGGTGCCTGGGCGACCTTCTGGCCGTCGAGGGCGGTGGCTTTCACCTTGTTGTTGTTAACCACCTGCACCTGCTGGCCTTGGACGGCGACGCCGTTGAGGTTGCGGGTAGCTTTTTGGATGGTTTTTTCCTTGCCGGTGGCGAGGTTAACAGCCTTTACCTCCTTGTAGCGGAGGTGCTTCTTGTTGTAGGAGGGCTGCTGGTAGACAACGGTTTTGGAGTCGGCGGTCCAGCGCAGGTCGTGCGTCAGGCCGTTTTGTGTAAGCTGACGGGTAGAGCCGTCGCTTAGGTTCACTACGCGGAGGGCGTCGCTGTTGTTGAGTGACACTACCGCTTGGGTGCCGTCGGGGCTGATAACAGCCTCGTCGATCGACAACCCGTTGACGTTGACGCGCTCAATGGAGGCGACGTTCAGCACCTGTGCCGAAGCCGTGGCAGCCATCGCGAGCATCAATGCCGGGAGCCAGAAATGTTTCATAAGCATTGTGTTTTAAATGGGTTTTTGTGTTGGGATTATGTTGTAAAGTAGATTCCTGTAAGAGCCTCTCATGGCCTATAAGGGCTAACTTGGCGTAAAATTACGCAAAAGATTCCAAATAAATCTCTAATTAACAATTTAAAGCAAAAATTCAAGGATGTTAACAAGAGGGAGACAGGGGATAGAGTAAACGAATGCACGAATACACGAATGCACGAATACACGAGTAAACGAGTAAACGAATGCACGAGTAATCGAATGCACGAGTAAACGAATGCACGAATACACGAGTGCACGAATACACGACATTTCGTTAGCTAATGCGGGTATTTAACCCTGCGGGAGCTAAGCCCCCGCTTCGGGGGTTTGGGGGCATGTTAGGGATTGGTAGAGGCGGTGGAGGGGGAGGCCCATGACGTTGTAGTAGGAACCGCGGATTGAGCGGATGGCGATGGCTCCGATCCACTCCTGGATGCCGTAAGCGCCTGCCTTGTCAAGGGGCTGATACACTGTTACATAATGGTCGATCTCCTCGGGGGTCAATTCGGCAAATTCCACCTCGGTGACGGCCGAAAAACTCGTCTGGCCCTCGGCGCGGGTGATTGTGACCCCGGTCACAACCGTGTGGACTCGTCCCGAGAGTGAGGCGAGCATGCGCCGCGCGTCGTCAAGGTCGCGAGGTTTGCCCAAGACGCGACCGTCGAGGATCACTACCGTGTCGGCGGTAATTATCACGTCATCGGGTTGCATGTTAGCGCGATAGGCGTCGGCCTTCAAGCGGGACAGATACACGGGCACCTCCTCGGCCTTCAATTCCGGGGGATAGGTCTCGTCGACCTCGATAGGGTGGGCGATTTCAAAGGGGATGTCGAGCATCGACATCAATTCGCGGCGCCGCGGTGAGGCGCTTGCCAGCAGCACTCGCTTGCCCTTGAGTGAATCGTTCACAGCCATCACCAACCGAACGCTTGTGCCGACGACAGCCAGTGGCCGTTGACTCTCATCACCTGCTCAATCAGGTCGCGTGCCACGCCGTAGCCGCCATCTACGGGACTGATATAGATCGATACGCCTTTGATCTCGGGAGCGGCGTCGGCCGGGCAAACGGGGAGCCCCACGACCATCATCGCCTCGTAATCGGGGATGTCGTCGCCCACGAACGCCACTTGGTCGGCCACCAGTCCGCGCTCCTCCATCCACTGGTTGAGCACGGGCAGTTTCATTGACGCCTTGAGGTATATGTCCTTGATACCGAGGGCCTCGTAGCGCTTGCGTATCGATTCGGTGTTTCCGCCGGTGATAATGGCGATATGGTAGCCCTGCTTTACGGCGAGCTGGAGCGCGTAGCCGTCCTTGATGTTGGCCATGCGCTGTGGCACGCCCTCGTCGTTCATCGGTATGGTGGAGGGGGAAAGCACGCCGTCGACATCGAAGACGATGCCGCGAATCTTTGTAAGGTCGTAGTCGATTCGGCTCATAGTTGCGGATGATTGTATTGTGAGAGTATGTCGTTGGAAATCAGTTGGTAAATCTCTTTTTCGGTGCCTGTTAAGGTTTTTAGGTGGCTTTTGAGGATACCGAGGTCGCCGCGCCGCGCCGGGCCGGTTTGGCCTTCGACGGGGGAGATGGCCATGGCCTTGTCGAGGGTGGCTTGGAGCAGGGGTTGCAGCACGTCGAGGGGGTAGCCGTATTGGGCGAGGATGTCGGCGGCGTGGGCCCAGAGTCGGTTGGTGAAATTGCAGGCGAACACGGCCGCGATATGTAATGCTCTACGTCGCTCGCTATCAGCGGTGTAAACGCGAGGGGAGAGGGCTTTGGCGAGGGCCTGTACTTGCTGGAAAGCCTCGGGGGATGAGGCCTCGATAAAGAGGGGGATAGCGGCCGCGTCAGCCGTGTCGGCTGAGGAGTCGTGGAGACGGGTATTCGGGTATTCGGGATCTCGAGTGCACGAGTGAACGAATGCACGATTGCACGAGTGAACGAGTACACGATTGCACGACAGGGCTTCGCGGGAGAACGTTTGGAGGGGGTATAGGACGGCGTTGCGCTCTTTGGAGGCGAGGGCGGTGATGGGGACGCTGCCCGAGGTGTGGATCCAGAGGCCGGGGGAGGGGGTGCGGGCGGCGATTGTGGGGATGGCGTCGTCGCTTGAGGCGATCAGGTAGATGTCGGCCTGGGGAAGGGCGTCGACAGTGGCGACGACGGCTCCCGGGAGTGTGTCGGCGAGGGCTTTGGCATGCTCGGGCGTGCGGGAGGCGACGGCCACCACGCGGTAGCCGTCGAGCGCGTGTATCGCCGGCGCGAGCCAGCTCGCGACCGCCCCTGCTCCAATCACTACTAATCTCTTGTATGATGCCTCCATTTCAGGAAATTGACTACGAATTTAACAAATTAAACGAATAAGTTGGTGACAAATTTCGCAAGTTATCCAAGGAACCACGAATTAACCCTAATGAACACCAACAAATTGATAGGGATTCTAAGAAATATTAGAGAGCTTACGCTCTTTAATTAACACTAAGGGATATAGCGTTGCGTTATGGACATTCGTGTTAATTCTTTGCGAAGCAAAGCTTAATTCTTGAATGAGGATGAAGATTAATCGCTGAATTAGTGAATATTAGTGTTTATTAGTGGTTTCTTGGAGAACTTGCGAAATTTGTAGGAATGTTTATTCGGTAGTTTTGTAGGTGCCGATGTGGACTTGCTCCCAGAGGAGTTTGGCGGTGTCCTGAGGGCGACGGGTCTCGTCGGGGTGTCCGATGGAGATGATGCACACCACGGGTAGGGTTTCGGGGATGCCTAACAGTTCCTGCACGTACTCGTTGGCCGAGACGCCGTCGGCGCGGTAGCGGTCGCGCACCTGTATCCAGCAACTGCCCAGGCCGAGTGCGGCGGCCTGCAGTTGGATGGCGAATGCGGCGATCGACGCGTCCTCGATCCACGGGTCGGTCTTGGCGGGGTCAACGGCGATGACGACGGCCAGCGGGGCCTTGGCGATTGGTCCGGCGCCGTGCTCCTTGCACTCGCTCAACCGATCGAGCATCTCCTTGTCCTCCACGACGACGAATTGCCAGGGACGCGAACTCTTGGATGTGGGCGACATCAGCGCGGCCTCGAGGATGAGGCGCACGTGCTCGGGGTCGATTGGCTCAGGGGTATAACGGCGTATGCTGCGGCGATTTACGAGCAGCTCATGGAAATCGTTCATAATAAATTGAATTTTAGTGATTTAAAGGGGGAAAGGAGCAAAGGAGGAAAGGGGGATTGATTTATTTGTGACAAACCCATGCTCCTGGGTATTTGCCGGCGAGGTCGCCTCGGAGGGGCTCCTGGGCTTGGGCTACGCTTTGGCCGGTGGCGGCGTATACGCGGAAGCGTCCCTGGCTCTCCATGTAGCGGAGCAATTTGTCGGGGTTGTTGGCGAGGAAACGCTCCACTTGAGCCTGTGAGGGGAGTGAGGCGACGATAAGTCGGTATGGGTCGCTGTCGACCATGCGGCGGGGGCTGGCTTGGTTTTGGCTCGCCGAGGCTGTTGTATTCGTGGAATTGAGGTCTCGAGTGCACGACTGCTCGAATGCACGATTGCTCGAGACGGGTGGCCGCTGCGTGGTGTCGGCGATGGCGAAGCCGTCGGTGGGGATGGCGATGGAGAGGACGCCGGCTTCCTTGGGGGTGGAGGGGAGCAGGGAGGTGGCGCTGACGGTTTTGGGGGCCGACACCTTTGGCATCGTTGCGACGGCGGCCATCTCGGGGGCGTTGCGGTCGACGATGACGGGGGTGGTGAGGAGAGCCCCGAGGCATACGAGCACAGCCACCGACGCGGCCACACGCATTGCTCGGCGGGCGCCTGCGGTGAGGGTCCAGCGTTTGGGTGCGGTGAGGATGGCCTCTTCCTGGGCTTGTTGCTCGCGGCGAGCCTCGACGATCACGGGGGAGATGGCGGCTGGCACGAGACCGTAGTATTGCGGGGCGATCAGCGGTGATTCCATTGGCTCAAACTCGATCATGCCCTTGCCTCGCATGGTGAATGACCCGACGAAGGGGAGGGTGAAGGTGCCATCGGCCTGCAACTGGGCCTTCATGGCAGCCACTTGCTCGGCGACGCTTTGGGTGGCTTGGTCGTAGCTGATTGAGGCGGCACGGGCGATGGATGTGGCCAGCATGCCGTCGTTGTGGTCGATCTCGCGGTTGAAGCTGATAGCCCTCGATGGGGGGAGGATTACCCCGGTGTCGCGAAGGATGCGAGCGGGGGTATACTGGGCGACAAACGCGCCAAATCCGGGCACCACCACGCAGTCGTGGCGTGCTATCAAAAAGCTTATATGACGATCGATCGACTTCACCTTGCAAATTTACACAACATTTTCCATTCCACAAAATTTTTTAGTGGGGCTAAGTAGGAAGTCCCGCCGTGCCGGCGGGACAGTGTTAATGTCGGGCCGGCACGGCCCGACGTCCTACTTAAGGGGGGGACTTCTGTCGGGCCGGCACGGCCCGACGTCCTACTTAAGGGGGGCTTCTGTCGGGCCGGTACGGCCCGACGTCCTACTTAAGGGGGGGCTTCTGTCGGGCCGGCACGGCCCGACGTCCTACTTATATCGGGCCGGGACGGCCCGACGTCCTACTTAAAAGGGGGGCGGCCCTGGGTGGGTCGCTCCCCTTGAGATATACGAAGCGTTATCGGTGTTGCTTTACCTTAATTGCTCCATATCGGTAAAAGGTGCTTTACTTAATCCTTTTTACTTTGCACTTTGTCCTTAGCGTCTAAAATAAGATTTTAGAGGCTTTGTTGCCTTGGCGACGGATCACGATCTGGCCGGCCTGGGGCTCGTTGACGCGGATGCCCTGGAGGTTGTAGTACTCAACGGGAGCGGTGGTGTCGGTGTTGTCAACCGATACGTTCTTCACGCCCGCGGGGTCGTCTTTCTGGCCATAGACGCGGATTTGGAACAGCTTCATGCCCCAAGTCTTCTCGTATGCCTTGGTGGTGTCGAGGGAGATGAACGAGCCGGGGATAGCGCTGAGGGCGTCCTCGTCGTAGAGGATGTGACGCTGGTTGTTGCCTGCGCCGCCGCCTTCGCCTACTACGTCAAAGTAACGGGTGCCGTCATAATCCACGTGGGTGATGCTCAGGGGATCCCAGCCGCCGATGGGGTTCTGGGGATAGATAGCCACGCAGTAGTCGGTAGCGGAAGCGCCTTCCCAGTAGCACTCAACGGCCTCGATATAATAGGTGTCGTCGAGGGTGAACTGGAGGGTGTGCTCCTGATATTCGGCGTCATCGTCGGAGCAGTCCCAGAAGAGGTAGGAGCCTTCGTTCTCGTCGGTAGCGTTGGCGGCGTTTTCGCCGTCGGTTACGCCCTCAAGGCCTGAAACGAGGTTGTAAGAGCTTTCGGAGATGGGGCAGATGATGGTGACGGCAGCAGTGAGTTCGCCAAATGTGGCGGTAATGTCGTAGCGGCCTTTCTCGGAGGCAACGGCCACGCTGTTGACAATCGAGATGCCTTCACCCGAGGGAACCAAAGTGCCCGAGGTGGCGGGGATATAGTAACCGGCAGCGTCGGTAGCGATCATGGTGAGCACATTGTTTTGGCCGACCTTTACCACAGTGTTGGCAGCGGTAAGCTCAAGAGCGGTAGCCTCGCCAATGGTGGGGCGTTCCTGGGTTTGGCCTACGGTGACATAAGCCGAGCGGATGTCAACCGAGCCACCGGTGTAAGCAAGATAGTGGGAGAGGGCGATCTCGGCGCCTTCGGTCTGCTCGCCCAGGCTTACGGAATAGATGTTGTTCTCACCGGCGGTCAAGGTATAGAAGCCGTTGGACCAGATTTGGGGAACCAATCCCATAACGTCCTTGCACTGAGTGAGGTCAATGGAGTAGGTGAGTGTGCCGTCAACTCCTAATGTGATGTCGAAGGGGAGACTCATGGCCATGGTGCGTGCCAAGGAGGGGTCCTCGCCGATGAGGTAGGCGTTGTTGAATTTAGCCTTCACGTAGTCGGAGTAAACGAGGTCCTGTGTGGCGTCGCGCTCGGTGCGGAAGGTGCAGGTAACGGCGTTGGAGGTGTAGGTTTGTCCATCCTTGTCGGCCGATACGGTGAACGAGTGGCTGTAGGAGGTGCTGGCGGTAAGGCCGGTGAGCTGCACGGGGTTGGCGGTGATCACCTCGCCGTCCATCTTAACGACCGGGTTGGTCATGCCCTCGGGGATGGTGGTGGTCCAAGCGAGGTCGGCGGAGGTCATGGTGATGTTCTGTGCGGTAACGGCGATCTTGGGGAGCTCCATAGACTCCTCATAGTGGATATTGGCGGTGTAAAGGCCTGCCTCGGTGTCAAATTGGTCGCCGACGATGGCAAACACATATTGACCTACGGTTGACGATGCCCATACGGAGGGAAGTCCGGGCGCCGATTCCTCAAGGTTGATTCTCACTTCGTGGTACTCGCCATCCTGGGGGATAAGGGAGGTGAGGTTGATGTCACGGTCGGCGCCGTCGGTCAAGCGCAGGAGCAAACTGCCGATTGTGCCGGTCACCTTGGCTGTGAACACGAGGTCGCAATTGGCCACATTGTGAAGCATAGCCACGTTGTCGTCGGTAACGAAATAGCCGCCGCAGAAATTGGCACCAGGGTTTTCGGTGGGACCCCAATACAGGGCTTTGCCTTCGGGGGAAGCGGCATCGGCGCGCTCCTCAAATGTGCAGTTCCACCACCAATACCAGGCAGGACTCATTGAAACCTCGTCGTCGGTTAATGCGTCACCCGACCAAACGATGTAGTTGGTAGCACTTGCGCCGAGAGCCATGGCAACGCCCAGCGCTGAGAGTAAAAACTTTTTCATTGGATGAATTTTTGGTTTAAGGGAATTATTTTGGTTATTATCTTGCTTTGTAGAGTAGTGCTTTGCACTTTGTCCTTGAATTTTGGCTATTTAGCTAAATCACCGCAAATATATGTAAAATTCTCTAATTAGCTGAATCTCTTAACAATCTTTAATACGAGAAGGGGCGAGGCCCAGCTGGGGGAAATAGCGACAGCCCCGCTGGAGGGCGGGGCTGTCGGGATATGGTGGGGTAGGGGTTATACGCCTTGGAGCTTGAAGTTGATGGGGAGGGTGTACCACACGTTCACGGCCTGGCCATTCATCTTGCCGGGGATGAACTTGGGGAGTCCCTTCACCACGCGCACGGCCTCTTTGTCGAGGTCGGGGTCCTTGCCGCGAAGCACTTTGACCTCGCCGATGGAACCGGTCTTGGTAACGACGAACTGTACTACCACGCGGCCCTGGATGTTGTTTTCAGCGGCCATCGGGGGGTAGCGGAGGTTCTTGCTGATCCAAGCGTAAAGCTCGCCCTCGCCTCCGGGGAATTGGGGCATTTGCTCTACGGCGGTGAACACTTTGTTCTCCTCTACGGGTTTCTTCTCCTCGACGACGATTTCGTCCTTGTGCTCGCGAACGACGTTCAAGTCATCGGTACCCTTGTCGAAGTTGGTGGTACCAACGGCGGTTTGGGTGTCCTTGATTTCGTCCTGGCTCTTGATCTCCTCCTGCACTTCGTTGTCGGCGGCGATTGCGAGCTCGGTAACTTTCACGGTGTTGAGCACCTCCTCGGGGAGTACTTCAGGTTTTTGCTCTTCAACGCGTTGCTGCTCTTCCTCTTGCTCTTCCTCTTCGGCGTCGGCCTCGGCGAGGGAAGCGAGCGATTGCTCGATTTGGTCCTCGGGCTTGGCCTCGGGCTTTGGGAGCTTGTCGATGACAAACACGATAGCGAGGATGGCTGCAATCACGATTACAACTGCTATCATAGCGCGGTTGTGGCGACGGTCGGACTCTTTGCGCATCTCGTACGCGCCGAATTCCTGGTTGCGTCCCTCAAATACTATGTCGCGCCATTCTTTTGATGAAAGATCTACATCTTTTGCCATTGTCTTGTTACGGTGTTACATTAGTTAATATAGATATTCATCACGCAGTTACTTTCGGTTCTTGGCAAGGTAGTCGAGAATGAGCACCGAGTCGACTTGGTTGATGTTGTCGATTTGGTAGCGGGAGATCTGGTTGATCTGCATCTCGTCGAGAGCAGTAATGACGCTTTCCCAGGAAGCCTCGGGGGTGGCCTTGATGATCACCACGGGGCGGGTGAGGGTGGAGTCGTTACGTATTTTCTTGGCCAACGCTTGATACTCGTCTTCGGAGATTTCTTTGTTGCGCCATTTGGTTTTTTGCTCTTCGATACGCTTGAGAACTTCCTTGTTCTTATTGTGTAGGATGTTACGGATACCCTGGGTTTCGCCGCCCTCGTTTCCGATGAAGTACTCGACTTTGAGGTTGGAGTTGTCGATCATACCGTCGTGGTCGGCGTCTTCTACCACGGGTTTGCCCTCGTAGTAGTAGATGGTGTTCAGGGGTTTACCGTCGGGACCGTTTTTCACGTTTCCCTGGCTGTCGCGTTCGGTGGCCAGGATTAGCGTGATGGCTTCTGATTCTTTAGCTTTGTTTTGCTCAGCGGCTTCGACCTTCTCGTTGGAGGGGAGGGAGATGTTGAGCGTCTGCGACTTGATCATCGTGGTACAAAGCATGAAGAACGTGATCAGAAGCATGTTCATGTCGACCATAGGGGTGAAGTCGACGTGGATTTGCATCTTTTTCTGGGCGCCTTTTTTCTTTTTGCCGCCACCAGATGATTGTTCTATCTGTGCCATAATGATTAGTCTTGTTCAGTTTTGAGGGCAGTCATGACGCTGAAGCGGTTCATCTTCATGGTCTGAAGATTGTCGAGTACCTGGTGAACGGTCGAGAATGGTGTACCACGGTCGGCCTTCACGGCGATACCCTCGCCGGATTTCATAGCGGACTGCAGGTTGTCGTTGCCTGAGTTGTAGATAGCGCGCATCCAGATTTGGAACTCGTTGGTTACGATTTTCTGTCCATCAGCGTCGGTGTAGACGATCTCTTTCATGGGGATACCCACTTGAGGGTTGCTCATGTCGGAGATGAATTCATCTTGCTTGGTTTGCGACAGATTGAGGAATGCGTGCATGTTCTCCATCGGCACGCCAAACATGTTGATTTTGGCGAACTTGTCGAGATCAGCCGTCGTGATCTGCGGATCTTTCCCGGTGTACTTCTTATAGTTGCTGGCAGCTTGCTCAAGGACTTGCTTGCGAGTAGCTTCCGAGCCCCAGATGTCGGCCATATCGGCGTCGGCGTCACCGGCGATTCCGATGAAAACCTTCCCTTCGGGGGATACGAGTACCGAGGCGACGTTGGCCGTGGGCACCTTGATCTCGGAAACCGAAGACGGGGTAATTACCGTCGTGGGCTCCTTCTGGAGGAAGGTAGAAGTCAACATGAAGAAAGTAAGCAGAAGGACGGTCACGTCGCTCATCGCGGTCATGTCGATGAGCGTGCTCTTCCTTTTAATTTTTACTTTTCCCATATTTACCTTTTGGAATTAATAGATTTGTGGATTGATTCGTTGAAAGGGAAACGTGGGATTAGTGGGTTGCTGCGAACGACTGCACGATCGAGAAACCAATCTCGTCGATAGCGTAGGTGAGGTTGTCGATTTTGTTGGTGTAGAAGTTATAGGAGATTACAGCGAACGCACCGGTAGCGATACCGAAGGCGGTGTTGATAAGGGCCTCGGAGATACCGGTTGAGAGCTCGGTGGAGTCGGGGGCGCCGGAAGCGGCGAGGGCCTGGAAGGACTTGATCATACCGATCACAGTACCGAGCAGTCCGACAAGGGTACCGAGGGTGGTGAGGGTAGCGACGATGGGGAGGTTCTGCTGGAGTGCAGGCATCTCGATGGCGGTTGCCTCTTCTACCTCTTTTTGGAGGGTAGCGATCTTCTGCTCTTTGGTGAGGACGGTGTTCTTGTCCATCTCCTCGTAGCGGTTGAGTGCAGCGCTAACAACAGCGGCAACGGAGCCTTTTTGCTTCTTGCAGAGGGCCTGAGCGCCGGCGATGTCGTTGGTCTCGAGGCATTTCTTGACGCCCTTGACGAAGTTGGTGATGCTACCGGTACCCTTAGCGGAACGGAGGGCGATCCAGCGCTCAACGGAGAGGACGATAACGGTCAAAAGGAGGGTTTGGAGGATAGGCACGATCACGCCGCCTTTGAAGATTGTGCCAACGAGGTCGTTGGGGTGGGCGTTGATGTCGCTGAAGAACATCGAGCTGGGCAGGGTGGCCTCGTCGATGCCCTCAAGGTTGAAGTGAGAGGGATGACCAAACACGAAGAGGAACAGGCAAACGGCCACGATGAAACATGCGATGATTACCAAGAATGCGTTCTTGATACCGCGTACGTTGCTCCCAGAGTTGTTGGGCTTTACGGGCTTAGTAGCTTCCATAATTTACAAAAAATCGTTTTTTTAGATTATTAATATGATTAGTTTAGTTTTTTGAGTTGTCTCTCTATTTGGTTTCTGGTTTCTAGTTTCTAGTTTCTGGTTTCTGGTTTCTGGTTAAGGTGTAGATGTTCAAGGTTACACTATCCATGGATAGGCTAGGGGAACGCTTTCCCGGCCTTGAGGTTGACCGTATTGCTTCTGAGACTTTCGCTGAGGGCTTGGCATTAGCAAGGCGTGTGGCTCATGGCTGCATGGGTCGTTGGAGTTTTGCGGCAAACGGCCGTTGAGGGGCGAGTTTTGTATCCCGGTCGGCGCGCTCTTCACAAATCTTCTTGCAAAATTAGGGCTGATTTTTCAATTATCAAAATTTTGTAGTGTCAAAATTTTTAAAATTATCCATTGCGGGCCGTTTTGTAGCCCAAGGGTGACAAAATTCTTAACTTTCATATTCTAAAATTATGTCGCAGAACATATAATGGAGTTAAGGGGGATGATTAAGGGGCATAAGATTTTAAAGGAGGAAAAGGGGGGAGGGGGCCACCCCGGCGAACCGCGGGGCACGGTGGCTTGCTGGGAGAGAGGAGGTGGAAAGGAATAGGGGGGATGGGGGCATTCACGGGGGAAATGGGGGATTCAGAGGGGTAAAAATAAAAAAGTGGAGGAAAAACGCGCTTTGTTAAAAATTAAATCGGTAACTTTGCACTCGTTAAAAATTAAAAAATCCCTCATGAGCCTAAATTTATCACTCAACAAAGGATTGGATTTGTGCCTCCAAGGGGCAGCCCGGCAGGGTGAGCCTCGATTGGTGACTGTCGACCGCGTGGCCGTGGTGCCCGACGATTTTCCCGGAATCACCCCGAAATTGGCGGTGGCCGAGGGCGACAAGGTAGAGGCGGGTCAACCCCTGCTTACCGACAAGTGGCACCCCGAGATCAAAATAGCATCCCCAGCTTCGGGTACCGTCAAGGAGATTATCCGAGGCGCCCGTCGCAAGCTTGAGCGCGTGGTGGTCGAGGTCGACCCGTACGCCGGCAAGCCCTCCGCCAAAGTACCCGCACAAGCGTCGGCCGACGATGTAAAGGCAGCCCTGTTGGCCTCCGGCCTGTGGGCAATGTTGCGTCAGCGCCCCTATGACGTGGTGCCTGACGTGGAAGCCGCTCCCCGCGACATTTTCGTCACGGGGTTTGACTCCGCTCCCCTTGCTCCCGACTTGGCCCAGGCGGTCAACGGCAAGGAAAAAGAATTGGCCAAGGGAGTGGAGGCGCTCCAGAAACTCACCGCCGGCAAGGTGTATATCTCGCGTCGCAACGGCGAATCGCTCAAGGACATCCCTGGCGCCGAGATGGTTGACGTAAAAGGCCCGCATCCCTCGGGCAACGTGGGAGTGCTCATGGCCAACGTCAAGCCAGTCAACAAGGGCGAGACCGTCTGGGGCTTGGATATTGTCACCTTGGAGCGTATTGGCGAGTATATGTTGACAGGAGCTGTACCGATGCACACATTGGTTGCCATGACCGGCTCGGAGCTCTCCGATCCCCAACTAGTCACCACTCTTATCGGCGCCGATGTAGCCCCTCTGCTCGAGGGCTTGGTCAAGGACGACGGACGCCATCACCGCATTATCGCCGGCAACGTCCTCACGGGCGTCAAGATTCCCGAGGACGGGTACTTGCGTTTCCCTTATCGCCAAGTGACGGTGATTCCCGAGGGGGACGACGTGGCCGAGTTCATGGGCTGGGCATCGCTTTCTCCCAAGGCGCAAAGCGTAAGCCGTTCCTTCTTGGGCCACTTCCTGAAGCGTCCGGCGGCTCCCGACGCTCGTATCATGGGAGGCCGCAGGGCTATGATCATGTCGGGCGAGTACGACAAGATGATCCCCATGGACATCATGGCCGAATACCTTATTAAAGCTATCATCGCCAAGGACATCGACCGCATGGAGGCCCTGGGCATCTACGAGGTGGCACCCGAGGATTTCGCTATGGCGGAATACGTCGACACCTCCAAGCTCCCCCTGCAGCAAATCGTGCGCGAAGGCCTCGATTACCTAAAGAAAGAGTTGAGCTAATGAATATTGCATATTTCATATTGCACATTTCACAGTGCAGGGTGAACCGTCTTGGGGATGATTTCATTCGATATCTCTCGATTTCACTCGATTTTCATCGAAACTGAAAACTGAAAAACTGAAAACTGAAAACCAAATAAATACAAGTGAAAGCGTTACGCAAATATTTAGATCGCGTGAAGCCCAACTTTGAGCCGGGAGGACGACTGCACGCGTTGCGGTCGGTCTACGATGGGTTTGAGACATTCCTGTTCACACCCAACACCACCTCCAGCTCCGGGGTACACATTCACGACCGCATGGACTCCAAGCGCACGATGATTATCGTGGTGATGGCGCTGATGCCCTGCTTGCTGTTCGGCATGTACAACGCTGGTTATCAGCATTGGCTGGCCAGCGGCGCCACGAATTTCCCCTTCTGGGAACTCCTTCTTTACGGCTTCCTGGCTGTGTTGCCGCGTATCATCGTAAGCTACGTCGTGGGCCTCGGCATCGAGTTTATCGTCGCCCAGTGGCGTAACGAGGAGATCCAGGAGGGATTCCTCGTCACCGGTATCTTGATCCCGATGATTTGCCCGATCGAGACCCCTCTGTGGATGATCGCTGTGGCCACCGCCTTCTCGGTGATTTTCGTCAAGGAGGTGTTCGGTGGCACTGGCTATAATATCTTTAATGTGGCGCTGGTGACCCGCGCGTTCCTGTTCTTCGCCTACCCGGCGAGCATGTCGGGCGACAAGGTGTTTGTGCCCACCGAGCCTATCTGCGGCTTGGGAGGCACTGTTGCCGACGGCTTCACGGGCGCAACCCCGCTGGGACAGGTAGCAACCGGTGAGCCGGGAGCGCAATTGGTCGACATCGTGGGTCAGCACCTCAGCGACTGGCATTGCTTCTTGGGCTTGATTCCCGGTTCGTTCGGTGAGACCTCCACGTTGTGCATCTTCATCGGTGCGGCTATCCTGATGTTGGCCGGTATCGCCTCGTGGAGAATCATCCTCTCGGTATTCGCCGGTGGAGCCATAATGAGCCTCATCGCTCACGCCTGCGCGACGCCCACCTATCCGGCCTCTTATCTCACCATCTGGCAGCAATTCTGCTTGGGCGGATTCGCCTTTGCGGCCGTGTTCATGGCCACCGACCCGGTGACCGCTTGCCGCACCAACGTGGGCAAGTACATCTACGGCTTCTTGATCGGCGTGATCGCAATTCTCATCCGCGTGTACAACAACGGATACCCCGAGGGCGCCATGCTGGCAGTGCTGCTGATGAACGCCTTCGCACCGCTGATCGACTGGTGTGTAGTACAAACGAATATTAACCGCCGCGCCGCGCGCCTTAAAGCCACCAAGTAATGAACAAGCAAAGTAACGTCTACACCGTTGTCTACATCATCGTACTGGTGATTGTAGTGGGCGCCGCGCTGGCATTCACTGCCATGGGCTTGAAACCCAAGCAGATCGAGAACGCCAACGCCGACAAGATGAAGCAGATTCTCGCGTCGGTGCTCATCACCCCCGAAAAGGGACAGATTGTATCGGATTTCGACAAATACATCACCTCGCAGCTCGTGGTTAACGAGAAGGGCGAGAAGATTGGCGAGGACGCCTTCTCGGTGAATGTGGCCGTGCAGAGCAAGATCGCCGACATGGACAAGCGCGAGCTTCCCGTCTACGTGTGCACACTCTCGGAGGGCGATGTCAAGTATATCATTCCGCTTTACGGGGCCGGTCTTTGGGGTCCGATTTGGGGCTATGTGTCGTTCAACAGCGACGGTAGCACCATCTACGGAGCCTACTTCGCTCACGAGAGCGAGACCCCTGGCCTGGGAGCCGAGATTGAGAAACCCGCCTTCTCCTCGCAATTCGAGGGCAAGCAGGTGTTCAAGGACGGTAAGTTCCTGCCCATCGAGGTTGTTAAAGGAGGAGTGGCCCCGGCCGACGGCGCCGACTATGTAGACGGCATCTCGGGTGGCACCATCACCTCCAAGGGCGTGAGCTCGATGCTCTCCAACTGCCTCGAGCCTTATCAAGCATTCCTACAAACTCTAAGCACCAAATAATCATGGCCGAGAAAGTAGATTACAAAAGCGTATTTTTCAACCCGTTCTCCAAGAACAATCCCGTGGTTGTGCAAGTGCTGGGCATCTGCTCGGTGCTGGCGGTCACGGCGAAATTGGAGCCGGCTTGCGTGATGGGCCTCTCGGTAATCGCCGTGCTGGCCTTCGCCAACGTCATCATATCGTTGCTGCGCAACACTATCCCCACCAACATCCGTATTATCGTCCAGCTGGTCGTTGTGGCTGGCCTGGTGGTGATTGTCAACCAGTTGCTAAAGGCTTACGCCTACGACGTGTCGGTGCAGCTTTCGGTGTTCATCGGCTTGATTATCACCAACTGTATCCTCATGGGACGCCTTGAGGCGTTTGCCATGGGCAACAAGCCGTGGCCGGCGTTCCTCGACGGCGTGGGCAACGGCATCGGCTATGCGATCATCTTGATTATCGTGGCCTTCTTCCGTGAGTTGCTCGGCAGCGGCACGTTCTTTGGCGTGCAGGTGATTCCCCAATGGTGCTACGACGCCGGATACGTCAACAATGGTCTGATGATTCTGCCTCCGATGGCCCTCATCGTGGTGGCCTGCATCATCTGGGTGCAGCGTATTTTCAACCCCGACCTCCAAGAGAAACAATAACCCACAGAAGAAAGCCTGAACAATGGAAAATTTCAACATATTCATACGGTCGATTTTCGTCGACAACATGATATTCGCCTACTTCTTGGGCATGTGCTCTTTCTTGGCCGTGTCGAAGAACGTCAAAACGGCGTTTGGCCTAGGCGTGGCTGTCACCTTCATGCTGGTAATCACGCTGCCTATCAACTACTTGCTGCAAACCTACGTTCTCTCGGACGGCGCCCTTCGGTGGCTCGGCGAGGACTTCGCCAATGTCGACCTGAGCTTCCTGTCGCTGATAATGTTCATCGCCGTGATCGCGTCGATGACACAATTGGTGGAGATGACGGTCGAGAAATTCTCTCCGGCCCTCTACTCGTCGCTGGGAATCTTCCTGCCACTTATCGCCGTAAACTGCGCTATTCTTGGCGGCTCGCTGTTCATGCAGCAGCGCGATTTTCCGAGCATCGTCACGGCAATCTGCGCCGGCGGAGGCTGGGGTATCGGCTGGTTGCTTGCCATCGTGGCCATTGCGGCAATACGCGAGCGCGTGGCTCAATACAGCAACGTCCCAGGTCCGCTCAAAGGAATAGGTATCACTTTCATTATCACCGCCTTGATGGGTATCGCCTTCATGAGCTTCTTAGGCATTAAAATTTGATAGACTATGACTATTTCAAGCATCATATTAATGGCCGAAATGTGGCCCACAGTGCTTTCCGGCGTGGGATTCTTCCTGTTGATCACGCTGTTGCTTGTGGCTGTGTTGCTCGTGGCCAAGCATTACCTGGTTCACTCGGGCAAGGTAACCATCACCCTGAACGAGTCGAAGAAAATCGAGGCCGAGTCGGGCAAGAGCCTGTTGTCGACTTTCGCCGACCAAAACATCTTCCTGCCGTCGGCTTGTGGCGGCAAGGGCAGCTGCGCTCAGTGCCGTTGCCAAGTGTTTGAGGGTGGGGGCGACATCCTTCCCACCGAGGCCGTTCACTTCACTCGCAAGGAGATGCAAAACCATTGGCGTCTCGGCTGCCAGGTGAAGGTGAAAGAGGACATGAAAGTGGGCGTTCCCGAGTCGATCCTCGACATCAAGGAATGGGAGTGCGAGGTAATCTCCAACAAGAATGTCGCCACCTTTATCAAGGAGTTCATTGTGGCCCTACCTCCGGGCGAGCACATGAACTTCATCCCCGGTTCCTACGCTCAAATCAAGATTCCGCCCTACGAGATGGACTATGACAAGGATATCGACAAGTCGTTGATCGGTCCAGAGTACCTTCCCGCTTGGGAGAAATTCGGATTGTTCGGCCTCAAGTGCAAGAACACGGAGACCACCGTGCGCGCTTACTCCATGGCCAACTATCCCGCTGAGGGCGACCGCATCATGTTGACCGTGCGCATCGCCACGCCACCGTTCAAGCCGAAACCGCAGGTGGGCTTCCAGGACGTGATGCCTGGCATCGCCTCGAGCTACATCTTCACGCTGAAGCCCGGTGACAAGGTGCGTATGAGTGGCCCTTACGGCGACTTCCACCCCATCTTCAATACCAAGAATGAGATGATGTGGATCGGTGGCGGCGCCGGCATGGCTCCCCTGCGTGCCCAAATCATGCACATGACCAAGACGTTGAAGACCACCGACCGTGTGATGAACTACTTCTACGGCGCACGAGCGTTGAACGAGGTGTTCTACCTCGACGACTTCTTGCAGCTTGAGAAGGAGTTCCCCAACTTCAAGTTCCACCTCGCCCTCGACCGCCCCGACCCGGCAGCCGACGCCGCCGGCGTGAAGTACACCCCCGGTTTCGTCCATCAGGTGATCTACGACACCTACCTCAAGGACCATCCCGCTCCCGAGGACATTGAGTACTATATGTGCGGTCCCGGCCCGATGAGCGCCGCAGTCAACAACATGCTCGACTCGCTCGGCGTAGAGCCGGAGAACATCCACTACGACAACTTCGGCGGCTAATCAGGCAGGAAGTCGGGCCGTGTCGGCCCGACAGCCAAGGTGCTCCGCCTCGACAGAAAAATGTCCCGCCGGCACGGCGCGACCTCCTTCCTAACCGAGGGAAAACTTTTTCCCGAGTTGCGTTGTTATACTATTTGATATTGTTTCAATCTAAAAGTAGTTTCAATTTTACAAAGGATTATGAAAAAGCTTATCTTATCTTTCGCAGTGGCTGTAGCAGCCGTAGGCGCATTCTCATCTTGTGGTAGTAGTGAAGCCTCCAAGGAGGCCGATTCACTGGCTGTAGAAGCCGCCGATCCCCTCGACGTGAAGATCGACTCGGCCACCACCCAGGAGCAAGCACAGAGCCTGATTGACGAGGCCACCGCTTATGCCCAGAAACTCGCCGACGAAGGCAAGTATCAGGAAGCCAAGGACTACATCGCCAAAGTGAAAGACGCTGTTAAGGCCAAGTTCCCCGACCTGACCTCTACCCTCGAGACCGCAACCGCCGACGTTGACTCGATCAAGAGCGCAGCCGAGGCCAAGGAAAAAGCCATTGAGGAAAAGACTCAGGAGGTTAAGGACGCCGCAGCCGACGCCAAGGATAAAGTTGACGCCGCTAAGCAGGGCGTATCTGATGCCGCCCAGAATGTGAAGGACGCCGCCAGCCAGGCCAAGGATGCCCTTAACAACCTCAAAAAGTAAAAACCCACAGGATCGGCAAGCCGACTCCTTAAAGTAACGCATTAGGGCGTGGTCGAATAGTCGGCCACGCCCTAATGCGTTTGGGGGAAGTCACTTGTCTAATTCACGGGCTTCAGGGAGATGGCGAAACCGCCACCGCGAGCCATTGCAACAGGGAGCACCGTGGTGGAGTTGACCTTCTGATGCTCAATGGCGTAGGTCTCGGGGTTGGTATAGGCGTCGGTGTCGGAGGCGTCACGGTAAATCGTTGCCTCATAGGTGACTCCGGGCTGCAGGAACGACAGGTTGACGTCGAGAGTGCGGGGAGTTTCCGAATTGACTGCTCCGATGAACCAATCCTGAGTGCCCTTACCCTGGCGTGCCGCCAAGATGTATTGCCCGGGATCGGCGGCAAGGTAAATGCTCTTGCTCCAATCGGCGGGGACGTCCTTGATGAACTGGAATGCGTCCATCTTGCTCTGATAATGCTCGGGCATATCGGCAGCCATCTGCAAGGGTGAGTACATCACGACGTATGTGCCCAATTCCTTGGCGACGGTGGTGATGCGGGAGTCGTGGGAGCCGGGGACGAATGTCGACATATCCATCGTGAAGATGCCCGGGGTGAAGTCCATCGGGCCACCCTTGAGGCGCGTGAACGGCAGGATGGTGACGTGATCGGTGGGGATATGCTGGCGGTACTCGGTGCCCATGGCGCTCTTGTTGCCCACAAGGTTGGGGTAGGTGCGGGCAAGACCGGTGGGACGTACAGCCTCGTGTCCGTTGACCATAATATGGTGTTGTGCCGCGCGCTTCACGGCGTCGAGGTAGTGGTTGACCATGCGCTGGGAGTAATGAGTTTCGCGACGGCCGTCTTTCTTGCCGATAATGTTGCCCACATAGCCGCTCTTCACCGCGTCGTAGCCATATTTGTTCATCAGCGAGTAGGCGGTGTCGAGGTGAGCCTCGTAATTCTCCACCGAGCCGGATGTCTCGTGGTGCATCATCAGCTTGATTCCACGCTGGTGGGCGTAGGCGTTGAGGGAATCGAGGTCGAAATCGGGATACGGCGTAACGAAGTCGAACACATATTTCTTCTCCTTGCCGATCCAATCCTCCCAGCCGATGTTCCAGCCTTCGATCAACAGCTCCTGGAAGCCGTTGTCGGCTGCGAAGTCGATGTAGCGTTTCACGTTGGCGTTGTTGGCTCCGTGCTTGCCATGAGGTTTCTCCTTGGTGTAATCGATGGTGGCGAGGTCAACATCGTCGAGGTTGGTGTAGCTCCAGTTGGTCTTGCCGGTGATCATCTCCCACCATACGCCCATGTACTTGGTGGGGTGTATCCAGGAGGTGTCGTCGAGGGCGCACGGCTCGTTGAGGTTGTACTCGATGTTGCAGGCCAAAATATCGGTGGCCGAGCCTACCATAATTACGCGCCAAGGCGTGGCGAATGGTGTGGCAATCAGAGCTTTCTCCACCTCCATGCCGGGGGTAAGCCACGAGGTGAACACCATCGTGGTGTCGTTCAAGTTGAGGTGCATGGCTGGGTAATCGATCAACGCTGCCTCGTGGAGATTCATGTACAGGCTGTCGCTGTCGCGGCGCAGCAGAATCGAAGTTTGTACTCCTGTCGAAGAGAACGCTGAGGTCGAAACGTTTGCCGAGTTGTCGATGCTGTCGTTAGCTGCGCGGATACCGCTCAATTTGGTGGTGTTGTAGGCGTACTCCTGTGTGTCGTAGTCGCCTGGAATCCACCAGGCAGTAAGGTTGCCGGGCATGGCAAATTGTGTGAGCTCTTCGGCCACAAGGATTGTGTCACCTTTCTCGGGGAACACGTAGCGGAAACCGAGGCCGTCGTCAAACACGCGTACCTCCACATCCATCCTCAATCCGTCCTGAGCTTTCAGCGACACCGTCATTTGATTGTAATCGTTGCGGATTGAGTCGTTCTCGCCCCACACGGGCACCCACGTCTCGCGATGCTCCTCATGCTTGATGCCCGTCACTTTCATGTCGGGGCCGATCTTGCTTCCGTCGGTGAGGAGGAAGCCCAGCGTGGACCGCGGGATAATAGTGTCGTTGCCGCGGGTGACGTAATAGGCCGGAGCCTCACCGCTGTCGTCGAAGTGCCAAGCGAGCGAGCCGTCGGGTGACACCGCCACGGGCATCTGTGAGCCCCCGCAGCCGGTGAGCGCCAGAATCATCCCTGGCAAGATAGTTGAGAGAAGTTTTTTCATAATTGGTTTACTGATTTGATTATGATATTCTAAGAGAATTTGATTATGATGATCTAAGAGAAGAATAAGCAAATTTACAATAAATTTTGGACATCGGCAAATGCCCTGATTTTGTGGGACGGAGCATTAGCGGGTGCGATAGCCAAGGCGGTTAATGAAGGCGAGCATGGTGGAGAGCACGGCTTGCTCGACGCGTGGCTCGGAGAGCACGAGGTCGTGCAGCCCTCCCTTTACCGTGGCCTCGGTGACCGAGGGGCCTAAGCGTCGACCGTACTTGGAGATGTCGTCGACCGACAGCACCGCGTCGCCATGGTTAAAATCCTCGGTCCATTCTGAGCCGTACACCGATCGGTCGCTGTGCATCAGCAGGATGGGGATTTTGATGATGTTGCCCTGTTGTACGACCGCCTGCGCATCGTCGATGGCGCGTATCCACCCGGCGTCGACGTCGGGCGACGACCGCAACTTCCAATCGGTGTTGTAATGCCAGCGGCCGTGCTCACCTGCCAGCAGACTTTCGCTATAGGCCGTTGAGTCGCCCTGCTTGATGCGCAGATTGGGGGAGGACCCGGCCACGCAGTCGACCATGGGGATAAGTACTCGCTCTTGCGTTTTCGACAAGTTCCAGTCGAGGAACGGCGAGTTGAGTATCAGGCCCTTGACCATCGGCGCCGGCTCTTGGCTGAGGTAGTAAGAGGTGATGAGGCCACCTGTGGAATGCCCCATGAGGATGACATCGCTGATGCCCGCCTGGCGCATTATCGAGAGGGCCGAGTCAATATCGGCGAAATACTCGCGCAAGTCCCTCACTTGGAACATCTTGTTGCCCGGCAAGATCGATCGGCCGTATTTTCGCAGGTCGACGGCGTAGAAGTCGATGCCGTGCTGGGCGAAGAAGTCGGCCATGTCGGTTTGGAAGAAGTAGTCGTTAAATCCGTGCACGTAAAGGATGGCCACATGTTGGGGGATAGGGTGGGGCGCCAAGTGGCGCACGACCGTGCAGCACACCTTGCCGGCATAGTCGTCGGGTTGGTTGATACGGGTCATCTCATACCCCGAGCCGAGGGTGTCGGGTAGCCAGGTGACGGCACTGGCTGAAAGGGCTACCGCAATGGCGATAAGGGAAAATATACGCTTGAGAATCATAATATAGAGGCTTAGTGGATTGCGAAGATACACAATTTATCGCAAATGGGGAAATCTGAGATCTAGGTGAATCATCGCTGAAGGCATGAAAACCAATGGGGCGGCTTGGCCGCTAACGCCAAACCGCCCCGTTGGGGCTATAAGATAAGAAGTTGAGTTCGGGGGCTAACCCCCCCGGGTTCCCTGCGGTCACCCGGGGTTATTGCCAACTCGCCGCGATGCGGCTCCGGGGGTAATTCGCGTTGCGGCTCCGAGGGTAATTCGCGATGCCGCTTCGAGGGTGATTCGCGTTGCGGCTCCGAGGGTGATTTGCGGCTCGGGTGATTCGCATGCGGCTCCGAGGGTGATTCGCGTTGCGGCTCGGGGGGATTCGCGGTGCGGTTACTTGACGATGACCTTGGTGGCGAGGCCGTCGACACGGACGATGTAGAGGCCGGCGGGAACGTTCAACGAGGGCATCTGCATGCCGTTGGCGTTGTAGACCTCGGCGCGGGTATAGTCGCCCTCAATCACGATACGGCCGTCAGCGCCATACACGGCGGGTCCGGCGGTCAAGTCGGCGGCGATGCTCTCCGAGGCAGCCACGCTCTTGGTGGCATAGATGGCGTAGCAATGGCCGGGGATGGTGGCCGACAGGCTGGTGCCGTCGAAGGTGGGCACAGGCTCAGCCATGCCGTGGGAGTAGGACATGATTTGGTAGTTGCCCTCCGAGATATAGCTCGACGAGAAGGAGATAGTGCGCGAGGTGGCGCTGGGGTTGGCCAAGAGGACGATCTCCTTGGTGCCGTTTTTGATTTGGGCGGTGCGGCGGATAGAGCCGGAGAACACGAAGTTTTGGGTCACGTCGCCACCGGGCTGTACGAACATATCCTGGTTCAATCGGCGGATCCACAGCAGGTCGCGATAGGTGTCATGCAGGCCCTTGCGGTTGTCGTCGTCGAGGTAGCTCCAGATCACCTTTTTGGGATCGGTGTTGTTGTCGGAGCCGTTCTTGGTGGTCTCGTCGGCTGCCAGCTCGATGAATTGCCAGAGCATTTGGGGGCCAGGGGTGAGCAGTTGCATTGCGGTAAGGGTGCCCAGTCGCTGGGTGCGGATCTCGAGGTTGTTCTTGATGTCGTTGGAGTTGCCGTTCTTCATGGCATAGTAGGCTACGCGCTCCTCGTCGTGGCTCTCCTGATAGGATACGCAGCCACCCCATGGACGCGAGCAAGCGGTGGAGGAGAAGTAACCGGTGCTGGCCGATGCCAATCCTCCGGCGAATTGCTGCGACAGGGAGGCCTGGTTGTTCCAGTTCATCTGGCCGTCGTTGCAATACTCAACCTCCTCGGCGGTGTCGCCCAGGAACTCGTTGATGTGGATAGCGTTGGGGTTGACCTCGGTGAGGTAGCCGTGAATCTGCTTCATCACGGCGATACGCTTGGCGTTGTAGCCGTCGGTGGAGCCGTACTCGGCCGAGGTTGAGCCAGTACCGAGACCTTTCACGAGGTCAAAACGGAAGCCGTCGACATTGTATTCGCTCATCCACCACTGCAGGCAGTCCTTCCACTGCTGCTGCACGATGGGATTCTCTTGCTTCCAGTCGTTGAGCACGCTCCAGGAGTGGGGCGCTGTGGCGTTGTAGAATGGGTTGGAGGCGATGGGATACATCTGGTACCAGGGATGGAGGCCGTCCGACTGGTTGAACACGATGTCGAGAATCACGGCGATGCCGTTTTGGTGGCAGATGTCGACGAATTTCTTGAGCTCGGTGGGCGAGCCGTAAGCCTTGTCGAGGGCGAAGTAGAAGTTGGTGTTATAACCCCAAGAGTTGTTGCCGTTGAACTCCATGATAGGCATCAGCTCGACGGCGTTGACGCCCAGGTCAACCAGGTAGGGAATCTTCTCGATGGCCTTGGCGATGGTGCCGTTACCCTCGGCGGCTCCCTCGGTGCCGGTGAAGTCGCGGAACAGCATCTCGTAGATCAGGAGCTGGTCGTGAGCGGGGATCTCGAAGTTGGTCACCTGCCAGTTGTAGGGGTAGAAGTTGCCGCGGTAAACAGAGATTTGGCGGCCGTCGCCGTAGCGGGAGTAGGGGTAGGCGGGACGATCGGGGAACACGGTGTCGTCGAGCCATTTGTCGCTGTATCCGTCGAGGTTGAGCTTGGCGTAGGGGTCGCCCACATGGGTGGCGCCGTCAACGGTTAAGTAGTAGAGATAGTCGGTGTTGTCGTCCAAGCCAGTGACGGTGGTCCAGAAATAGCGGTAGCCGTTATAATCCTGGTAGGACATCACGTTCTTGTCCAATGACTGGTAGTCGTCCCAGGAGCCCACAATCATAACATTGCTTTTGTTGGGGGCTGCGATACAGAAGGTCACCGAGCCGTCGGCGTTCTTCACGGGACCCATCTTGGGCACGCCACCGGGGTAGTTGGCCTGGGGCGAGTTGGAGATATACACGATGTTGATGGTCTCCGACAGGGTCTCGCCGTTGGCGGTAGCTGTGCCCACAACCTCATAGGAGCCCTTGGCGGTGAAGGAATAATCCTTGCTGAGGGTGGTGCCGTTGCCCGAGGCGATCTGGGAGCCGTTAACCGAGAGGGTAAGAGCGGCTGTTTGGGTGGCGCTGACGGTGAAGGTGATGGTGGTGTTGTTAAGCAGCACGGTAGAGGATGCGTTGGACGTGAGTTGCATCTGGAAACCATCCTCCATAACGTCGATGAAGCAATCGGCGGTTTGCACCGAGCCGGCTTTGTTGCGGGCGATAAGGCAGAGTTTGGTGATGTGCTCGTTGGCGTCGGTGATGCCGAAATATGTGCGCATATCACCCAGGGTGAGGCTCCACAGGTTCTCCGACACATAGGTAAACTTCTTGTTGTCGGTGTTGGTGTTCCATGTGCCGATCACGTGCGACCAGGTGTCGGGGCTGAGGTTGGTGTAGCAGCCGATGTGGGCGTAAAGCTCAGTGGATGAGGACAGATTCTGTAATCCGGCCACACCCGATTCGTCGGCATGGAAATAGATGACGACGTTCTGCGATGATTCCTGCAGCGGAGCGGGTGACGAGGTGAAAACGTCGGCCCATGCGGCGCTGGCGGTCATCAGCAGAGCAGCAAGCGTAAATAAAGCTTTTTTCATGAAAAGATGGAATTATGGTTTAAGATTATATTTTCAGTTTTTAGTCCTTTTTTCCTTTCATCCTTTTTCCTTTAAAGGAGGAAAGGAGGAAAGAGGGGATTAGGCCAGCTCCAATTCGCCTTCGGCGGCTTCCTCCTCCACGGTCTTGGTGTTGGGGAGCTCAAGGCCGTAGTGGCGCTTGGCGTCGAGGGCTTTCAGCCAGATGCCGAAAATCAGCGCAAGCACGCCCAGCGAGGCGAACAATACCATAGGCCACATATAGTTGTAGCTCAGCGGGTCGGTTACGCCGGGGTTGGCGGCCGTGAGCACGGCTCCGATAATCATCGGGAAAGCGTAGAGGCCAATATTTTGAATCCAGAAAATCACAGCGTAGGCCGAGCCAAGGAGTTTGCCGTCAACCAGCTTGGGCACCGATGGCCAGAGCGAAGCGGGAACCAGCGAGAACGAGATTCCCAGCAGCACGATGGCGGCATAGGCGATTACGGCCGAGCCGGTGGCCGGCAACACGAACGCGAAGGTCAAGTGGCAGCAAATCATCAAGATAGCGCCAAGGATGAGCATCGACGCGCCCTTGCCGTGCTTGTCGAGGTAGCGGCCCAGGAACGGGGTGATGGCGGCGGCTCCCAAGGGGAACACGAAGAACACTTGGCCTGCCTGCTCGGCGGTGATGCCGAGGTTGCACTGCAGCATGTTGTTGGCGTACTTCTGGAAGGGGAAAATAGCCGAGTAATAGAGCACGCAAAGCAGGGCGACGAGCCAGAACACTTGGGAGCGGAAGATGTATTTCAGGTCGGATACCTTGAAGGGGTCGTCTTTCTCTTCGTTGTTGCCGATTTGGCTCTCAAGCTTGCGGTCCATAAACGAGTAGACGATGAAGCAGATCAGTCCGATGAGCAACAGCAAAACGGCCAATCCTACGGGGCGAGACACGCTCAAGTTGCCGCTAATCGAGGCGATAGCGGGAGAGCCGAGGAACACCACGGCCACACCCACGCGGGCAATGGCCATCTCCACGCCCATTGCGAGGGCCATCTCCTTGCCTTGGAACCACTTGACGATGCCGCGGCTAACGGTGATGCCGGCCATCTCGACGCCGCATCCGAATATCATGAAGCCCAGGGCCGACAATTTAGCCGAGGCAGGCATCCCTTTGTAGAACGGGGTGATGTTCCACCAAGTGTCGGGAAGGTTGATGAATCCCTCCATCCACTCGGCGAAAGCGCTTTCTTGGAATAATGGGGTGAGGGCCAGGTAGTTGACCAAGGCTCCCAAGAACATTACCGAGCCAGAAAGGATGGCGGTGAAACGCACGCCCATCTTGTCGAGGATGATGCCGGCGAAAATCAGGAAGAACACAAACACGTTAAGGAAAGTCTCCGAGCCGGCGAAACGGCCGTAGGACATCGGGTCCCATCCCTTGGTTTCCTGCAGGGCCTCCTGCAGGGGCGACAGCACATCCATGAAGATGTAGCCGAAGAACATGGCCGAGGCCAGCAGCGTCAGGGCGAGCCAACGCATTGCCTTGGAATCGCTGATGTTGCGAGCCACGGCGCCTGTAAGATTGTTGTTACTCATTTTTATGATGGTTGATAATTACTTATTTGCGGGGTTGAGTGGTAACGGTATGATACGATCTCAGGTTGATAAGTGCCTTCATGGGCAAATATTGCGACAAATTTACGGAAAATCAACGTAATGCGAAAATGTTTTTGTAAATTCGTGCCGTGTTTTACATTATTTAGAGAAAAGAGAAGTATAAAATATATAACCGAGAAGCCAAATTTTACTCAACAATGCCTAATAGCTGGAGCCAACCATATACTTTCGACCGCGTTGTACGCCTGGTCATCACAATCTTAATCATTCTGGGGGCCGTGTGGCTTATCAACGTGCTCAAGAGCGTGTTGTTGCCGTTCTGCGTGGCCTGCCTCGTGGCCTACATCTTTGAGCCTTTCGTGCAGTACAATCGGCGCATGCTACGGCTCAAAGGGCGCATAGTGGCGATATTCGTCACCCTTTTTGAAGCCACTACCGTGTTTGGCATCCTGTGCTGGTTTTTCATCCCGTCGATCGTCGAGGAGACCCAGCAGATGGCAGTGCTGTTGCGACGCTACGCCGAAACCGAGATGGACGTGCCGTTCCTCCCCGAGGGGATGCACCATTTCCTCAAGCGCATAATCGACTTCAACTACCTGAGCGACGTCTTGACTACTCAGGACATCGAGCGCGTGCTGGAGCGGGCCTTGGCGGTGCTGTCATCGGGCGTGGATATCATCATGGGAGTGTTCTCGTGGTTCATCGTCTTGCTCTATGTGGTGTTCATAATGCTTGATTATGACCGACTTATGGAGGGCTTCCGCATGCTCGTGCCTCCCAAGTATCGCAAAGTGACGTTCAAAATCGGCCGCGACATCAAGACGTCGATGAACCACTACTTCCGCGGCCAAGCTCTTGTGGCGTTTATCGTGGGCATCCTCTTTTCCATCGGTTTTCTCATCGTTGGGCTGCCGCTGGCGGTGGTGCTAGGCCTGTTCATTGGCCTGCTGAACATGGTGCCTTACCTGCAGTTGATCTCCATCATCCCCACCACTTTGCTCTGCCTGGTCTACTCGGTCGACCACAACGCCGGATTCTGGGCTATATGGTGGGAATGTATCGCGGTTTACTGCATCGTCCAACTGATTCAGGACCTGTTTCTTACTCCCAAAATCATGGGCAAGGCGATGGGCCTCAACCCCGCCATCATCCTGTTGTCGCTGTCGGTGTGGGGCACCCTCCTCGGCTTGATCGGACTTATCATCGCTCTGCCGTTAACCACCTTGCTAATAGCTTATTACGACCAATACGTGCTACATCGTCCACGCGACGGCTTCACTCCCGAAGATCGCGAGCGCCAGCAGTGCGACCTCCGCGAAATCACCCACTTCCCCGACGATTAGAACCGGAAGTTCCAGAAGAGCGAGATGCCGATGCTGCTGTAGCGGTTCTTCCCCTTGGCTGGCAGATAGCCTGTGCCCATGTCGGTGGTGATGGGGACTTGGTCGATATCGGTGTTGCCAAACTGATTCTTATAATAAATCGACAGTTCCACCTTCTCCAGACCTACACCCAGGCCGATGGCTCCGGCAAACAGTTTCTGCTCATAATCCTTTTTGTGCGTGGGGTTGCAATAGATGCGGCCGTCGGCGAATAAGCGCGCCTTCTGCCCCAAATCACAGATATAAACCTTGCCCCGCACGAACAGCGGTATCTGGAAATTGCTCTCATAAGCCTGTGTCTTAACGTTGGGCAACTCTTTACCCGACCACCGATGCAGGAACAATCCCAGCATCACGCCAGCCTCGAGGTTAAACCGGTCGCGGAACTGCCCGTATCGAGCCGCCACGCCAGCGTAGATATCCATGTAATCGTATTCATTATCCCCCAGGTTGACGGCATAGTCGGGCAGAGCCACGCTCAGGCCCCACTTAGTGTCGCGGTGCACGCGCTCGGGATGCTCCTCGCGCCAAGCGGCGGTCTTCCCTTGGTCGGCCATCGCCAGCACTCGCATGCGTGTCGAGCGGTCGCGTGCGTAGGACAACGCCAGGCGCTTCTGATTCTCGGTGGGAGGCGTCGAGAACGACCGTGCCAACAGTATCGCAACCGAATCGGACACCTCCTTCGCGCGGGGCGACTTCGGGTAAAGCTCCAAAAATTGGTAGTATTCCGGCAGGCCGCTTTGGGCGTTCAACTGTTGGAACGCGGCCTCGTCGGCAGTCACATCCTGTGCCTGCATCCCTGCGCAACCAAGCAATAGCGCAAGCGCTGTGTATAACAATTTCTTCATAGTGGGGGGATGGTTAATGGTTAATGGATAATGGTTAATGGTTAATTTTGGATGGTGATAGATTATGTAGGCACAAAGGTAAACAAAAAACTAATTCCCCCCCCCCATTTCGTCTAAAAAATTTCCTTAAAAATCTGCGCTCTCAGCTGGATGGAAGTCGACCTGACCCCGGGTCAACACAAGTACCCTCGTTCCCCGTCACCTCATGTATCCCCTCATGCATTCAACCTTCTCAAGTTTGGAAACCACGAATTAACACTAATGAGCACCAATTTGTTAGTATGGATTCTAATGAATTTTAGAGAGCTTACGCTCTTTAATTAGCACTAATGCAGATAGCGTTGCTTTATGGAAATTCGTGTTTATTCTTTGCGTAGCAAAGCTTAATTCTTGAATGATAATAAAAGTTTAATTGCTGAATTAGTGAAAAATTAGTGTTTATTCGTGGTTTCTTAGATAACTTGCCTCATGCATTATTTTCCGTCGGGAAGGATAAACTTATCCGCCGGCCAAACAGGATCCTTTTTCAGCGCCTTGGCCTCGTCAACGGTAAGGAAGGTCAACTCCACGGGGCTGATCTTGACCGTGCTGGTCACCATGATCGGTTGCTTTGTCTTCACATGCAACATTTTGCGGAACCACTTGCCGCGCAACGCCATCTCCAGCAACATTGTGTACGACCGCAAATCCTCAGAGCTATACCGGCTCTTGTCCTGCACATGAAAATCGAGCAAGCAATCGGCCCGCGTCAGGTCGGTGGTGAACCCGAAGAACTTCAAGAAACCCGGCGACATCTTATAATCCTTCTTGGGGGCAAGCGGGTCAACGGTAAGAGTGAACAATTCGGGATTCTTAACCATCCGTATCGGTATATCGTTGGTAAAGAAGGTGGTGTCAACGCTCTCCTTGGTCGTATAGCGGTCGGTGTTGATGCCTATCGAGGGATATCGGCAAATTGACAGGCCGATATCCCCAATCTCGTCGAGGTCGGCCGAATCCAGCTCCAACCCGTTGCTCACAATCTCGCGCTCCCTGACCAGCACCCGGCCTCGGTTGCGCGATTTGAACCCCTTGGTTTTCGAGGAAGTCAACATATAGTCGAGCATATATCGGTTAACCACCCGCGAGGTATCTCCCTCCAGGGCTATGCAGGTCGTTTCATCGGCGTAAGCCACGATACGCGTCACGGGGCGGTCGTCGGGAGTCACGATCACCTCCGACAGGGTCACATCGGGCAACGTCGCCTCCTGCGCGGCCACTCTAAAACAATAAACGAATACACTAACAATCAAGAGAACCCAAAAGCGATGAAAACTCATAATCTCTACAATTAAAAACACAATCTATCCCTTAGACGCGCAATCCCTCCCAAAAGTTGCATCCCCCCTCAGAAAGATGAGGCTGTTGTGATCAACTTTCTCAGGCCAGAGAAACCACGAATAAACACTAATCGACACCAATAAGTTAACTTGAAATCCGATAAATTTTAGATAGCTTACGCTCTTTAATTTACACTAATCCCGGCAGGAGTTTAGTATCGAAATTCGTGTTAAATCTTTGCGCAGCAAAGCTTAATTTATGCTTAAATATAAGTTAAGGCGCTGAATTAGTGTGTTTGGGCATGGCCATTTTCTCTGCATCTTATGGTCGGTTTAGCTTGTGAGCCGCATGGGTTATTGCCACCCTTGCCGCGTTGCGGCTCCGAGGATGCAATCCCATATGGTAAGGCTATGTTTATTCCAACAATGTTTTCTTAACCTAAAACACACTAATTTGTAGGTGTCCCGTTTTTTGGCAAACAAAATAGACGATAAAAGGCGTAAAAAATCAGCGACACAAACAAATTATGTTGTCCATGTCGCTGATTATTAACGATTTAGTATTTTCTGGTAGGCTAATATTCTTCTTCGTCGAAAAGACTTTAAACGTTTGTTTTTCAGGGTTTTAAGCCTGATTTTAGTTGCTTTTAGGCAAACTTATTTGGCTATAAAAGGCGTTAAAATACCAATAAGATATAGTCAACTTTCGCAAGTGGAAATGAGGGTAGCGGGTGCTAAGGGAGTGCGACGCACGACACTGATGTTAACGGCTTACGGAGTGCGAAGCACGGAGTATGCGGTCAAGGAGAGTAGCAGATGCTAATGGAGTGCGAAGCACAACACTCTAACAGTCATCCTCTTCCTCGTCCTCATCTGACAGACAGCAAAAGTGCTGGGCTCCGCACTCCACAGACACCACCATTCCCAGCTTCAACCTTGGGGACCCAACTAACGCGGGTAAAGGTCGGAGGTACTAAAAGCTATTCTATCGGGTTCCTTCAGGTACCCTTTGCAACACCTTGGGCTCCTCCCACTCCCGCCATACGGGGTGCCATTTTCGCACCGTGAGGGCGTTGCTATTGATCTCCAGCACCTTCCACAGGTCGGTTGCAGGTTCATCGTAGGCCGTGACTGCAACCCAGACGAACTTCAGGTAGCCAGTTGATGTCTCGTAGCTCCAAGTGCCACTAATGGGTTCATTATATTTATCCCAGTCATCGATGGCCGTATGGTCGGCCTTCAATGTATAGATGGAACCGTTGCTTTCGCAGAGCCAAGAGCCTATGAGGCCCTTTTCAACCGATGATTGGCTGGTGCCGGGCTCGTCGGCGTCGTCATCGCCGTCCCCACATGCCGTCAGACACAGCGACATCATGACTGCCAGCAAGACAGCAGGCAGCAGTTTGAGAAATTTTGCATATTTTTCCATAACTATTCAAGTGTTGCCCCGCCAATCCCTTACGTGGCCCTAATGTGTTTTAATATGACACAAAAAAGGTGTGAGATTGTATTCACGCTTTGCCCCAATGTCAGGTCTTGGCGTAACCTCAATGACAGACAAAAACGGACAGCCCCACACCGGATATTGCTGTGGGGCTCCCGTCAAGGGGGCCAACTGGATAGCAACCGATGCAGGTGCTATCGTCAGTCATCTTCGTCATTGATTCAAACCGCCAAGTTCGACATTGGAAGACAAGTGAAAATAACACCTATGTTTAAATTTGGCCTCCCCCTGGAACCTCTCTTGGCCACCATTTGGGAGGAGGCGTTGCAAAGTTAAACATTTTTCCTTTCTTGACAAACAACTTCCCGGGTGTTTGACAGTTTTTCCCAAAAAATTTGTAAATTAAAGTTTCGCAAGCTAGGTTAAGCAGACTTTTATGGCACGAAAAAACGGCATAGAAAGTTGCGTAATTTGCATATTATCAATAAATTTGAATGCCAATGCTAAATTTGCTGATACTTCTATGCCGTTACACAAAGTTAGCACTTTATTCTCAGAAATCAACAAGTTTATCTCCGAAAAATCGTCGGATGCCGCAATTTCATGCCTGACGCAAGTCCTGTCGGGCATCTCGATGCGCGAGAAAGTCCTGTTCGGACCAGTTTCGGGTCAACAAAGTCAATTATAGACAGTTAGCTCAAAAATTGCACAAATCAAACCCGGAATGGTTACTGTTACCTTTTTGGGGAATATTTGGTAATAGCAGTGGTATGGAAATGGGTTAACTTCGGGGTGCAAAAAGGTGCCGGAAGGGCATAAAAACGGCAGGTGGCGGAAGCCGGAGCTTTGCCGTCACCTGCTGCCTAAACGGTTGGTTTTCTTTTAGTTTTAAGCCGCTAAATCATTTATTTACAGCTTAATACTCTTCTTCGTCGAAGAAGAAGTCTTCTTTGGAGGGGTAGTCGGGCCAGATGTCTTCGATGCATTCGTAGGTTTCGCCTTCGTCCTCCATCTCTTGGAGGTTTTCGATCACTTCGAGCGGGGCGCCGGAGCGCATGGCGTAGTCCATGAGCTCCTCACGGGTGGCGGGCCAGGGGGCGTCCTCGAGCTTTGAGGCTAATTCAAGTGTCCAGTACATATGGGTAATTGTTTAGTTGTTATTCAATCGTTCTAAGCCACGCGGGCTTTTTCAAGCCGCGAAAATAGTGATTTTATAACAATCTACAATCTTTATCCCAAAAAAGTTCTTCCACTTGACCGTTAACGTTGCATAAACGTGCCAGGACGAAGAGGTAGTCGCTGAGGCGGTTGATGAAACGGAGCACTGTGGGGTCGACGTAGGCGTAGTCCTGAAGCTGGAGCACTCGGCGCTCGCAGCGGCGGCACATGGTGCGGGCGACGTGGGCCAGGGAGGCAGTCTGGGTGCCACCGGGGAGGACGAATCGGTTGAGGGGGGGGAGCTGGGCGTCGATGCGGTCGATGGCGTGTTCGAGGGCTGTGACGTCGTCCTCGGTGAGGCCTTCGCAGCGGGTGAGGTCGTCGTCGGGGTTGTCGGTGGCGAGGTAGGCGCCTATGTTGAACAGCTTGTTTTGGATTCCGCGGATGAGTTCGGCGTCGGCGCGGAGGGAGGGGGAGCCACCAAGCACGCCTAGGTGGGCGTTGAGCTCGTCGATGGTGCCGTAGGCTTCGATACGGGGATGGGTTTTCTTGACGCGAAGGCCACCCACGAGGGAGGTGTTGCCCGAGTCGCCGGTGGTTGTGTAAATGTTACTTTTCATCTGTGACGAATTTTATACTTACTGAATTGGCTGGCAAAATTACGGAAAAATTTCCATAATTAGCATATAATGCGTGAAAAATCGTAAATTCGCGATATTATGTCATTGAATAGAAAGGATTTTGAGATAATGGCTCCCGTGGGGAGCTGGGACAGCCTTCGCGCGGCGATCGACGCGGGGGCCGACGCTGTGTATTTCGGTGTGGCGGGCCTCAACATGCGCTCGGGCTCGGCGGCCAATTTCCAGATTGAGGATTTGGCCGCGGTGGTGAAGGAGTGCCGCGATAATGGCGTGCGCAGCTACTTGACTGTCAACACGATAATGTATGACGAGGATTTGGGGCGTATGCGTTCGATCATCGACGCGGCGTGTGAGGTCGGGGTGTCGGCGATTATAGCGAGCGACATCGCGGCAATACTGTACGCCCGTTCCCGGGGGGTGGAGGTGCATATATCCACGCAGTGCAACGTGACCAACGTGGAGGCTGTGAGGTTTTACGCGCAGTGGGCCGACGTGGTGGTGTTGGCTCGCGAGCTCAACCTCGACCAGGTGTCGGCTATCCACAAGGCGATAGTCGAGCAGGGGATAAAGGGGCCCGGGGGCAAGGAGGTGGAGATTGAGATGTTCTGCCACGGAGCGCTGTGCATGGCCGTGTCAGGGAAATGTTACCTGAGCTTGCACCAGATGAATTCGGCTGCCAATCGTGGGCAGTGCACGCAGATATGCCGTCGCGGCTACCGTGTGACCGACCTGGAGACGGGCGAGGAGCTGGAGGTGGACAACAAGTATATCATGTCGCCCAAGGACTTGCGCACGATTCATTTCTTGAACAAGATGGTCGACGCGGGCGTGCGCGTGTTCAAGATCGAGGGGCGTGCCCGCGGCCCTGAGTATGTGAAGACGGTTGTGGAGGCTTACGACGCGGCTCTGAGGGCTGTGTGCGACGGCACGTATAACGAGGAGACCGCGCGGGAGATGGACGAGAACCTGTCAAAGGTGTTCAACCGCGGCTTTTGGGACGGGTATTATCTTGGCCAGCGCTTAGGCGAATGGTCGGCCAAGTACGGCTCCTCGGCCACGCGCGTGAAGGTGTACGCGGCCAAGGGGGTGAAGTATTTCTCGGGACTTGGGGTTGGGGAGTTTCTGATGGAGAACGGCGAGCTGCACGTGGGCGACGAGGTGGTGATCACCGGGCCGACGACGGGGGCGCTGATTCTCACTGTCGAGGAGATACGCGTGGGTCTGAAATCGGTCGACAAGGCAGTCAAGGGCGACGCGTTCTCGATCCCGGTTCCCGCTAAAATCCGCCCCAGCGACCGCCTCTACATCTGGCAACCGAAATAAACGTAAATTTGTCTGCCTTCAAAAATATGATTACCTTTGTAAAAAGTGTTTTATGAGCATAGCGACATTCTTCCACCAGCCTTGGGTGTACTGGGGTCTCGTCACCATTTATGGCGTGACGATACTCTCGGTGGTGGGAGTTGTGTTGTCGGAGAATCGCAATCCGGTGAAGTCGCTTGCGTGGGTGACGGTGTTGCTGATTGTGCCCGTGGTGGGATTGGTGCTCTACATTTTCTTCGGCCGCAATATCAAGAACAAGCGCTTGGTGACCAAGCGGGCGCGGCGCAAGGCGCGAGGGCCCAAGGTGCCGCAGGGCAAGGCTCCCCACGAGGTGTTGCAACCCGAGACGCTGCAGGTGGTGAAACTTGGCAATACCCTCATCGGCGCCCAGTGCTACCCGGGCAACGACGCCAAGATTTTCACCTCGGGAGCCGAGAAATTCGAGGCCTTGAAGCAAGATATGCTCGATGCCAAACGCTCCATACACCTGCAATATTATATCTTCGAGGACGACCAGATAGGTCGCGAGGTGGCTGATATCCTCAAGCGGAAGGCCCGCGAGGGCCTCGACGTGAGGGTGATTTACGATCACGTGGGATGCATCGGCGTGAAGAATCGATTCTTCCGCGAGATGCGCGAGGCGGGGGTGGACGTGCACCCGTTTATGAAGGTGGCGTTCCGCTCGTTCGCCACTCGCGTCAACTGGCGCAATCACCGCAAAATGGTGATCATCGACGACCGTATCGGCTACATCGGGGGGATGAACATCGCCGACCGTTACATCTGGGGGTCGCGACCCGGCCAAGTGTGGCGCGACACCCATATGCGCCTCACCGGTCCGGCCGTGGGCGCGTTGCAGTCGACATTCGCCCTCGACTGGGTGTTTATGGGCCAACCTGCCCCCGTCACCATCCCGTCGGACGAGCCGGAGATCACCGGCTCGGCGTCGATGCAGATGATTGCCTCGGGTCCCAACAGCCAATGGAGCAACGTGGCGATGATGATGCTCAAAGCCATCGGCTCGGCCAAAAAGCGCGTATACCTCCAGACGCCCTATTTTCTGCCCACCGAGAGCCTGCTCAAAGCCCTGGAGGCAGCGGCGTTGGCCAAGGTGGACGTGCGTATAATGATGCCGCGACGCAGCGACTCGGTGATGCTGCGATATTCCTCCTACAGCTATATCTCGGAGTGCCTGCGAGCCGGAATCAAGGTGTATCTTTACGAGCCGGGGATGCTGCACAGCAAGTCGTTGCTAATCGACGACGAGATTTCGACGATCGGCTCCACCAACTTCGACTTCCGGTCGTTCGAGCACAATTTTGAGGGCAACATGATGGTATATTCCAGGGCGTTCGGCGATCGCATGGCCGAGATCTTCCTCAAGGACCAGCGCGACTGCTCCCGCGTCTACCTCGCCCAATGGAAGCGACGCCCAGTGACCCAGAAAGCCGTCGAATCGTTCATGCGCCTGTTCTCGCCCATCCTTTAGCCGCGCGAAATTGCGGTGGTCTTATTGATGTTGGCGCTCAATCTATTTTGGGAATGAGTGTGTTGAAGGCAATGCACCCACTTTTCACGTCCCAAATTCCCACCTGCATTTTCTTTATAGTCTTACCGTCGCCAAAATCAAGCATATCCTCGCGATGATATACATTGAGGATTTTATTTAATCCTCCCAGAGTGGCTGAAGTCAAGAGAAAGGCCCCTGCGGGATTTATAAGTTTACAATAGGCCCAAAGTTGGCCTAAGTCTCGGATGCTGAGCTGCGTCTTTTTTGCTTCAATGAAATAGAGTTTCACTCTTTTTGGCAGTTTCACAATGCCCAAGACATCAATTTGAATATCAATGCCAATGGCCAAAGGATTGACCACGTCATGTTTGGCTAACACCGAATCCAATCGTTCATTGTGACAGTCGACAGTGATGATCTCACCGCGGGGATGTTTGTCGCGTAAATACTGTTGTAGCCATTTACGCATGGGTTCGTAAAGTTCACTCTCCTTCATGACTTAAGGGAATATATCCTAAATCATAGGCAATCTCTCTCCATGAATCGTAATGTTTTCCTCGAATCTCAATGGGAAGGAGAGAATCTGATTCTCCAGGATGGGAGGACTTTGGCCGATTAGTGGCACTTATTTCCCAATAGAAGCGGTGTAATTTATCCAAGGTATCGTGTCGGAAATAGGCTCGGTGTTCATCGGCATAGATTGCCAGGCACCGATTCTTGTGCAGCACCACAAAGCCAATTTGCTCGTAAAGCACTGCCCAAATCTTCACTTGGTGCTCCTTTTTCCAAAAATTTGTTTGGCCTTTATGGTATTTTTGCAAATGGGGATCACGCATGTTGGGATGACCCCAATCGATATTTTGCACTGGGATGTTGATTGATTGCAACAAGTTGCAATAATCAATTACTAAGTACCAATTTTTGGGTATCTCCACATATACTCGATGAGAATATTTGTCGATAAATGAGTTGGTGCGGCGAATGTAAGCCGTGACATCTCCAAATCCTTTCAAGAAAGCTTTCCGTTGGTCGGCAGTAGCTTCAAAAATCTCTTTGGGGATTCTCATAGATTCATGAGAAATCACGCGCCCTATAATGCGATTGATTTCCCGAATTAGATAATTTTCGTTTCCCATCGTGAAATGCAGAGTGGAGGAACGCTTATTGGATTCATAACGTAACAAAGCCCCCACCAAAGGTTCTATAATACAGCGAATATCTGTGATGCTAGCTCTTACATAAAGTTCTACGTCATCAACATACTCGGTTTGCAGTTTCTTGTGGGGAATCTCAATGGAAACCGTTGTTTCCGATTGCGTTCTCTTGATTTCTCCATTACCCACAATCATTCCTAGGAGATAGGCCATTTCGTTATTCATAATCAAGCTGATTTAAAGGTTGAGGTGCGTACCATTTCATAGATGAGATTTTCTTCATTTCACTCTCGATGTGCTCACGGTCGCATCGATTCAGATTATATAGACTATATACGCTCTGGTTCAAGCGTTCATTTAGGGCATGCCATTCTGGGCTCAAGTATTTGGCTTTTTCCAATTCCTCGACTATCAACGTGATTTCGTTATCCCAAATCGATGGTGTTGGTATAGGAATGCGACTGAGATATTTGCCGTCGGTGTGGATGGTCAAGCGCGAGTTATTAAACAAGAATCGAATGAGATAGTAATTGCACACGCGTGACATTAAAAGCCCCAATATATATTTTGCTCTGCTCACTGGGACATGAATGACAGAAACAGTTTCTTGCGCGGGCAAATCACCGCCATAACAGCCCGTTAGGCCAGCCTCGGCACTAAAAATGTTTTGAACAAACAATTGGTCGCCTTGTGATGGCACAAACTCAATTTCTCGAATTCCAAATTTCCGTATTTGCTTACCTCGAATTGCATCGGCACTTTTAATACGTCCCCGATGTATAGGATGAGTGATTATTGACCCTAATGTTACGTATTTCTCATAGTTGCGCAATTTGTCGTATAGAACAATGTCACGAGGATTATTAAACGATATAATCTCGTCTTGATAGTCACCCTGAGGTACTTCTGTCAGGAAAGTGATGTTACCGTCATTGTAATCGAAGATTTTAACCCGGTTGTGGGAGGAATGGCAGTTTTGAAGGGTAAGGACAATCTGTTCGCCCCTTACTTCCTTGAAGTGAATGCCTAATTCGACGATGGAGAGAATATTTGTGTGTTTGAGGATATGCTTTCTTATTCTGGCGTAGGATGAAATATGCAGAAAATTTTTGGGTATCACTAGGGAAATTATTCCCCCCGATTTCACATATCCGAGCGCACGGAATATTGCAGCGATATAAAGATTGGCCCCCGATCGATTTACCAATGAATTGAAAGAGGGATCACCATTGATGTGTACATCTTTTGCGATGGGTGCATACGGGGGATTGCTTATAAGATAATCAAATTGGCCAGTTCCTAACGCATGGAGTACGTCGTGAGGCTCAGTTCCCAGTGTGTCGATACAATACACTTGCTCCGTCTTGTTCAGCTCCTGGCATTTAGCAACCGTGGAGGCGTCAAAATCACAGCCTGCGATGCGCTCTACGCCTCCAAATTTCTTTAATGCATACAGGAAGCAACCCGTACCACACCAGGGATCGATGCATTTCGCTTGTTGAGGAATGTTCAAAAACTCGACTATATCTCTTGCCAAACCTAAGTCGGTGTAAAAGATACCATGAGACTTTTTGTAGGAATCGTCCAAATTGGTTTCGTGCTCATGGCTTTTTAATGAGAAATCGTAATTACTTTCATACGCACTCCAAATCGCATCTGCTATAGCTTTAGCCATCAATGGGGGTACTGCATTTCCTATTTGGGCGCGAATGGATACCTTAGGCCCATAGAAAATAAATGCATCGTCAAAGCTTTGTAGCCTTGCAGCCTCTCTGGGAGTAATCGCACGATGTAAATTGGGATGAGAGTTGGTGCCGTTGGAAGGAGTGTCAAAGCGCGTGTCAATCGTTGGAGAGACCTTATCCCAAGAAAGCCTTCCCCATGTGGTGTTAAATTTTTGGTTTCCTAATAAATCCTTCGGTAAAGACTTCTTGTTCCCCTCTGGGGGAATCATTTTTAACTTTTCAATTGCTAGTGTGGAATGCGCCGAAGCCTTGTGATTATACAGCCGTTCACTTCCCTGGCGCATCAAGCGTTGATACGCTGTGGATGCAGGTAATCGATATTCGGTCTCAAAGTCACCCTCTGAGGAGTTGAGATAAGCAAGATCGGATATTGCCTCCCTCACGGTTACTTCCTTTGATATCGTCCTCTTGGGCAAAGGCACTCCATGCGACTTAGAGCATATAAAAATGGCTCTTTCTCTCGATTGAGGAACGCCGAAATCCTTGGCGTTGAGCACCCCAAATCTCACCTTATAACCTAAGGCCTTAATATATTTAAGAATTTCATCTCGAAACCATCCATTTGCTGTTGTTAAAAGGGCTTTGACATTCTCGATTACAAAGACTTCAGGACGTAAAGCATCCACCAGCCTCAGATATTCCCGGAATAAATAATTACGTTCATCGTTCAATCCCAGTTTCTTACCTTTCATAGAAAAACCTTGGCAAGGTGGCCCACCTATTATCATGTTCACGGATTTTCGGCTTGCTTCTTCTATTATCCTATTTTGAATCGCTGGACTTGTAATATCCCCTGTGATAACTGTGGCTAAGGGCATATTCCTATGGAAGGTCTCGGCCGCTTGTCCATTGAAATCTAGAGCGACTACCGTTTGAAAATGAGGATTCTGATGCATGCCATAAGACATGCCTCCAGCCCCACTGAACAAGTCGAGGATTCTGAAACTCTCTATCTTCTTCATCTCAGATGATGATCTCGATAATTTTCCCGAAAGAATCCCCGATTCGGGCATGTGCTAAAGAATTAAGGTAAGGTACATAACAAAAAGAGTGGGATTCTCGCCTTTGCGCTCGTCCCACATTCCAGGCTTTAGCACGTGCCCATTAGTCAGAACGAGCAACGAGAAGCCCACATGTTGATATATATCACCTCCATCAGCCGCCAGGCTGACGGATGAGGGATAATACACCAAATGCAGACATCTACTGTTGCTATTGCTCTCGGACTAATTAAGGTAATGTGCTAAATTACGGAATGTCAAGAACAAAGCGTTAAGTAAACGCCTTTCGATATGTATGCTGCAATCCTTGCCACTCTTGGCAATATCAGGTTACAGCATCGCAAATTTACATCATTTCACAGATATTTGCAATATATTACTAAGAAAAATTGGATTACCAGCAAAAACCTGTGGTTGATGGGATATACGTTGGGAGGGTGGTCGGCTTGCCGACCCCCCGCAAGTAGCGCAGTCCGGGCGCGGTCGGCTTGCCGACCCGTCCGGGCTGGGTATAGGATGTAGTAGGCGAGGAGCTTCGGCTTGCCGAAGCCTTCCACAGCCTCAAATAAGCGGCATGAATTTATATTGAGGATTCACCACCCGATTTAACCTCAACAAACGGTCATACTCGTCAAGAAACGGCTTTGGGTTTCAAGCTCATGCTCCACAAAAAGTGGATGTGGTCGGCGACTCCTCCCACAAGCAAAGGTTGGTGCCCTTTCTCGTTGAATAAGCATAATTGTTTGATTTTGAAAGCTTCGGCAAGCCGAAGCGCGTCGCCTGACGCGTTTTTACCCAGCCCGGGGACAATCGGCAAGCCGATATCCCCGGACTGCGCTACTTGTGCGGGGTCGGCAAGCCGACCTCCCCATGCCCAACACACAAATATTGGAGCCAGGGGGTGGGGGAGATTGACCAGCAGTTGTATCGGAAGTATGGATTGACTGACGACGAGATCAAGTTTATCGAAACGATGATCAAGCCCATGTAGCCCCCCATCCACAAGCAAGGAGCCGCAACGCGGCGAGGGTGGCGGTCGGCAAGCCGACCACCAGTCTGCGCAAGTCTGCGAGAGTCTGCGTGTAAAATTAATATATCTCACGCTGACTAGCGCAGACTTCCGCAGAAGCTTCGCGTCGAAGAAAGTCTGCGAGAGTCTGCGTGCAAAATTAATATATCTCACGCTGACTAGCGCAGACTTCCGCAGAAGCTTCGCGTCG
>CAZLSW010000018.1:0-2627 GCA_964562375.1 uncultured Muribaculaceae bacterium | reverse complement strand
AAGAGAGTCTGCGCCCCTCTGCGAGCAAAATCGGCGGGTGGAGATATGAGAAAGCCCCGCCGGGAGGGGCGGGGCTAAAGGGTCGAACCTGAATGGGGGTTACTGCTCGAGGTCGTAGTCGGGGGTGTTGTAGCCCGGCTCGATGATGATCGAGAAGTCGATGCCCGAGGTGAGCAGCGCGCCGTAGATGTTGGTGCGGTAGTTGCGCTGCAGGGGCGCGCTGTACACGTTCACCGTGTGGAAGGGATCGGCCACGTCGCCGTCGTAGAACGACAGAACCACGTCGGTGGCGATCTTCTCGTTAACAAGCACGTAGGCCATGCACATGTACTCGTATACGCCCTTGTTGCCCACGGGGAACGCTTGATAATTGTCGTCGGTCACAGCCACGCCGTCGTTGGGACGAAGGTCCTTTTTGAAGTCCACCTCAGTGGCGTCGCCGATAATTTCGCCGTCCTGGAGGGAGAACTTGGTGTAGGCTTTCTTGACGGTCATTGCGGCGTAGATGCTCTTCTTGGACAGACCGCCGTAGGCCATGTCGTTGGTGCCCACGTTGATTTGGGCCAAGGGGCGCTTCAGGATGGCGCTTACAGTGGTGCTTTCCTTGACAACGATGGGCAGGAAGCAGAAGAACGCGTCGGTAGCCTCAACGTTCACCTTCTCTATCTTGTCGTAGTTGATGGTGACGGTGGAATTGGTGGTGTCGAGGGTGTAGATCTCCTCGGCGTCGGGCGACTGTGCCCAGAATACCACGTTGTAGGTCTTACCGGTGACCAGGTGGAGGGTCAGCGTGTTCTGCAAGTTGCTGAACTGGCGGCCGTGCTTGGTCAACTCGATAATGGGCTCCGTGGTGTTACCGTCCTCATAAACAGCGTAGTAGAGGTCGAGGGCCTTCTCGCCGTCGGAGAACGAGCGCGATTGGATCGTGGCGGGGAGGGTGGCCGTAACGGTCACGGTGACCTCCTCACCGGCTGCGGCGGGAGCGGCCGGCTCGTTGGAGGAGCAGGATGCCAATCCCATCATCAGGGCCGCGATGCCTGCGAAATAGATTTTCTTCATGCGATGAATGTAGGTAAATGATTTATTTTGTGCGTGTTTAGGAAGGGGTGAGAGGAGAATGAGTGATGGGATTAGTCGTTGATAGTTACGATTTTAACGTTGTCGTAGGCGATCAAATTCTTGCAGCTTGCTGTGATGTTGTCGATTGTGGTCGACGAGGTGCACTGGTTGATCTCTACCAAGTAATCAAGCCCGGAGATGGCGCTTGCACCATCGCTTTGAACGTTACCGATGATACCAGCGGCGAAAGTAACGGCTGAGATCTTCTCGGCGGTATTGGAGCAGGAGGTGAGAATGGCGTAGTTGTAAACGGTGCCCACGATGCCGCCAGCGTCGTTGCCGCCGGTGATGTTGGCCGAGTTGGAGCAGTTGGTCACCTTGACAACCTCCTTAACGGGATATGCCGATGCTTGGCCCGAGTAACGGATCCAACCGATTACGCCACCGTTGCCGTAAGTGCTGGTGTTGTTGGTCACGGCAGCGTAGTTGTGGCAATCGCTTACTGAGCCGGAGTTTTGTTGCTCGGCCACGATACCGCCCACGCAGGCGCCATTACCGGTTACGGTGCCATAGTTGGAGCAACCCGATACCTCGGCGCAGCAGAGTCCAACGATGCCGCCTACTTCACCGGTTGTGTTGGTGATATTGCCGTTGTTGACGCAATTGGTGATCTTCATCGTCTTTCCCTCGGCGTTGTAGTAAGCGGCGCCTACGATGCCGCCCACGTTGGCGCCACCGCCTGTGATCTCAGCGTTGTTGGTGCAATCCTGGATGGTGCCGTCGATAGTCATACGACCTACCACGCCGCCACCCTTGCAGGTTACGAGCTTGCCGTTGACCGTGATATCCAGAATGGTAGAGCCGTTAACCGCGAAGCCTGCCAATGCGCCAGTCAACTCGTTGGAAGCCACGTTGATGTCGGCGTCGATGGTGAGGTGTCTAACTGAAGCGCCGTCGAGCACGCCAAAGATACCCTTCGCGTAGTCGGCACCTGCGCTGGTACTGATCTTCAAGCCCTTGATGGTGTGACCGTTGCCATATACATCGCCCTTGAAGGCGTCACCGGTATAACCCGAGCCCGAGCGAGCGCCATCACCGATTGCGGTCCATTCAAGGCCAGCGAGGTCAACGTCAACGGTGAGGTTTACGCTGTAGCCCTCATAGGAGTTGCCGGCGTTCACAAGGTCGGCCAGGCCAGCCAGATCGGAAGCCGAGGCGATGGTGATCGTCTTGTTGGTGTCGTCGATGGCCGGGGTAGTCTTGGTGCCATCCCATACGCTGGTGCCGAGGTCATAGTCGGGCTCCTCGTAAGCGGGTTTGATGGTGATGGTGAAGTCGACAGTCGAGGTAAGCAGCGCGCCGAAGATGTTGGTGCGATAGTTGCGCTGCACGGGTGCGCCGTCCACGTCGAGGTGGTTGGTGGCAGTCGTCTCGGCGTCGAAGTAGAAGTCGAGGTCGATGTCGGCAGTCTTCTTCTCCTTGTGCATCAGCACGTAGCCCATTGTCAGGTACTCATATTACCCCAGTTCGGGATAAATACTATTCACCAGGTGGCATTTGAGCGTGGT
>CAZLSW010000017.1:5320-50379 GCA_964562375.1 uncultured Muribaculaceae bacterium | reverse complement strand
CCCACATTATCAAATAATTATGCCACTTTTTTATCCCGAACTGGGGTAATTTTGTGGAGCGGGTGCGTCGCGTGCACCAGCTTCCCAAGGTTGTTGAGAAAGCGCCGCGCCCCTACGAGATGCAGGCGCCCACGGCTTATGGGGAGTGGGCCCAGGCTGACTTCGGGGAGCGGTGGATGCGTCGCAGCGACGGCACGGCTGTCAAGGTGTATTTCTTTGTCTTGTCGCTGAGCCGCAGCCGTTACAAGTTTGTATGGCTGAGCCGCAGCCCCTTCACTACGGCCTTGGCGGTCTATGCCCATGAGCTGGCCTTCCGGTATTTCAATGGTGTGCCCCGGAAAATCCGCTATGACCAGGACCGTGTGCTCCTGCGCGACGAGAATCTGGGGGATCTTCTGCTGACCTCGGGATTCAAGGCGCTGGTGCGCGAATGCGGCTTCCAGCCGGTGTTCTGCCACAAGGGCGACCCGGAGAGCAAGGGGCAGGTTGAAAACGTGGTAAAGTATGTGAAACACAATTTCCTTCGCGGGCGCTACATGGACGACATCGAAGCGCTCAACCGGCTGGCCCTGGACTGGCTGGAGCGCACGGGCAACGGCAGCGAGCACCACGGCATCCGCCGTGTGCCGGCCCGGGAGTTCGAGCAGGAGCAGCCATGCCTGATGCCATACACGGGCGTTCCCACAGCGCCGCGCACCGGCACCGTTGCCCATCATGTGAGGAAGGACAACACAGTCAGCTACCACGGCAATTACTATACCGTCCCCACCGGCACATACCAGGGAGAAACCACCACGGTGCACCTGGAGGAGCAGGAAGGGTGCCTGTTGATATACAGTTCACAGACGGGAAAGCAGATAGCCCGGCACAAGCTGTCGGAAGACAAGGGGCGGCTTGTCAGCGACCCGTCCCATAAGCTCGACCGCCAGCGCTCCGTGTCTGAATATGAGCAAGAGGTGCGCCGCTCCCTTCCCCCGGATGAGGGCGTGGACAGGTATCTGGCGGAACTGCGCGCGCGCAAGCCACGCCATTACCGCGACAACCTGCGTTTCCTGGCCCGTATGGCCTCGGAAATCGGGGCTGAGGACATTTCCCGGGCTGTCGAACTCTGTGCCGCCGCCGAGGTATACAACGGGCACGACCTGCTTGCCGTGGCCAATGGCCTGCGCCTTCGCCGGGGTACGGCGGCGCCTCCCTCCGCCACGCCCCCGCCAGTGACGGTGGCACACAATGTCACCGCCTCCTCTCTCACCCCCGACAAAACCGACATATCAACCTTTAACCAGTTCTTCAGATGACACAACACTCCCCAACCGACACGGCCGGACGGGTGCGCCAGCTGAGCTCGCGCCTGCGCCTGTACACCATCCCCAAAGTCTTCGAACAGGAAGCCCACCGCGCCCTTGAACAGCAGACAACCTATAACGACTTCCTGATGGCGCTGCTGCAGCGCGAGGTCGACGAGCGCAATGACAAGGATTTCCAGCGGCGCCTGAAGGCCGCCACGCTCCCGGCACGCCACGACCTCGACCACTTCGACCACAACTACTCGCAGGGCATCACCCCCCTGCGGCTGGCCCAGCTGCGCCAGCTGGCATGGCTCGACCAGACCTACAACATCATCCTTATGGGCCCCTCGGGGACAGGCAAGACATTCATTGCCGCCGGACTGGTCTACGAAGCCGTCCGCCAGGGACGCCGCGCCTATATGATGTCAATGGAAGACATCGTCACCATCCTCAAGATGAAAGCCCTCATGCCCTCGGCCATGACAGCCTACAACCGCCTGCTGCGCGCCGACCTCATCGCCATCGACGACATCATGCTCCTCCCCGTAAAGAAAGACGAGGCCGCCGCTTTCTTCAACCTCGTCAACACCCTCCACGAAAAGTCTTCCATCATCATCACCACCAACAAAGCCCCCACCGAATGGGCCGCCACCCTCGACGACCAGGTAGTGGCCACCGCCCTGCTCGACCGCCTGCTCTACCGCTGCGAAGTCATCAAGCTCTCCGGCCAGAGCTACCGCATGGGCAACCGCAAAACAATCTTTGCCCCCGAAAACGGCCCCGTCGCCGGAGGGGGTACCCCCTCCGGCGACGGCCTCCCCACTGCCTGAGAACCCATCAAACATCCCTGACAAAACAACCAGTATCGCTATGCCTGATATGTCGATTTAACTTTACCGATTTTTGTCGATTTAAAATTTGCTGGTTACATACGGTCTCCGGGCGAGCCTGAGTCAAGGATTTCGGACGTGAATACTACCCGCGTGGGTGGAGATTCTCGGCCGGAACGTGTTTGTCCTTGACGGGCCGACCCCGTAGTACCTTTGCATCTGTGAAAAAATCGCGTTGACTCCCGGCCGACACGACAGATGATGAGCGACGTCACCGCCACCCGGCAACGTCCTCTCTGGCCTGCCAGCCAACAAGAGCCGCCACGGAGCTGAGGACAGCCGTGAGGCCCGTCCACTCGGCATCTCGCCAAGGTTACAACGACCGCCCGAGAACCACGAACCGGTCATCTGCCGCCGAGTGCCGACGACGGTCTGAGTCAGCCTGCAACTCCTGCACCGTGAGCACCCGCATCAGCGGCGCCCCGCATCGACACACCGCTGAGACCTCAAGGCTTACCGCCGCGCCGCCGTTAGCGGCCGCCACGGCGCACCCTCCCCGCGGAGGAACCGGCCACAGGCAGCGGCAAGACCAGGTAGGAGCAGGCGCCAGCCACTAAAACCTCACAGAAGGAGTGCCCCGAGCCGCCTATACAGCGAAACGGCATCCTTGATACCTATAACTGGGGTACTCAAGCGTAACTGGGGTACTCAAGCCCTTTCCATAAGTGCATTGAAAAGTTAAAACTGGTCAGAGGGTGCGGGCCGGAGGTGGCCAGGGCGACATCAGGCATGGGCTTGGCGCGGCGGCCGAGGGACGGGCAGGCGGAACCTTGCCATCGGCAACGTGGAGCGCCCTCCTCGTCCGTCCGCGACGAGCCGGTGCCGTCGCCCGCAGAGCGTCCCGGGAGGAGTGTGACGGCCGGCTCGCCCGCCGTCTCTCTCCTCCAGCGCCCACCTCTGCCCTCGGGCAGGTGAAAAGCTACAACAAGAGGAGAAAATAATTGTCCATGAATTTGCACGACTGAGTTATGTTTTATAATTTTGCATCGTTATAAGCCACCTTTATAACGATGCAGATTATAAAAGACAATACCATCTCGGTATTGGGTCGGAGCGTCGCACTCAAACCCCTCGCCAACGGGGAGCTGAAAAGCCTCCCGGTTGGCGACGCCTTGTCTTATGACTTTTGCGAGGGCCAATACCAAGGCATTTCCTACATTTTTGCGGTACCCAAAGGAAGAACGCCGTCGCCGTCAACAATGGCCTTCACGGCTAAGTCGGTTCAGGGTGCAACAGGAAGAACTCTTGTGTTTGTTCTGCCCGTCGGGCCGTCATATCTACGTCAACGCCTGATTGACAAAGGGGTGTACTTTGTGGTGTCTAACCGATTTGCGTTTCTGCCTGAGCTTGTCATCAACGAGCGCCAGCGCCGCAAAACGGTGGCAACGAAGCTCACGCCTGTTGGACAATACCTGTTGCTCTATCACCTACAAGTGACCTCCTTGGAGGGGCGGTCAGCCACATATATAGTAAAACTGGTGCCATTCTCTTATCCTAGCGTGGCACAGGGGCTGCAATGTCTGGAAGATTTGGAACTGGTGGTTCGTATGCCAGACGGCACAAAGAATAAGGTTCTTCGATGGCGCTACGTCGGCAGGGAGCTATATGATAGGGCTCAGCCTTTTATGATGAACCCTGTACAACGTGTGCTTTACGCCGACTCGGTGAAATCCACCCAACACTTCCCGGAATGTGGCACCAATGCTCTCGCACATTACTCACGCCTGAATCCCGGCTTCGAGAAGATGCGGGCCATGAGCAATGCCACATTAAAAGGACTTGTCGCCGGCAACTCGTTAGTCGGACAGAATCCTTACGACGGGAACTACCGCATCGAGGTGTGGAAGTACCCTCCTGTCACAAAGGGCGGTTTTGCCGGGGAATGGGTTGACCCGCTGTCACTGGCGTTGTCGCTGCGCGACGACAATGACCCGCGAGTGGAAAACGAAGTCGAATATATGCTTGACCATATAGAATGGAAGGATTAGACAAATTTCGGGAGGCGTTTCTGCCTTTCTCTGACAGCTACGTGATCATCGGAGGCACAGCCTGTGAGATGGTGCTCTCGGGAACAGCTATGCGTCCGCGCGCCACCCACGACATCGACATGATTGTGGTGGTGGAAAAACTGGTGCCTGAATTCGGGCGCCGGTTCTGGGACTTCATCAGAGAAGGACAGTACCGTCCTGAGAAATACAAGCACGCCGAAGGGGAACCACCACGATACCAACTCTACCGGTTCGTTGACGGTCTGCCCGGCTATCCACAGATGATAGAGCTGTTGGCGCGACACCCCGATGTGCTCGGTGAGCCCAAAGGGCTGCTGATTGAGCCGATTCCTTTCGACCATTATGTATCGAGCCTAAGCGCCATTATCATGGACGACGATTTCTATGACTTCACCGTCTCGCACAGCATCCTTACCGACGGCATTCGTCATGCCGACGCTGCGGCTATCATAGCCCTGAAGACGAAGGCATATCTCAACTTGCGGGAGATGAAGGCTGCCAACATGCACGTCAACACTCGAGACATCAAGAAGCATCGCTCTGATGTACTGAAAAATCTGGTTGTCATGCCGCAAAACGAAATCCGAGCTCCTCGGTCGGTAGTTGACAGTGTACACGCCTTTGTCGAATCCCTCCGGCAGGAATGGGCCACTTTGGCAACACCTCTAGCCAACGCCCTGGAAATGGACGAAGGTGCTGTCACTGCCCTCCTCGACATCTTGGATGACCTGTATAAGCCCGAAACAGAATGAAACTGCAATACGCCTCTGACCTGCATCTGGAGTTCGGTGAGAACAGTACCTGGCTCAAGCTCTACCCTCTGATACCGAAGGGTGAGGTGCTGGTGCTGTGCGGCGACATCGGGTATATCAGTGACAACAATTACAGACGTCATCCCTTCTGGGACTGGGCATCGGAGAATTTCCGCGAGGTGATAGCCATCCCTGGCAACCACGAGTTCTACAAATACTCCGACATCAACAAATTCCCCGACGGGTGGCAACTCGACATCCGGCCAAATGTGCGCGCCGTCTACAACCAAGTAATCCCCCTCACTGACAAGACCGACCTCATAGCCACGACGCTGTGGAGCTACATCGAGCGCGATGACGCCTATTTGGTCGAGCGCGGCGTGTCGGACTTCCGGCGCATCCTCAATGGCGACGAACTGCTCGACAGTGCGCGCTTCAATGCCGAGCATCGCCGGTGCCTGGCCTTCCTGGCCAATGAGCTGGGCAAGCGAGAGGACAAGAATGTGGTCGTAGCCACCCACCATGTGCCCAGTTTCCAGTTGGTGGCTCCGGAGTTCGAGGGCTCGCGTATAAACGGCGCCTTCACTGTCGAGCTCTCCGACTTTATAACAGCCCATCCGCAAATCCGCTACTGGATCTACGGTCATTCCCACCGCAACATCGACCGCCAGATTGGATCGACCCAGTGTGTCAGCAACCAACTGGGATATGTCTTTGCCAACGAAGACTATGCCTTCAACCGGGCGGCGACGATAGAAATCGAGTAGATACAAATGGCGAACGGCCTCGCGGAACGGGTGGAGCGAGGCCGCGCCGGGGAAGGGATGGCCAGCCTCCACGCCGGGGAGGGCGCGGAGGCCGGAGCGCATTGCGCGGGTCAGTCGTAGACGAGCACCTCGTCGCGGTAGCAGACTATCTCGTAGCCGCTGTTCAGGCGCACGATGTAGCCGTGGTCGCACTCGCGTACAACCGTCCGCGATAGCATTGGCTTCCAAGATCAGCAGCCGCCCGGATGTCGGACGGCTGCTGAGGGGATTACTTCTGTGAGGGATGCCAGCGGTCCGGCAACAGGTCGCGGTAACGCTCTATCGGGGTGTTGGGGGGCCAGGATGCGCAGCGGTCGATGACGTCGCAGAAATATTGGAAGAGGTTGATGCCGCAATTGTGGCAGCTGATGGCGAGAGTGTGGTATATGGCCGCGACTTCTGCGCCGGCGTGAGACCCGATGGTGAGGCGACGGCGCGTAAGCGAGATGTAGCGGTTGACACGCTCGACGGCGTTGTTGTCGAGATGGTATGTCGGGGAGGCAAAGATGCGCGGGATTTCGTCCCATTGGCGCAGGGCGTGTTGGGTGGCGGCGAGCAGAGGGTCGTCGGGAGGGATGCCGGGGCGGTCTTTCACATCCAACAGTCGCCGGTGGATTTTCTCGAGCATTATGCGAGAGTAGCGTTGTCGCCACCTGAGGTGGTCTTCCTCGGTCCAGTCGGCGTCCCCGATTTTATGTTTGTGTTCAAAGTGGTATAGGAGCCCGAATTCCCTGGCTATCTCCTGTGCCTGGGGGTTGTCTTTCAGGTCCAGGAATTTTCGCTTGATGTGCTGCAAGCATGGAAGTCGGGTGATACCAGTCATGTCGCCGATGCCGATGTGTCGGTAGCCGGAGTAGTAGTCGCACTGGAATGCCCCTTTAAAGCCTTTGATCTGTTGCTCGAAAACTTCGGCACGGCGCGAGCCGTCGTCGTAGAAGAAATAGACGAGACCGGTGGTCATGCCCACGAACACCCAGATGTAGCCTTTCTTGATCTTCTTGCCCGAGGGTGTTGCAACTTGCAGCCGCACTTTCATGTAGGTCTCGTCGCCGCAGATGTAGTCATCTTCGACGATGGCCTTTGCCATGGCTCGGTAAAGGTTCTCCAGCACGCTGCGGGTCTTGGTGACGAGCTTCTGGGCCGTGCCTTTGTCGAGGTCGAAGTTGTGTGAGCGGAAGTAGTCTACCACGGCCTCAAGGGGCATTCCGTGGAGGTAACGCAGCTCGGCCAGGCCGGCAATGAATGAGGAGGTGTACTGCGAGTTTTGCAACGGGGTGGCAGGGGCCGAGCCTTTGTAGATCTTGCCGTCCAGGGCATATTTTTTCAGGCGGTAGACGGTCTTGATGAAGCGCATGGGTATCATGGAATACCGCACGGAATCACATACGCCCATAAGTTTTGCCCGTTCTGGGTCGAAGCCGGGACTGTCGGGCTCGACTTCTATGACCTCAATTTCACATTCGGGGTGCTTCTTGCGCTTGGCACCGTTGTTGGTGTGCGGCTTCTGGGGCCTCGGTTCAGCATGCGGTCCGGGCTGTTCTGTGGTGGCTGTCCTGGGCTGGCGCTCGGAGGTCGAGCCCTGCAGTCGCTGCACCGCCTGCCGGGCTGCCTTCTCTTTGCTGACTTCAGCGCTCTTCCCCCTGAGCGCATCTTCCAGCGAGGCTATCTGTTTCTGCTGTTCCTCGATCGTGGCGGCATATTTCTGACAGGTCTCCGTAAGGGTGCGGATGGAGGCCACGGCCTCGTCGAGCTTGCCTTGGAGGTGCTCGATGTGCTGCTTCAGAAACTGTATCAGCTCGCTCATTTTCATGGCGTAAAATTACAAAAAGTATTTCACTCCTGCAATTATTTTCGCCACTTATTTTTCTGATAGTCAATTTTTTATGCCCCCTATTTAAGGCTCATTCTGAAGCGATTCTCGACCATCACCTTCACAGGTGTGAGGCCCCTCATGAGCATGTAAAAGTCGTCCCAGTGAAGCCTACGCACGCCGTCAGGCCCCTTTTTCAGCACCTCCCGGAAACGCCCCTGCGACAGTCTCTTGGTGTACATCAAAAAACCGTCGCCATCCCATCGTAGTGCCTTCATTGTCTTGCGGTCGCGTGAAAAGAAGACATAAACGTCGCCCGAGGCCGGCGAATGGCCCTTCCATGACCACACCATCTGCGACAGTCCCCGGATGCCGTAACACATCGACACCGGCGACTGGCATACCCACAGGCGCAGCCCCGAGTCAAGACTCCACATTGTCCGCCTCCTTTCCGAGTTTCTTGACAAACTCTATGACTACGTCCAGCTGCGTGTCGGCCGGAAAACTCACCTCCGTCCGCCCATCGACCTTCACCGTGATAGCCGCCGCTGGAGACGCGGGCAAGAACCCGGCCTCTTCGAAGATGACATTCTCGAAAGGCACACCCGGCTTCGGGCCAGGGGCACGATAGCCAGGGATATCGATGACTCGCAAGTGCCGTTTTGCCAAGAACTGACGCATTTGTCCCACACTGACTCCGCATTCCCGGCAATAGGCTGTGAAGGAAGTCGGCGGCTTGCCTTCGGCACACAACCGCTTGAACTCATTGTAAATGCCCATACTTAGTGTATGACGTTCCTTATATTTGGGATCAGTCCTGTATTCATATCCTGTAGAGTAACCCTCCAAATCTTTTATATGAGGAAAACCTTTCTTTCTGATGACTTTATACATGTAAGCTACACATACACCGCGTTCCAGGCAGTAAGCGCTGAAATTTGTGGGCTGTTCGCCTTGTGAACACAGTCGCCTGAACTCCTCATAGACGCTGATACAATGGTTGACCGACTGCTTATAAGAGAACCGCTTTGTATGGTAGCCGGGAATCTGCCTGATTCCGGAATATTCGAATCTCGCCATGCGACGCACGATATCAAGATTAACGCCTCGTTTCCTACAATAGGAAGCCAACGATTCGGTCTGCTGACCCGACGCGCACAGCCTCTTGAACTCATCATAGACTTCTCGACAGAGTGGTACACGGGGATTCTCGACAGGCCTCTTTCTATCGGGGGGCACAATGTAGCGGTAACCGGGAATTCTCTTAACAAGGAACCCATTAATGCGCAGAAAGCGAGCCATCGTCCACCGGGTTACTCCTCCGCACTCCTTGCAATAGGCATAAAAAGAACCAGGTTGTTTCCCTTCCGCACACAACTGTTTGAAATTCTCGTAAATCTCACGCGCGCGCTCAGTCAGAGCTGCATTCGCTGGTCTCCCGTGTCTGGGCTGCCGGTACCCGGGTAATCTATTTATGGCAACGCATCCTTTTCCCAACAAATGGCGCAACGCATCGTCCGAGACACCATAAGAGCGACAATAGGCGCGAAAAGATACTGTCTGTAGCCCATTGGCACACAAATCCTTGAACGACTGGTAAATTTGAAGGTAAAGCTCGGCCTTAGTCATGGTTCAATTTTTTTGCAAAGGTAGAGCATCCGCCATTCCCTGTCAATATGCTATCGCGGATGGTTGTACGCACTCGCCGACGATGATGCCTTCCGTGTAGCCTCGGAAGTCCTCGAGCAGGGTGCAGGGTGAGCCGATGATGTCGGTCTGTTCCTCATATTCGTGCATACCTGTATCAGTTAGGGAGTTCGACGATTGACTGGATGGGCTGGCCGAGTGAGGCGCGGAGCGACGTGCGGTCGCAGGCGTAGTATTCGGCGATGTGGTCGAAGGACTTCACCCAGAAGCGGCGCAGCACGTCAGAGAAGTCGAAGCAGTAGCCCATCACCGGGATGGCTCGCTTGAAGTAGGTGTTGTGGTTCACCTGGTAGGTCAGCCAGTTCATCTGGTCGCGGTTGAGCTTGATGCCGCGGTTGAGCAGTCGGCGCAGCCGGTAGGCGCGGTGCTAGGCGAGCGTGGACAGCGGCGGCACGTCCCACTCGACAAACTTGGTAGCGATAACGTCTTGTTCCATAGCGATGTTTAGTTTTGTTTTTCCTCCCTGACCTTGCAGCCGTTGGGGAGGCGTAAGGTGGATATGTGCCGCAACCAGAGGCGGCGCACCCGAGCGGCCTACGGCAAGGTTTTCACCGAAATCGCCACGCGGCCACGACCTTGCCATGACCGCCGCGCCGCCTACCTTCGCGGCCTCACTATCCCCACACCTCCCCACCGCTCCAAGTCCGCCTGGCCCCCTACAAAAGCAAGACGCACTCGTCATCACGACGGGTGCGCCTCATTTTCTGGGTTATTTCTATGAAAAAGTTGCTCTTCAGTCTGTTGCCTTATCGGTCTTAGAGCATCATAAAGAACAAGGGGTTGCTTCCGTGGCTATGACAAAGCTGTCCCCGATACCAAAGGGACGGCCGATGAACCGGGCATCGACGGCCAGAAAACCGGAGATACTCAGCCGGTTGCCACGCAGGAAGCGGTCTATATCTTGAATGTCGTTGTTTCGGAACCGAAACTCGACGGTTATAAGGGAGTGCGCGTCGGGCATCTGCCATCCGGCAGTATAATTGGAGCCATCGATCTCGAAGCTCTCAATGGCCAGCGGGAAGCGCAAAGCCGTGAGGAGCTCGTCGCCGGTGATTGAAGGATGGTCGGCCACGAAACCGATACATCTCACTATGTCAATCAAGAAGCTCATATCGGTAGCTGTGGAGTAGAGGTGAGCATATACTGGTCGCCGTCCTTGGCAATCAGGTTGAACGACAGCATCTTCTTGATGTAGGCTTTCGCTGTCGAAGGGCCGATGTTCTCATGCTGGGCTATGGCGTCGCGCAGCGCGTTGTAGCCCAACGAGCGACCTGTCAGAACAGCCGTTGCTATGCGAGCGGTGGTGGCCTTACGGTCTTCAGCCGCCTCAGCCTTATCCTTCTGGCCGGCCTTGACAAACATGCCCTGTTCGTCGCTCCACCTGAACAGGTAGATGGGTACGTCAAACATGCTGCCGTCGCGTACCTTCATTGCCTTCACGCTGCAGACCTCCTCGTTTTCGCGCTCTACCGACAATATAGCCGCCGACTTGCGCTGGAGCTCGGAGCCGAGGTGCCCGCGCAACTTGATGCCGTTGGGCACCACGTGCATCACACACATTATACAGGTGTGGTACATCCCGGCGTAGCGGAACAGTTCCTCTACCAGGTTGACGCTCCCCTTCTCGTCGTTGGCGGTATCGATGAGGTCGGCAATGCCGTCGAGCACTACCAGATGGATGCCGCCGTGATGGCGGTGGTAGAAGTCGAGTGCCACGCGGATAATCTCCAGGCGCTTCTGCCGGGAGTGCATCATCAGCTTTAGCGAATAGAAAAAGTCGGGACGCTTGTCAATGCCGGCACGGCGCAAGGCACGCTGCATGTTCTTGTGCTGGTGGTTCTCGCTCTGCTCGGTGTCGAAATGGATCACGGCCTTGCGCTTATAGTTGGGGAGCACAGAGAACCCCAGTGAGTCAACCTCAGTCTGCGGCTTCTCGCACACGAGTGCCCCGGCCAGCAGTGCTGCGGCAAAGTTGCTCTTGCCGGTGCCTTCAGCTCCCGAGACGCACAGCAGATTGTCGTAAATCCCTATGGGCACCTCTCCGCTGGCGATGACCACCTCGGAGTTCTCAGGAGGGTTCTCAAAATCCAGTTCACACGACTTCAGCAGCTCTATGCCCGACGACATCTCATCGTCGAGTTGCTTCACCACGAGCGCACGGAAGTCGTCGGGACAGCGGCGCTTGTCCTTGAAGAAATCCGATATGTCCTTCTCGACCTTGGTGCCGGCCAGAGGCAGTCGGAAGGTCGTAATCTTGTGGCCGAGACGCTCGGCGGCCTCGTTCATCCACTTCACGCCGGTCTCGTCACTGTCATACATGACGATGATGTGCCGGAACCGCAGCGCCAGCATGTCCACGAAGCTCTCGGGTATGGCGTAGGTCTCGCTGTTGAAGCAGACGGCGTTGAAGCCGTGCGCAGCCAGCGAGAGCACGTCCTTCTCGCCGCCGGTGATGAACACCCAGTCGCCTTTTGGCGGCAATTGCTCATAACCGAAGCAATAGGTGTCGGGCATCTGGCCGCCGTAGAGAAACCTGTTAGTGGCGAAAGGCCGATAAATCTTCATGTACTTCTCGCGCTTGTAGCCGAATATCGGGCTGTTCTCCGCGGCTTGCAGCGTGAACTCGCCGTTGGAGCCCTGGCCGGTATAAGTGGCAAGACTCACTACCCCGTACTTCTGGAGCGTAGACAGTCCTATGCCATACTGCTGCCAAAAGCCCACAGTGAGGCTGGTCCAGGGCGTTTCGGTAAAACTGTATTTCTTCATCTTCGTTGTTGTCGGTTTTGGCGTGGTTGTCACCGGCCGAGATTTCGCAGGCTTGGGTAGTGGAGTCTTGGAGTCGAGGTATAAGCCGAGGTGCATATCCTCGACGATGATTTTCAAGATTTGTGGAAAGACGAGCTCGGTGGAGTTGATTCGGCTGGCGCACAGGCGTTCCACCAGCCAGAAGCAGTCGCCGCTGTCCGAGGGGTTGCCGAAATCATAGTACCAATATTTGCCGGTGCGACTCAGCTTCTTGATGACCACACTGGGGTTGTGGTCATCATAGAGTTGGCTGCGGTGTCGTTTGTTGATTGGGAAAGGATGCGGGAGGTAGTGACGGAACACGTCAAGCCCCCCGTCAGTCATCCTCAGTATTTGCTGATGATCTATCATAGTGCTTGAAAGGATTGAGGCCGTGTTCTACCTTCCACCGGTAATCGTCCATGCGCATGAGCGTGTCCTCCGGGCTGAAGCCCTTGGCGTATACACGGCCCTCGCTGACGCGGCGGTAGATTTCATCAAACTCGTAGTAAACCTGTTTGTTGGGCGTTATCCCGTATGGGATTCTGAATTCGGGTGGCATGACGCGCAGGTGGTTGATGGTGGTGCGCGAGAGGTCGAACAGCAATGCTAAGGCCTCGTTGCCAACCAGCAGGTTGTCGACCACGCGGCGGTGAAGTATCCGCTCTTGTTTCACCAACTCACGCATGGCCGTCAGCTCGCCACGCATGGCCTGTACCTCAAAGTACAGGTCTGCGTTGGTAATCTCCCGTGGGAGTATGTTGCTTTCTTCGGGGTCCATGTTGGTAGGGTTGATTTTGCGCAACCGGCGAGGTCGACCGTCGCCGATAGTGGTGCAAAATTAGAGGCACAACGAGGGGTCGCGCATTGAGAACCGGGAAGAACCCCAGTTCTCAACACGCATTTCCTCGCCGGGCACCATCAGCCGCGCGAAGCACGCAACTTCTTCACGGCATCGTTCAGGCGTGTGTACTCCTCGCCTTGGTCTTCGTTGACACGGTTCTTGCTCGAGCTGAAACTGCCTTGAGTGACAAGACGCCCTTTCGGGCCATAAACACAGCCCGAAGCTGAAAGTGCCTTCTGCCAGCCGTAACCTATCAGCTTGTGGAAGTGGAGCTTCCCCATCAGGTAGGAGAAGCGCGACATGCTGAGGATGGTGACCGGTGTTTTGGCCTTCCCGGTGATTACATCCAGGAATGCCTGCGCCGTCTGTGGCATGGGATCCAGTAGGTTCTCACGCTCTACCGTCTGACGAAGCTGTTCCCAGGCATCGCGCCTGACGGAACGGTCGTAGTCGATAGAGCTGACCCGAGCCTTGCGACCGGTGCGGTAGCACTCGACCATCCTCTCGATGACATCATCGTTGAGCTCGTCGCCGGTGAAGAAATACTCCACCAGGTCGGCGCGAGTCAGCAGCATGTCCGCGAAGCGATTCCACTCCATGCGCAGGGTGCGCTCTTCCTCCTCGCTGATCGGCTCGGCCAGATTGGCGAAGCCCAGCGAGGCGAGCACCTCGCCCACAAAGATTTGATACTTGACCTCTTGGGTCATTACTGAGGCATGGAAATGTTTCCACGCGAAGGCCATCCATTCCTTGAATGTCGGCCTCTGGGCAACGGCCCTTCCCGGCTCTCTAAACGAGAGAGAAGTAATGGACGTCGTTGCCGGAGCGTTGTTTCCGTTTTGAGTCCATTGTGTATTGGGTTATGTTGATTTTGGAAATGTCCATTGGCAAAAATACCCCACGGCTTTATGACAGTGGGGTTTTAGTATAACAACAAAATCGCCCATAAAGGTCATCAATTGCACAAAAAGCCGTACCTTTGCAGCCGCAAAACGACATGACGGACTATTCACGGTATATCGACCGAAAGAGCTTCTGGCTCAGTAAGGCTGCCCGCTTTAGCGTGCGGCCCGCCGCTTTCCGTCCTATCGGCGCCAGAAGCAGATAACTGGCAACAGATACCCTACCGTATATGGCCGGAGAGCGCAAGCACGCTTCCCGGCTTTTCTTTTTGTCACCATTTCTAAAACCGCAATACGATGTACACCAATCAATTTAAGAGTTGGGCCAAGGCCTGCACAGTGATCACCAACACAGTCGTCAACCTCAGCTCAACCTCCCATGCCTGCCAACAAGAACGCGCTGCTGCGCTATCATACGCTCGACAGATGCCTGCGCCGGGGCCGCACCCGCCGCTACTCCATCGATGACCTGGTGGAGGCGTGCTCCGACGCCCTGGCCGACGCCGAGGGCATCTATCGCGGCGTGTCGGTGCGAACCGTGCAGCACGACCTCCAGATGATGCGCTCCGATCGTCTGGGCTACAACGCGCCCATCGAGGTCTACGACGGCCGCTACTACCGCTATGCCGACCCGTCCTACACCATCGGCCGTCTGCCGCTCGACGCCGAGCAGCTCTCCGTGGTGGCAGACGCCCTCCGGCTTCTGGCCTACGGCGTGCCTCCCGTTGACGGTGATGCCCGCCTGAAAGCCCGAGCCGTGTTGCGCACCGTCAAGGAATACATCTGACAGCAACAATCCCCGGCAGGGTCCAGTGTCCTGTCGGGGATTTCTTCAGCGGAGAGAGTGAGGATCGAACTCACGCGGCGGTCGCCCGCCCTGGCACGTTAGCAGTGTGCTCCCTTAACCACTTGGGTATCTCTCCAGGTTTTAATTGGCACGGGCAGAAGGTTTCGAACCCACGACCTGCGGTTTTGGAGACCGCCGCTCTTCCAGCTGAGCTATACCCGCGTATTTTAGTGGAACCTCACGGACTTGAACCGCGTTCTCGGGATTTTCAGTCCCGCGCATAGACCATCTCTGCCAAGGTTCCTGTCGTTTGACACCGCAAAGTTCGTCACCCGCTCCGCAGCCTATCTGCGCAGGACAGAAAAAATATGGTCACGGTTCCAAAATTTTATGAGAACTGTTTCGGAGGACGAATGGTCAGGATTAGCAACTCCCTAGCAAAGACCGCATAAACGCTAAACAACTCCTTATCGAATATAAAATTGGGCTCAGCCAAAATATTTACATTAGGAAAGATGTAGTTCCGATGAAAAGTAGTATATTTGCATCCGAAAGAATGTAAAGCGATGAGAACTCCTCCCACGCAACTCGCCGCGTTCGTGAAGGAAATGCGGCGCAAATACCGGCTGACGCAGGTCGACTTGGCCGACAAGGCCGGCGTCGGCCTCAACTTCGTGCGCAACCTCGAGCAGGGCAAGCCCACGCTCCGCCTCGACAAGGTGAACCAGGTGCTCGCCCTGTTCAACGCCGAGTGCGGCCCTGTCGCCATCACTAAACCCACCCAGCCATGAGAAGCGCTGAAATCTATTATCACGACCGCCTGGCCGGAATCCTCACCGAAACCGACGCCGGCTATGAGTTTCGCTATCTCGATGAATATCTGGCGACCGAAGATGTCAAGCCCGTGAGCCTGACGTTGCCCTTATCGGCAAAACCCTACACCAGCAATGTGCTGTTTCCGTTCTTCGACGGCCTCATCCCCGAGGGATGGCTGCTCAATGTTGCCACCGAGAACTGGAAATTAAACCCGCGCGACCGCATGGGCCTGCTGTTGGCCTGCTGCAAGGACTGTATCGGCGCCGTAAGTGTCTTACCCACCAAAAACCAATGATATGGAGCGTCGATGCCTGTACTGCTATCAGCCGCTGAATGAGGGAGAGGTGGATTTCCATCCCCGCTGCGCCAAGAAGATGTTCGGCATGGCGGCGGCTCCAGTGTTGCCATATACGCGGGAGCATTTGGGCGAGCTGGCCCGCGAGGTGATCAGGGCCCAGACCACCCTTACCGGCGTGCAGCCCAAGCTGTCGCTCGACTTGCAGAGAACACGCGAGGGCCACGGACGGCTCACGATTGTCGGTGCGCTCGGAGGCCGCTTCATCCTCAAGCCCCAGACTGACCATTTCCCCCATCTGCCCGAGGTTGAGGACTTGTCGATGCGTCTGGCTGAGTTGCTGAAAATCGAGACCGTGCCGCACTCGCTCATCCGGTTTGCCGACGGCGAGCTGTGCTACATCACCCGGCGCATCGACCGCACTCCCGACGGGCGGAAACTCGCCATGGAGGACATGTGCCAACTCTCCGAGCGCCTCACCGAGGACAAATACAAAGGCTCGCATGAGCGTGTGGCCCGGCTTATTCGCGAACACAGCGCAGCCGCGGGTCTTGACATCGCCAGATATTGGGAACAGGTGGTCTTCTCGTTCGTAATCGGCAATGCCGACATGCACCTCAAAAACTACTCCCTCTACAGTCCCGACGGCAAGGCGTTTGTCCTTACCCCGGCCTACGACCTGCTCTCCACCCAGCTGGTGATGCCTGAGGACACCGAGGAACTGGCCCTTACCCTCTGCGGCAAGAAGCGCAAACTGCGCCGCGAGCACTTCGTGACCGCCATGACTGACAGCGGCCTTCCTCCGCGGGCCATCGACCGCATCTTCGCCCGCTGTTCCAAAGCCCTCCCCCGGATGCGCGACCTGATTGTCACAAGTTTCCTTCCCACGCCCATGCAATCGCGTTTTCTCGACATCATCACCTCGCACCTCGCCGCCCTCGGCCTCTAATCTTAGGCTTGGGCCCGAGCGACCGGAGGTCAGGGTCAGGGGCGTTTATATTTAAGCCCCTGACCCTGACCTCCGCCGTGGCACCGGCTCGGGGTGCAAAATTTTTCCGTCCAAAGGCTTGCACGGTCGTTCGGAAAGTTGTAACTTTGAACCCGAGTAAACGGCATAGCTCGCTTATGAACTGCGCAAAATCCTGACGCACAGACAGAAAAGTGCCCAGTGCCAACCCGGTGCCACGAGCAAATGCCCCTATGTTAACTGATTAAGAGCGAGGCAGTTAAGTGGCAATGTTCACTTCTCGTCCTCTCCGCTTAACACCCGATTCCCAAGAGAAATCTTGGGAATTTTTTGTCACATAGCTTTTTCTTGCAAAAGTTAAACGGCTGAACTCCAAGCAGTTGTAAAGCGTAAAATCGCAAAAGGTGTCCATCAAATGTCCTCGGAAAGTCCATTGGGTGTGGACAAGGCAAGGACAAATTTTGGCTACACCGTGGCTACACTAAGCAAACTTTAACAATCTCGTGTAGCCAAAGTCCTCGAAATGTCCTCATAGTGACACAGTTACATCAAAAAAAGTTTCCCAACTTTGCACCCCGAAATTCGTCCCAACGAAGAACATTGAGTAACTAAATTCATATAAGACTATGAGCAAGATTTTCAAGGTTGCTTTCTATCTCCGCAGCAACCACACATCCAAGGAGGGAAAGGTGCCCATCAACATGAGAGTGTCGCTCCGTGGCGAGCGTGTGTCATTCGGATCCACCGGGTGTTTCTGCGACCCCCATCAGTGGAACTCCGCAAAATCCCGCCTGAGAGGTCGCTCAGGCGAGGCTATGTCGGTCAATGACGAGCTTGACCGCATTGAGAGTGACCTAAACCACATCTTCCGGCGCTATGAGTTCTCGGAGAACTTGTCGTTGGATGCCATCAAGGCCGACTACCTTGGCGAAAAGCCGAATGAGGCTTCTTTTCTGGAGTTTTACGCCGAATTTCTGAAGGGCGTAAGGTCGGAGGTGGGCAAAAGCCGAGGCTACGCATCATGGCAGTTGAAATTACCCCCATCATCAAGCACATACCTTACTCAGTTTTACTCTCCATAATACACACTCGGAATTAAGTTAAGTTGCTATCAAGAACCATCAAAATGCGCATATATTCATTACGAAAATGTCATTTATTATGGAAAAGAAAGATAACATTACAATCTCAGACTTATTCCAAATATTGAATCTATTGGAAAGTGCAGGTGTAAAGTATTGGCTTGATGGCGGATGGGGCGTAGATGCTCTACATGGGAAACAAACCAGAATTCATAGAGATGTTGATATTGATTTTGATAGTCGTTATACCAACGAATTGCTTGCCTTTCTTCAAGAAAACGGTTTCATCATAGAAACAGATTGGCTCCCGAATAGGGTAGAATTATACAGCGCCGAATTGGGCTATATAGACATACATCCGTTTGTATTGAATGAAGATGGTACCTCCAGACAAGCGGATTTACAAGGTGGTTGGTATGAATTTTTGCCAGACTATTTTGGTGAAGCCATTTTGGATGGCAGAACTATTCCCTGTATTTCATTGAAAGGGCAAAAGATATTCCATTCGGGTTATGAATTGCGAGATAAAGATATTCATGATTTAGCTATTCTTGACACAGTTTCTATATTTTAAGTTGCATATTTCATAGGATGAGTTTGAAACTACATCCTTCACTTAACTTTACGCAGTATACAGTCTTAATCATACCCTCCCACTACAGATACTTGCAGTGAGAGGGATACGAGAAATCCTATCTTTGGTAACGGCATTATCTCGCCAATGAATCATAATGTCAAAGAACGCTTAGAGTAAGGCAAATCCAGGCAATCTATCTTTTCATATGCTTCTTGCCTGCCTTGATGTACACTCCGGAGAAGTTATCCTCTGAAATCATTTGGCCTTGCAGATTGTAGGCTGTTTCATTTAGAGCCAGACCGTTAATCTTGATTGAGTGAACGGCCGTTGTTTGCCCATCTATTTCGAGGGCGATGCGGAAGCCGATGGTCCAGTCGGTGCTACCGTAGAAGTAGCGGCCCGTGGTGGTGAACAGGTAAGGCTCGGAGGAGAAGCGGTGATAGTTGCTGCCGCCGCGCTTCACGTAGCTGGAGCCGCTGGTCTGCTGCGGGTCGGTCTGGGGCTCGGAGCTATAGGAGGCGCCGCGGTCGTCGACCCATTCATAGGCGTTGCCACTCATGTCATAGATGCCCAATTCGTTGGGTTGCTTGCTCTTCACGCTGATGGGCGAGTAGCTGCCAGAGTTCTCGCGGGTGACGGCCACGTCGTTTATATTGTCGCTGCCGGAATACAGGTATCCCTGGCTCTTGTTGCCACCCTTGGCGGCGAACTCCCATTGCGCCTCGGTGGGGAGGCGGAAGCGCTCGTTGTCGGCGATGAGACCTTGCTCACGGGCTATCTCATTGAGCTTGTCGATAAAGTTGTGGGCTTGCGTCCAAGTGATGGAAGTCTTTGGAAGGGTCGCCGAGCCGCCGCTGTTGCCCATCACGGCGCACCACAAGGCTTCGGTCACCTCGGTCTCGCCGATCAGGAAATCACGTGTTAGGGTCACTTGATGAGCCGGCGACTCGCTGAACTGCACATCGGTGTCGCTGCTGCCCATGGTGAAGGTGCCGTGCCCCACGAACACCATCTTAAACTCCACGCCGCCGATGGTGAACACGCGGTCGCCGTTCTCCGAGGCCGAAGCGCTACTGTTTTGGATATTGATTTTCTCATTCATAACGTCGTCGTTGTCACTGCTGCATGAGGTGCAAGCTACAATTGTCATCGGCATACAGGCCGCGCAACACGCGGTAAATACCATTCTCATTAACTTGTTCATTTCGTAGACACTTTATATACCGGGAAGATGTTCCACTGCAAGTTTCATGTAGCAAAGGTACGATGACAAAACGCCTGCCGCTAATACCTGAAACGGGGTTAAAATTACCATTTTTGGCGTTTGTGATAAAATCGCTAAATTTGCATGCAAACTTATTTCGCCATGGAAGTAGTGCAGCTCGATTCAATAGAGAAATATTGCCGTCTGTTCGGCTTCCCGATGCGCCACCCGCTGGTGGCTGTCGTGAACTGCGACGAGCCGGACAAGCTGAAACCCTACGTGATGCACTGGGGCTTCTACGCCTTGTATCTCAAAGATATGGCCAGCTGCACCATCACCTATGGCAAGACCAGCTACGACCATGGCGACAAAAGCATCATAGCCTTTGCCCCCGGGCAGATATGCGAGTTTGAGGCAATCCCCGGCAAGGACCCGAAGTTCAAGGGGCTGCTCTTCCATCCCGACTTTATCCACGGCACCACTCTGGGCCGCGAGATATCACGCTATACATTCTTCAACTATTCCTCCAACGAAGCATTGCATCTGTCGCCATCCGAGTTCAATGTGGTCAGCCGACTGATAGAGATCATGGACATAGAACTGGAGAACGCCAGCGACGGGCACACGCAGGCCGTGCTGTGCGACAACATCAAGCTGCTGCTCGACTATTGCACGCGCTTCTACGACCGCCAATTCACCGAGCGACGTCCACTCAACCGCGACGTGTTGCTGCGCTTCGAAAACCTCATCGCCGACTACCTCGACAACGGCAAGGCCCGTGAACACGGCGTGCCCACGGTCAACTGGTTTGCCGACCAGATATGCCTCTCGCCCGGCTATTTCGGCGACCTGATAAAGCGCGAGACCGGCGTCTCGGCCAAGGACTATCTCTCGCAACGCGTCATGGAGAAAGCCAGGTCACTACTGCTCATTCCTGAATACAGTGTATCACAGGTGGCCGAAGCCCTCGGCTATGAGTACCCCCAGCACTTCGTTCGATTCTTCAAACGCCACACCGGCACGACCCCGAGCGAGTACCGAAAGAATTAATCCGGGCGTTCATAAAACTACTTGATGAGATCAGTGTAATCGGGATAGCCTTCGCGTGCCATGTCCTCGAGGGGGATGAAACGGAGGGCGGCGCTATTGATGCAGTAGCGCAGACCGCCCATTTCACGCGGGCCGTCGGGGAAGACGTGGCCCAGGTGGGAGTCGCCCGTTTTACTGCGAACCTCCACTCGACGCATGCCGTGCGACGTATCGGGGACTTCCGTTATAAGTCTGTCGTCAATGGGTCGAGAGAATGCCGGCCAGCCGCAGCCCGACTGGAATTTGTCGTTCGATGCGAATAGCGGTTCGCCTGTGGTGACATCGACGTAAATTCCCGGTCGGAACTCACCGTTATACTCGTTCAGCCACGGCCTTTCCGTGGCGTTCCGCTGCGTTACCTCCCACTGCAACGGCGTCAACCGCCGCCGCAACTCTTCCGTTGTAGGCTTTTCAAATCTTCTCATACATTGAAACGCAGTCCTCGACGGAAAGGTTGCAGTTGTTATTGGTTGGAAAATCGGGAAAATCTTTAAAGTGGCCTTTACGATAGCTGTAAACCGAGTGGCATAATTCAGTTGCGGGGAGGGATACGGATTGTGGTGTCAATGGGAGGACCCATCGTGGGATTGGAGTGTCGGTTGTCGCGGAGCACTTCATGGAGGATGCTGCCGGCGTCGATGCCGATCTTGGCCTTCCCGAGTTTGTAATAGGGCATCATGATCGGGATGGTTTCCCACTGCCCCGACATGCCGTTGCGCACCCGCTGAGCTCCTATATCCACGCCCCAATAGTCATTGATGTTCCAAGTCAGGAAGCCGCCAAAGCGGGAGGTGGCCATATTGGAGAGGACAGCCGGGTTCGGGGCCCACGCATAGCTGGCGTAGGAGCCGAAAAGGGTGATGCTGAACGTGGGGTTGAAGTCAAACGATAGCGTGCCCCCTGCGTCATACTGCGTTGTGACCCCCCGAAACCATCCATAGCGGTTCACAAACACTTCGGGAGTGAAACGCAGGTTGCCCACATTCCAGTTATATTGCACTACACCAGCATCCACGCCCATCAGTCCAGGCATCGAGAGCGTTGCCGTATAACCGCTGAGATTGTCAGTCCAATGGCTATGATATGTGAGCGTGAAGGCCGCGGGATTCACCGCCAATGGTACCCGAGTATATGGCCCGATGTGCTCATATCCGGAATAAACACTCGTGGGAATGCTCTCTTGCGGGGGTTGAGAGCCAACTTGGGGCACAGGGACCTCAATCTTCAAAGAGTCGGATAGAGCATTCAGTTCCTCTTGGGCGATAACTGTTTGGTCATGTGTTGTTCCGACCATTAAAAAAACAACTATGAGAGAGTTAAGTCGCATTGACAGTAAATTTAATATTAAATGCTCCGGTAGGGGATTGGGTTAACGCGAAGTTACGATTTTAGCCCAAATAATTCTCTAAGGTGTCAATTTTTATGTTGTTCGGACTAACATTTTTACTAATTTGTCTTACGTCATGGTTGAGCTGTCGGGGATTATCTCCCATTCGGTCGATGAGCTAAAGGTTTTGCCGCAAAGGTCTTGACTGGCCATCGAATGCCTCATCGAGAAGCGCTTTCGCAACCCAGAGGTTCCTGTTTTATCGGTTGTCACCGTTGCCGTGGATTACACCTCGGCGCTGGCGGGACTGGACCTTTTCTATGTTCATCTGAGCGATGTCGTCAAGGGAATAACCGAGTTCGTGGGCCAAGGATGCGCAGTGCCACAACACGTCGCCCAGTTCTAAGGCGATAGCGCGACACTGATCTTCGCTGAACACGCCGCCGTGGTCGCGATAAACCTTTTTAATCTTGTCAGCCACCTCGCCCGACTCCCCGGCCAATCCCAGTGCCGGATCTATAAAAGCCATCTCCCGCGGGTAAATGGCGGTTGTGAGAGCTTCCTTTTGATATTCGTTGAACGTCATAAGACTTTGTATTTTACTGTTATCCATTGGTGAATAGGTTCACCCTCCCAGCAGACGGTCAAGCCTTCATAAGCGGTAGGGACGGTTATAGCGTCGACGAGGTGCCATTTGGGTCGGCCATAGTCATAGGACTTCCCGTCGAGCAGCAGCCGACCGTTCACGTAGTCAAACTCGTAATAGCCGCCGCCCACGCACGTCTCGCCCTGCCGGAGCAAGTCCTTGTGCATGTTCACGTCGCCGAGCCGCAGCTTGCCTTCACCCGTTATAATGAATTTACGCATCTCGCAACTCCGATTTTATGCGCTTTGGCAAACGGGATAAGACATAATTGTAGGCACGGTCGATGAGCTCGCGGGCAATGTGGCCATCGACTGTCGGGTCGGAGCAGTCGAACTGGATCATGTGGCCCTTATGCCAATGCCATGCCTGCGTGACCCAAAGATACTTTTCAACCACCTCGTCGAACTCGTCGGGTGACCATTTCAACTGCGCCAGCGGCCCGCGGTCGAGTACCAAGCAGCAGAAGATTTTGCCACCTACCCGCAGCGTCACATAACCATCGCCAAATGGCATATCCTCTGTGGCCCACGCCTTCGTCAGGCAATACTCCCTTACCTCCTCAACGTTCATCATTGCGCTACGAATTTCAGGCCGATAATCGAGGCTATCAGCGTGGTGATGAAGAACATTCGCCAGAACGTGGCCGGTTCGTTGAAGAACAGAATCCCGACGATGACAGTTCCTACCGCACCGATTCCTGTCCACACGGGGTAAGCCGTGCCGATGGGAATGGTGTGTACGGCCTTGGCCAGCAGAATCATGCTCAGCGTAAGGGTCACGAGGAACCCCACGCCCCACCACCACCAAGGCGCGCCCTCCAAGCCCTTCATCTTCCCGAGGCAGAAAGCGAAGCCCGTCTCGCAGCATCCTGCAATTATGAGTATTAACCAGTTCATCCGCAGTTATACTTATTTGGGGTCTAATCGGAAAACGAGGCGTTGGATGCCGTCTTGCCAGCGGCTGCTGCTTATGCGGAAGCGGCCGATCTCGGAGGTGCGGGACACGTGGCGCCCCACGCATAGGCATTCGTCGTAGTCGCCCACGTGGACAATGCGAACCGTCTCGGAGGCGTTATCGGGCAACCGCTCCATGTCGAAACGCGAGGCTACCTCCTCTTGGGTAGCCATTTCGGTCCACACTTCCACATCCTCATCGATGATGCGGTTTATCTCCGCCTCCAATGCCTTGATGTCCGCATCGGTCAAGGCTGCGGGCAGATGATAATCAAGCTTGGATTTCTTGCGTTCGACGTGCGACGAGAATGCCCTCCCGCATCCATAACGCTTCGCCATCAGCCCATTCTGCAGATGTTCCGCGGTGTGCATCGGAGGGTATTCCTCCTTGTTATGCTCGTTAAGATTCTGGGTGTCGTCAATCATCGTTGCGTTAGTTTTCACAAAGTTAGCGCGAATCTTTGACAACGCCAAGGCCGGGGGCGATTATTTACAGCCTTTGTGGCGCTTGTTGGCCCGTTCCTCGCGGGAGTGGCCTCGGTTATAGCTGATGCCGGCGGCGTCGGAAAGCCACAATGCGGATGCCACCGCTGAGGCAGAAATTAAGCAGCGATGCGAGTGCCGCAGCAACACTTCATCGGCCTGTCGACGGGCGTGTCGTGGACGTTCGGCAAGGTCGGGTTCCGCAAGGTGGTGGACTATCGCCCGTACCAGACGCAGAGCGAGGATTTGTGGGCTTACGCCATGTCGCTGCGTGAACACCAGCGCTGGTTCCTGTTCGCCCACGACATGGAGCATCGCCGCATGGTCAACATCGCCCTTGACCGCATCACCCACTTCGAGCCTTCGATGCTACCGTTTATCGACAGCGACATTGATTGGGATGAATATTTCGACGATGTAGTAGGAGTGACGATTCTCGACAAGCCAGTGGAGCGCATCCTCCTCCGTTTCGACGCGCATACCCAACCGCGAGCTGGAAGCCTTGGTCCTTTCCTTTGGAAATCAAGTGGAAGTCGTTGAGCCAAAATGGTTTCGTGACCAGATAGCGGATAAGATTCGGGATCTCTACCTGACCTACAGCAACAATGAATCAAAAATTTTGTGAGGACTCGGCAACGATTTTTCCGACAATCTATATTAATTTTGCGACCACGGACTAAATGTGTTATAAGAAAAGTCACGGAATGAAAGAGCAGATTGAGATCACCCCAGCGACGAGGGAGAAGAAGGAGTTGATTGACCGGCTCCGCAAGGAATATATCCAGTTGTTCACGCGGCGCGACCACCTGTTGAGCCATGAGCGCGACACGCTGTTTTGCCGCTATATGCTCTTGGTGGGGCAGCGGAAATATGAGAACTACAAGATCTCGGTGGATGTGCGGGCGCTGAAGATGAAGCTCGAGTTGGCCCAGGCCGCGCTCAACCGCAATGAGCGTCCCAACCTCGCCAAGATCGAGGATGAGGTAAACCGCCAGCTTCAGAGCTACTACCGCGATCTGGAGCGGCAGGCCGAGGAGGTAAGGTTGGCCCAAGAGGCCGTGGCTATCGCCGATTTCACCATTGAGGAGTTGCGCAACCTCTACCGCACGCTGGTGCGCCGGTTGCACCCCGACCTGCATCCCAATCTGCCCGAATCGCTGCAAGACCTGTTTGTGAAAGGCGTGGCGGCCTATCGCTCCTACGACATCGCCACCCTGCGCGGGATCGTGAAGCGCCTCGATATGGACTCACCGCTCGACGACATCGCCCGCGAAGGCGAATCGCCGGAAGAAACCATCGCCAGGCTCCAAAAGGACATCGAAAAGCAGAAGTCGGAAAACTGCAAACTGAAAACCGTCTTCCCCTTCAACCTTGAGATGCAACTCCAAGATCCTGTGTGGGTCAAAGCCGAACAGGACAAACTTGACGATGAGCACCACCGCCTCGAAGAACAGAAACGCGTCTACCGAGACCGTCTCTCTCTAATATTCAATTAACCCAAAATGTGAAATTGAAATATGAAATATGAAATCCTTCCTATAAGCCCGGCGATGCTGCAACTGATTGAGCAGCAGGCAATGTCGCCCATTTCGCAGCCGCTGACACGCGAGATCTTGTTACTCGACCTTAAGTTGGCCGGCACCCGCGCCACGCCCGAGATGGAAGCGATGGTAAAGGATATGGCTCCCGGAACCCAGCTACAGCTAGTGCGCACGCCCGATGGCGACGAATTGGCCATCTCGGTGGTCTACAATTCTACCAAAGTCGGCATCATTCCCATGGAGCAGAACGCCGTGATCGCCCGATTGATGGACGCCGGCAAGATGCTCACCTGCCGAGTGGACCGCGCCAGCGTGGAGCACGACTTCATGACCGGACGCCCTTGGATACGCATCCTCGTTAAAATTTACCTAATCGACTAAACTACAACGCTATGAACACTGTAATCTTCAAATGGAATCCCGGATTCTCGTCCTACTCGATGTTTCGTAACCTCCAAGGCATTGTCCAAGCCAACCTCGACGGGGAGATGCTGATGAACTGGAGCGCCTGGGAATGGCAGCAGATGCGCCCCGGCGACCGCTGGTATATGGTAAAGGTGGGCTACGGCGCAAAGGGCATTGTAGGCATGGGTACACTCATCGGCAAACCGTGGCGCGGTGAGGACTGGAGCGGAAAGGGTCGCGACGTCCACTACGTCGACATGGAGGTGGAGATGTGGATCAACCCCGACGCGCTGCCCATCCTCACCTCGGCTGTCCTCACCTCCCGCGTCCCCGAGTTTGACTGGGATCGCGGCCACTCGGGTGCTGTCCTCGCCACAGAGGTGGCAGAGAAGGTCAACGCCCTGTGGGACGCCTTCGTCGCCGAGCATCACGACCTCCTGAGCGAGAAAGCCGACGCTCCCGTAGAATACAACGACAAAATCTTCTGGAACAAATAAACACTCTAATAACTGTGCAAATCTACTACCTGCCCGACTACACCTCCGACGCGTGGCTCAACCTCGCCGAACGTGGGGGCATAGCCTACGACACCACGGTGGTCAACACCGACGGGGTGGCCTCATTGCTTGAATTGCGTCTCGGCATCCACGCCGACACGCAGCCACAAACCAAGCGACAGGCGCAATGGATGAAACTAATGCGCCAAGTGATGGAAAGCGAGGGGAATTCCCTTTCGAAGGCTTGGCGCAAGAACGCCTTGGGCGTGAGCAACGAGTGCCTAAAATGGCGCGACGCTCTGCGCATCGCCCTATGGAACAATGAGATGCCATCACCTAACGACCGATTGGAGCTGATCTCACGCGTTGACAAGCAATTCGACATGCCGTCGTTGGGCGACCGACTGATCTCTATCGCCGCGGTCTTGCAATCCAATCCCTTTGAAACGGGGACAGTCATAAAGGTTGGTGTGACCGGTAAATCCTCTCTGCAAGGCGCGGTGGTTAAGCTGCTCAACCGCCTGCAAGAGTTGGGAGTGGATGTGGTCTACGACAAAGACGAAGTGCTGGCTGAAACAGACACCAACCTTGCCAAAGCCCAGGAACTGCTGATTCACGACACGGCCGCGGACGACCTCCAAGCCGATGACGATTCGCTGTTGATTTGGGAATTTGAGACCTCTACTGATGCCGCGCGTTATATCGCCTCGATCGGGTCCGATAGTGCCGAAGTCTATGTGACGTCGAATGGTGGCAAACTCTTCGACGACACCCAGCGGATGTTGGGCCAACCTACCTCTGGCGCCACCATCGACAACGCCAGCCCGCAAGTGGCTCAGATGTTTATGCTGGGCATGAATCTTTTGGAATACCCTCTGAACATCAACAACCTGCTGTCGTGGTTGCAGTTGCCGGTTCATCCCATCAAGAGCGATTTGCGCAGCAAGTTGGTGAGCGCCATTCTCGACACCAACGGCTTCGACAACGAGCGTTACACAACCGCCATTGAGGAATACCTCGCCACCTTGGAGGATGACAAGGAGAGGGAAAAGGCTCGCAAATCCTTAGAGTAATTCGACATGCGTCCGCAGCCCGACGGGGTGGACATGGCAACGCTGCGAAAGTTCAACAACGCCCTCGGTAGCTGGGCCGCGCAGATGACCCAAATTGAAACCATGGAGGACGCCCGGCGTAAGCAACTGGGCGTGGTGGCAGAACTGTGCGACACGCTCGACACCCTCATCGCCGACATCCCCGACGTTACAATCCCATACCGCCGACTGGAGGCCGCTATCAGCACCCTCTATCAGGGAATGCGTCACCAGGTTTACGAGCCCCAATGCGGGTCGCGGCACACCGCAAGCTACTGCGAGATTATCGACCCCGCCGAGAGCGTTATGTGGACTGATTGCTACAACTACGCCCCCGCGAAATACCCTTACGACTTCCTCAACGCCCGTGAGTTGGAGCATTTCACTGCATTGGGTTGCTGTTTCCCCGGGGCGGACGACTTCAACCGCGAGGCAATACGGTTGCTACGGCTGCCAGTGCTGCGCGTACGAAAGCGTTGCGTGATAGTCACTTGCAAAAAATCGGCTGGAGCCGGCACCACCGAGCATCCACTGATTACCCGGTTGAAAAACGCTTTCAGCCACACGCTCAAAAATATCACCCTAACTCCCGACCTCAACGCGGTGGAAAACGCATCAGTGGAGCCAGTGTATAATTACTCCGAGGACGCGGAGCTGCAAGTCAACTGCACCCTGCCTATGCCTAAAGGTGAGAGCTACACGTCACTCGAGAATCTGATTCAGTACCCACTGGATTACGTCTTGGAGAAGGTGTCTCGCATCTACAACCGCTCGTCGACCGACCTCAAGCAACTTTTCACCATCAAGGGCGACGTAGCCCACAAGGTAATCGAGCGATTGTTCACAGGCGACGCCGATGAAATCGCCAAGAATATCAGCGAGCATTTCAACAGCACTGTTGATGACACACTAAAAGAGGTGGGCGCAATCCTGCTCCTCCCCGAAAACGAGCTTGAGTTGAAGCAGTACCGCGGATCGTTGCGCGAATGCGTGGACACCCTGCTTGAGATTATCCGTCACAATCATTTGAGGGTCGAGGGTCGCGAGCAGCGTGTCGACACCCATCTTGGTTTGCTTCCCGATGAGGATGATCCGGCCTTCAAGGGATTCATAGACATGGTGCTCAGCGACAGGGATGGCAACCTTGTGGTGTTCGACTTCAAATGGTCGGGAAGTCGCTCCTATCACCGCCGACTGTTGGAGCAGAACTTGTCGCTTCAGCTGGCCATTTACAAGCGCTTGCTGGAGATTGAAACCGGCAAGCGAGTGGTCGCCACGGCCTATTTCATAATGCCGCGGCATAGAATGTACACCGTCAGCGAAGACCTGCATGGGCCCAACGTGGAGCTCGTAACTCCCATGAACGCCGACAACCTCGTGGATCAGGCCATCAACTCCTATCGCTACCGTCGCGAGCAGCTCGAGCAAGGCGTGATCGAGAACAACGAGGGTAACGACATCCAAGCCTCGGAATACGGCGTTTCCCAACAAGAGCTCAACCTCTTCCCCTTGGCCCTGGAATACGGTACCGACGATATCCACGCCGTCAACAAATTCTCCAATTACGCATGCTTTAAATTCGGATTCCTGCAATGAAAAACGTCACATACTTCAACGCCGGAGCGGGCAGCGGCAAAACTTACACACTCACCCATCTCCTTGCCGACAAAATCCGCGAAGGAGTGAAACCCTCCGAGGTGATTTTAACCACTTTCACCACCAAAGCGGCCGACGACCTTCGTCAGCGTGCCCGTGCCGTGCTCTACGAGCAGGGGTTGACCCAGGAGGCGGCGTTGCTCGACCAGGCTATCATCGGCACTGTCCACTCCATCGGCCAGCAGTTCATCACCAAGTTTTGGTACCTGCTCGACCTCAGCCCCAACATGAACGTGATGGACGAGGACGCAACCAACTTCTACATCAACCGTTCTCTCGCCGAGCTGCCCACGGCACAGGACATTGAGATGTTCCACCAGTTCCGCGAGGCGTTCAATATGGAGAAGATGCGCGAGGACGGCAACCATGGCACTATCCCCGACGATGATTTCTGGAAAGGGTGGCTCCAGGAGGTGATCAACAAGGCCACATGGTACCGCGTGGACGATTTCGAGGAGTCGTGCCAATACTCCATCGAGCGTCTGCGGGAGATATACCAACCACGACCCGGAACCCTCAAATCCAAGGAGGATTACATGCCTGTGATCCGAGCCTTAGAGGAAGTTGATGAAGGCGACGAGCGCAATGCGGCGCAAGACCGCTTGGCGCGCCTGAAAGAGCTGTCACGCAAGCGCACATGGGGCTTCACCGACTACGAGTCTCTTGCCACGGCAATCTCCAAAGCTCCTAAAACCAAGGTTGCCAAGCTGTTGCTCGAGCGCGACAACCTGATAGCCGAGCTGACTGACGTGTGGCACTCCCAGCAGGTGTTCGACATGCTCTCTCAAGTGGTGGAGCGCATCTTCGCCATCGCCCAGCGGTGGAAACAACAGTATAGCGACTACAAGGCCGAGCGTCGCATCCTCGACTTCAACGACATGGAGAGCTACTTCGTCAGGTTGTTGCAGCACCCCGAGTGCGAGCAAGAGATTCGCGGTCGTTACCGCGTGCTGATGGTCGATGAGTTCCAGGATTCCAGCCCGGTGCAGGTCGACATCTTCAACCGCCTGAGCGAGATGGTTGAAGAAAGCTATTGGTGCGGCGACTCCAAGCAAGCCATCTTCCGCTTTCGAGGCGCCGACACCGACCTCACCGAGGCCGTCGTGTCGATGATCGAGAGCGAGGATCCAAAGCGAATAAAACCGCTACCCAAATCCTACCGCTCCCAGCCCGACATTGTGAACCATTGCAATGCCATGTTCACCAAGGTGTTCGAGGGCAAACTCCCCGCCCAGAAGATTACCCTCATCCCTAATCGCAAGAAAGAGATTGACGGGCCAAACCTGCTCCATTGGACTACCGAGTTTACCAAAAAGGAGGATGCCCTTGGCGACCAGTTGGCAACATATATCGGGCGATTCGCCGAGATGTACGATATACCCTTTAACAAAATCGCCGTGCTTGGCCGCACCAACGACGACCTTAATATCGTTGCATCCGCTCTTGACAAGGCCGGTATCCCTGTCAACCACATCACAGGCGAACTCGCCAATCGCATGGAGATCGAGCTTATGTCGGCCATCCTCTCGCTCGTGGTCGACGCCAACAATCCCCATGCCCGAGCCCGCGTGGCGTTCCTCGCCACTCGCGGTTTCACGCTCGAGGAGATGATCCAGAGCCGAATGGCCGAGCGCGAGGAGTACGCCCGGTATCTTCAGGAGGTGGAGAACACTCCCGATGGTGCTCCCGCTCCCGAGCGACCGGCAGCGTGGCTCGCCGACAATCCCTTGATCGCTCGCATCCTCGACCGTCGCGCGCAATGGGTCAACCAGCCGTTGCCGTCGATGATTGAAACGATAATGGTGGAGCTCAACTTGCGCTCGGTGTTCAAGAGCTGGGACGCACGGTGGCGGCAGCGCGAGGACAATATCTACCAACTCATGGCTCTCGCCACCCGATACGAGAACTATTGCCGTACGATGGCTTTCGGCGTGAGCATCAACGGATTCATCAACTGGCTGCGCACCGTCGAGTCCCAGAGCAAGGGGGATTCACAAGGCGTGGTGCTGTCAACCTATCACCGTGCCAAGGGCTTGGAGTGGGAAAACGTCGTCCTTGTGTCGCTCGACCACGACCCGGCCAAGGAGGCCAACATTGTGAAGCGCGAGGTGTTTGGTGTGCATGAGATACGCCAGGAGCAACCAACCCGCAATTGTCTGTTCCCCAAGATGCTTATCTCCCTGTTGCCCAACGTGTTCTCCGGAACGAGAGGCCTTCCCGACGACCTCAAACAAGTGGTGATGGGATCACAGGCTTACGTTGACGCGCAGCGGCAGGCCATTGAGGAAGCCGCACGGCTGATGTATGTTGGCATGACCCGTGCTCGCGACCGACTGATCACCTACTCCCATGCTCGTGGCCGCGGTGGCGACCCGATGGTGGCTTTCACCCGTTTGGGGGTCGCCACTTCGATTGATCCCGACGCTCCCCACGGCGACATCTTCTCCACTGGTTTCTTTGTCGCCATCAACAACTGGCCACAGCGCGAGCTTTCCGAGGTGTATGACACCGAGGAAGACGAGGCTCCCGAGATTCGCGACATCGACATCCTCTCGATTGAGCAAGTAGACCACAATCCCCGCTACATCTCCCCCAGTACCATAAAAATCGACATGTCGTCGGGTGCCAACTTGGTCGACAAATCGGGCAAGCGCATTATCCTTCACGGCCACCCCGAGATGAACCTTGTGGGCGACTGCATCCACAACTCCTACGCCGCGTTCACCGGCGACCTCGCCCACGATCTGGAGGTGTTCAACTCGGTAAGACACGGCTTCGGTTTCGACCTCGTAATCCCCAACAGCAAGGCCGTGGTCGACGCTTACCAGTGGCTCGTTGAGTGGCTCAAAGACTGCTACGGCGAGGCCTCGGGAATCCACCACGAGGTGCCATTCTACAACACCAAGGGCGGCGCTATCGTGCGCGGCTCGATGGACTTCGTTTACGAAACCCCTCAAGGCTGCGTCCTTGTCGACTTCAAGACCTTCCCCGGAAAGGAGAATGACGTGACCGACCCCACCAGCCCACACTTCGCCGGAAAATACGGCATGCAGTTCGTGTGCTACGAGGAAGCCCTCAAAGCGTCAGGGCGCACCATCCTAGGCTCCTACGTCTACTACCCAGTCTCCGGCCTGCTTGTCAAAATCGGAGCCACAAGGGAGTTCAACCCTCCACTATCTAAGTTACAAATTTTTCCTCCACATAACCAAAAATACTATCCCTAATTCATCCATGAAAAATATGTTCTTCAGCATGTTTTGAAAATTGTTGAAAACTTACATGAAAAAAACGTCGCTTATACCGAAATAATTCCTATATTTGCGAATTGTATGAAAAACAGAGTTTCTTCCCCACAGTCTTTTACCAAAGCAATGGAAAAACTAAAGTATAATCGCATTAAAGAGGAATTGGCAAGTCGTGGTATCAAGCAGACTTGGCTGGCCGAACAACTGGGCAAGACGTTCCGGCAGGTCAACGCTTATGTCACCAACAATGTGCAGCCCCCGATTCCCATTTTGTTTGAGATCGCCGAGATCCTCAACGTGCCTCCGCGACAGCTACTCTGCGAGGAAGACTTAAACCAACTTAGAAAACGCGTTTCCGAAACCCCCAAGGAATGAGACCCAAAAACACTAATAATAGTCCATACAGCGCGGCCTTCACCGGCTGCTCGTTCATGCTCTACGAGATGAACCGTCTGCTCCCCTTATTAATGGCCCCCAACTCCGACGATCTTCTGCGCCACGAGCAAGAGGCCAACGAGGTGCTGATGGTCAACGCCGTGAAGTCGCGCAGCCGATATATTACTGAATTGAAACGCCGATTCGCGGCGATGCCCAGATGGTTCTGGGAGGACTACAAGAATTTCTCAGAGGATGCCCAGCGGCTGGCTATGCTTCTCGTGCTGATGCAGACCTACCGTCTGGTACTCGATCTACAACTTCAGGTCACAGTGCCAAAATGGCGCTCCCTCGACCAAACCGTCAAACGTGACGACCTGGCTTTCGTGTTATATGAGATTGCCGCCAACGACGAGTTTGTGGATTCATGGAGCGACGAGACCAAAGACCGTGTAATGTCCGCTTTCATCACCTTCCTATCTCAGTCCGGATTGCTCGACCGCAAAACCGGTGCCTTGCACCGTTCGACCTTGACGGAACAAGAGTACGCTTGGTATGTGCGCCACGGCTACGACTGGTTCTTGGAAGCCTGCCTCCTCCAACCCTACGAGATCGAGAACATACGCCAATTAGCCGCCTTAGAATCATGACCGTACCCGAATTATACGAAAAGCTGAACAGCCCGGAGTTTCAGGACACCAAGAACGGCGACCTGTTCTACAACTTCTTCATCTTCCAGTACAACGCCGATGAGGAATACTCGATGCGCCAGCAGATCGAGTCGTTCAAGCAAAACTTGGTGCGCCCCGCCACTTATGTCGATGCCCTGACGCTCGACCTTTTCAACGAGTTCTGCCAGTTCCTCGACTCTCAGAGCTTCGGGAAGAAAAACCCGTCGCTTCTGCTCTACTTACTGGAGCGCGAGGTCACCAATCCTGAGGGAATTCACAAAACCTTATGTCATAAGGCGCAGTCCAAGGAATTTATGGAGTACATCCATCAGCGCATCCTCAGCCATATCGAGCAGGAGGATGACGGGATGAAGCGTCCCTATGTCTTTGTCTACGGCATCGGCGACATGTTCCCCTATCTTCGCACCAACGTGTTCCTCACCAATTACGAGAGCTACAACCAAACCGACCGCTACAAGATAATAGTGTTCTACCCGGGGCATCGCGTGGAGAACTCGTTCTCGCTGTTCGACTGCCTTGACGACGCGCACACTTATCGCGCCACCCTTCTCCTCAACGCGGGAGAGGTAAATAGGTAATTAGTGAGTAGTGAGTTTCTTGCTCCCTCCCTACTCACTACTCACTAATTACCTATTTACTCACTACTCACTAATTACCTAATTACCTAATTACCTAATTTACTCACTACTCACTAATTACCTAAATACCTACGATGACCACTATACAAGACCTTTACAAGAAGAAAATCGACCGCCCGCTCAACCCCGCGGTTTCCGCTGAGGACTTCGCCCCCGATACGGTAAAGACCGAAATCGAGGAGTACGTGTTCACCGACGACATCATCAACGGCCTCTACAACGTTCTATACCATATCAAAGTCCAGGACAAGAGCCACGACGGCATCTGGATCAACGGCTTCTTCGGCAGCGGAAAGTCCCACTTCCTCAAATATCTTGGCTATTGCATCAACCCCCTCTATCGCGAAGCGGCCCTCGAGCGTCTGCAAGAGGCCGTGGAGGAACGTGACCCCAACCTTGTGGACGGCTCCAAGAGCGAGGTGCAGGTGGGAGAGATGCGCGACCTTGCTCAGTGGTTGCGGAAGGCCGATGTGGAGGTGGTGCTTTTCAACATAGGCGCTGTCCACGACACCAATTCCCAGGAGCGCCAGGTGTTCACCCAGGTGTTCTGGAACCAGTTCAACCGTCATCGCGGCTATAACTCCTTCAACCTGGCCTTGGCTCAGAGATTCGAGAAGGTGCTTGATTCAAAGGGCGTGTTTTCGGAGTTCATGAGCCGCATGGCCGACTTGGGCTTCGATTGGGCCTCAGATGCCGAAACCCTCATCAACACCGAACCGGGCATCCCTCTGGACGTGGCTTGTGAGCTGGTACCTACGCTCGACAAAAGTCTCATCCTAAAGTCGGTGATGGAAGATCGCATCAATGTCTCTCCCGAGGCTTTCTGCTCCGAGATTGCCGAGTATATCACCCGCAAGGACAACAAAAACTTCCGCCTTCTGTTCCTCGTCGACGAGGTGAGCCAGTTCATCAGCAACAACACCCAGTTGCTGCTTCAACTTCAGGAAATCGTCACCGGCCTCCACAACCACTGCAAGGATCAGGCGTGGGTGGCTTGCACGGCCCAGCAGGATCTCTCGGAGCTCCTCTCCAACATGCAGATTCTCGAGACGGCCCCCGACTATGGCAAGATCATGGGGCGCTTCGAGGTGCGCGTCTCGCTAAAAGGCACCCAGACCGAGTACATCACCCAAAAGCGCCTTCTCGAGAAGACCCCCGAGGGCGCCGTGGAGCTCAAGGACCTTTACAAGGGGAAGCAGTTGGCTCTCGCCAACCAGTTCTCGCTTCCCTCGGCATTCTACGCTTTCCGCTCCGAGGACGACTTCGTGGGATACTACCCGTTCGTGCCTTATCAGTTCTCACTGATCATGAAGGTGCTCGACGCGTTCGGCAAGCTCCGCTACATCGACTCGCAGAGCCGCGGCAACGAGCGCTCGATCATCAAGATCACCCATTCCACCGCCATCGCCGAGAAGGACCATAAGGTGGGGCGCTTCGTGTCGTTCGACCGCTTCTACAACGCCATGTTCCAAGGCTCGCTGATGGCTTCGGGACAGAAGTCTATACAGAACGCCAATGCGATGATCCAGGAATATGAGGATCGCGACTTTGCCCAGCGTGTGGTCAACGTGCTGTTCATGATCTGCAACCTCGACGGACCCAACCGCATGCTCTTCCCGGCGACCCTCGAGCATATCGTCACCCTCCTTATGGAGGATGTCGACACCAACAAGGCCGAACTCATCAACCGCACCGAGCGCGCCCTCGCGTTCCTCGACCGCAAGCATATCATCCGCTCGGAGCCACTGGGCGAGGGCACCGGCATCGAGGTATACTGCTTCCAGAGCGAGGATGAGATCGACGCCGCCCGCGAGATCGACGGCATACTGGTCGACACCCCCACGATGGCAAAGTTCTACTTCGAGATTATCCGCGGCCACTTCGGACTCTCCGCCGACCGCAACCGCGAGCCCTACTGCTCGCGCAACTTCACCGTGGGCTGGAACATCCTCAACAAGACATTCTACTCCAACAACGCCGACATCGTGGTCGATTGGCCCGTGAGCACTCAGCACAACGGCACCTTTGGCTTCCGCGACCAACACACTCTCACCTTCGACATCGGCAGCGAGATAGCCAAGGACAAACTCCTCTCCAACGACATCTTCTGGTACTGCCAGGTGCAGAAGTTCGTATCGCAGGGCGCCAACTCGCAGCAGCGCGAGAAGACCATACGCCACTTTCAGGAGCGCGCCGCCGACGTGCGCGCCAAGCGCATACTCCCCAAGATGGCCGTGGTGCTCAACAAGTGCGCCATCCTCTCGGGCGACAACCCGCTCAACGTCACCGTCCAAGGCCCCGCGCGCTACAAGGCTGCCATGGAGGCTCACTTGGGTCGCGTGTTCCAGTACGCCAAGCTCGGCTTCGGGGGTGAGATCCCGGAGACACTCGACAAGCTGCGCCAGCACATCCTCGAGCCGGTGGGAGCGCAGGAGTATGCCCTCAAGCCCATCTCGCAGGCCGAGAGCCTCGTGGAGCAGTACATCAGCTCCTACCCCATGAAAGAGGTGTATGTTTCCGAGGTGCTTCGCAACTTCGCCGGGCGCCCTTACGGGTGGAGCGACATCACCACCGCCTACTTCATCAACGAGTTGCGGCGCCGCGGCGTGCGCTCGCTGAAGTACATCAACGACGCCAATATCGACTCACGCGTCGTGGCCCAGAACCTGGTGCGTGATTCCACCAAGTTCACCATCGTCGCCGCAACGGCTATCTCGCAAGAGCTGGTCAACCAGTTCATCGAGGCGTGGAAGCGCACCTTCAACCTCACCCAGGCCCCGCAAGCCTACGACCCCTCCGAGCTGTACCGCCTCTGCAAGGAGACGGCCACCGGCGAGCGCCACGTCAGCACCTCGCAAGCCCTGAAGAGCTATCGCGAGCGTCGCGACAAGCTGGCCGGGCTACCATTCATCGGCCCAATCGACGAGGCTATCGAGCTGCTGGAGCGTTGGGACGGTGAGCGCGACCACAAGGCCTTCTTCGACCTGGTGATCGCCGAGCAGCCGCAGGCCTCGTCACTCATCGACCGCTGCAAAGAGATCTTCCAGTTCGTCCAGGACCACGAGGCGGCCTATCGCCGAATGCTCGATTTCCTCGACGACAACCGCGAGAACTTCGAGTTCATCGCCGACAAGGAGAAGGTGCAGGAACTGAAGGCGGTGAAAAGCGACCCGTGGCCCTTCCCCAACATGACCCGCTACGTGAAACTGCAGCGCGAGTTGGCCAAGGAATTGGCCGAGCTCACCAAGAGCAAGCGCGAGGAGGTGCGCCGCGCCTACGAGGAAGCCATAGAGGAGGTGCAGCATATCGCCGCTGAGAACGAGGTGGCCTATACCACCAATCCGGCGATGATCGACAATCTCACCCGCAGCGACAAGCTCCATGTCCTCGCCCTCAATGCCAACAACGTCGCCGACTGGCGTGCCCAGCAGGTGCAGTGGATCATGAACCATATCCCGGTGACCCCACCCACGCCTCCGAAGCCTGGTTCTCAACCTCCAGTAGTGCCAAAGCCTGTTACCAAGATGATAAGCCTCAAGACCGGCTCCTCGAAGAAGATCAAGACCGAGGCCGATGTCGACGCCTATCTGGCCGGCCTGCGCTCCCAGCTCATGGCCAAGCTTACCGCCTGTGCCGACAACGAATACCTGATGGTGAAATAGACCCCTTAATTCTTTAATGCTTTAAAGCCTTAAATCTTTAATGCTTTAAATCTTTAAATCTTTAAAAGAATGAATACCAGCAAGCTAAAAATATTCGCCCAGCGGGCGCGCGTGGTGTTGCTCGAGGGGGTGCGGCGCAAGCTGCTCGCCCTGGGCTTCGACGCCGAGGGCGACGCCCGGGAGTTCCCGCGGCAGATCCAGGGCGCCACGCTCTACCGCGGCGAGCAGCTCCCCGAGGAGTTCTACGAGCAGTGGCGGGCGCTCTACGAGGCTATCCAGCAGCGCGGCGTGCGCGAGGTGGTGGAGGAGGTGGCCTACACCTGGTTCAACCGCCTTACGGCCATACGTATCCTCCACCGCAACGGCTTTATAGGCCCCGTTTTGTCCATCCCCGACCCGGCGATCCGCGTGCCGGTGATCGTCGCCGAGGCACGCGCCGGGCGTCTCCCTGCCGGACTCACCCGCCAGGAGCGGCTGCGCTACGAGGAGGTGGCCGCCGACGCCTCCCGCACCTACGAGCAGTTCCTGGCGCTCATCGTCCCGTTCTGCCGCCACACCCCGCTCATCCACCGCTGCTTCGGCGCCGTCCACGACTATACCGAGTTGCTCCTCCCCGCCAATATACTCGAGCCGGGAGGATTCCTCGACCTGCTAAACCAAGCTGACGAGACACTCTCTACTCACTCTTTACCTAATTACCTATTTTCCTCCCCGGAGGTGTTGGGCTGGCTCTACCAGTTCTACATCTCGGAGCGCAAGGACGAAGTGTTCGCCAAGAAGGGGAAGTACGACTCGGCCGACATTCCCGCCGCCACCCAGATCTTCACCCCCAACTGGATCGTGAAGTACATGGTGCAGAACGCGGTGCTGAAGGTAATTAGGTATCAGGTAAATAGTGAGTACCCTGTGCTGCCCGAAGGCGCCCATGTGCTCGAGGGTCTCGACACTCCCGAGAAGATCCGCGCCAAATATCCCTACCTCATCCTTCCCGAGACCCCTACTCACTACTCACTAATTACCTATTTACCTTCTCCTGAAGAGATTCGCGTGGCCGACCTTGCCTGCGGCTCCGGCCATATCCTTATCGAGGTGTTCAACCTGCTGCATGAGGTGCTGGTCAGCGACCTGCTGTACACCCGCGAGGAGGCCGCGCGCCACATCCTGCGCCACAACATCACGGGACTCGACATCGACGAGCGCGCCCGCCAGCTCGCCACCTTCGCCCTGCTGCTCCGCGCCTGCCAAGTCGACTCGCTGGGAGGAGGGGCGCCTTCGCCCCGCTCAGAAGTCGAGGCGCCCCGCGTCTCGCGCCTGTTCGCCGGCCCCGAGATGCCGCGTGTCTACTCCATGCACGGCCGCGGCCCCGAGGCCGAGACCCTCGGCTCCATCCAGATCTTCGACGACCCCGACAGCCCCGACCCCGTCATTGCCGCCTTAAGCGCAAAGTACGACGCCCTGGTCATGAACCCCCCGTATATGCCCACCAACAAAATCCCCGAGCTTTCGGCTTACGTCAACAAGCATTATCCTGATGCCAAGACAGATATGTACTCCGTGTTCATGGAGAGAAGCTTGCAGATGCTTAAGCCTGGCGGCAGACTTGGCGTTGTCACGATGGAGGCCTGGATGTTCCTAAGCTCATTCGAGAAATTCCGTACCAAGCTCCTGCGCGACAATTTCATCATCTCGCTCAGTCACTTCGGATGGCACGTGATGGGCATTGCCTTCGGCACTGTCTCAACCATCATTGAGAAGTCAGTGCCTGACGACCGAAAAGGCATCTACTCCTTCCTTACTATCGACGATATCAATCCCGAAACTCGCGCTCCATATGTCTTTCCCAAGAAAGACAATGGCCGCTTTGCCATTAAGGAGCAGAGTGCCTTCGCGAAAATCCCCGGCTCCCCCATCGGCTACTGGGTCTCCGACAAAATCATCAAAGCCTTCGAACACCCAGGAATTTCGCAAATTGCTTCTCCATGCAAGGGCATTGACACTGGAGAGAATGAATATTTCCTCAGATGTTGGTGGGAACCAAAATATGATGATATAGACAGCTCTAAAGGTAAAGGTAAATATGTTCCTTATAACAAAGGAGGAGGCTTTCGTAGATGGTATGGATTTAGGGAAAATGTATTATATTGGAATGGCTCAGATGAAGAATTACGTTCCCGCCTCAGCTGGCCAAAGAAAAAGCCCACCCTAAGAAATAAGGATAAATGGTTTAAGGAAAGTTTCACATGGTCAACCATCTCAGGGGGATTATTTTCTATTAGATATTCTCCACAGGGAGCTCTCTATGACAGTGGTGGAAATTCACTTTTTTCTAGTAATCATCTTACGAGTTTAGGTGGCTTCTTAAACTCTAAAGTCGCTCAAAAAATGTTTGAGTATCTTGCTCCAACTATAAACTACCAACCAGGGGATGTTGGAGCACAACCTATTTATTCAGAGGTTCTTTCTTCTTCTGAGATTGACCGGCTGGTGGAGGAGTGTGTGGCCATCTCGAAGGAGGACTGGGACGCGCATGAGACGTCGTGGGACTTCCAGGGCTCACCGCTGCTGGAGCGACGCAGCGACTGCGGGCAGAATGTTGCCGATATCGACATGCTCGATGAGGATGAGGCCACTGAATTTATGGCTGATCCCAACATCCCCACTCATAGTAACAGCCTAAGCGATGTGACATTAGCTTATGAACAGTATTGGGAAAAGAAGTTTCTGCGCCTCCACGCCAACGAGGAGGAGCTCAATCGCCGGTTCATCGAGATCTACGGTCTCCAGGACGAGCTGATGCCCGATGTCCCCTGGAACGAAGTGACGATACTTCAGCAAGGCGAGGTAGAGGTAAGTAGTGACAAGGTAATTAGTGAGTACACGCCTCTCGATCCTGCCGGCAACCGCCACTCACTACTCACTAATTACCTAATTACCTTCAACCGCTCCGTGCTGATGCGGCAGCTGCTGTCGTATGCCGTGGGCACGATGATGGGCCGTTACCGCCTCGACCGCCCCGGCCTCGCCATCGCCCACCAGGACCCCACCGAGGAGGACTTAAAGCCTTATAGCTTTAAAGCTTTAAAGGATGGCGAGATATTTGAGATCGACGATGACGCCATCATCCCTCTGATGCCCGAGGAGTGCCCCTTCGCCGACAACGCCCCGATACGCATGAGCGACTGGGTGCGACAGGTGTTCGGCGACGATACCCACGTCGAGAACCTCAACTTCATCGAGGCCTGCCTGGGCATGACGCTCGCCGACTATTTCCAGCGGGAGTTTTGGAAAGATCACCTGAAGATGTACCAGCGGCGCCCCATCTACTGGCTCTTCTCGTCGCGGAAAGGCGCTTTCCGCGCCATCGCCTACATGCACCGCATGAACCCGTTCACCGCCCAGATAGTGCGCGAGAAATACCTGCTGCGCCACATCGACTGGCTGCGCCGCGAGGTCGACACCCTGATGGCCCGCCAAGCCTCGCTCACCCCCCTGGAGCGACGCACCCTCAAGAAACGCCAGGCCGACCTCGACGACTGCCGCGAGTACGACGTGCGCCTCCACGCCGTCGCCAACCAGCAGATCTCCCTCGACCTCGACGCCGGCGTCGCGAAGAATTATCAACTTTTCGGTGACGTTGTCGCCCCCCTCAAATAACCCCTTAAAGCCTTAAAGCTTTAAAGCCTTAAAATCCCTTAAAGCCTTAAAGATTTAAAGCCTTAAAGAATTAAAGATTTAAAGATTTAAAGATTTAAAATCATGTCCAAGAAATTCGGCTCCATCAATGGCTATATGGCCACCCAGAGCTGGCTCTGGGCCACTATAATTCAATATTTCATTGAAGAATTATGCCATCGCATCCTCGATCAAAACAACGACCCCCAAGGCCGCCTCTACGACCAAATGACCATGGCCGCCCGCTCAGTCCCAGCAAATCTTGCCGAAGGTTATTCGCGTCGCGACACCTCGCGCGCCACGCAGTTCAAGCTGGTAGACGTGGCCCGCGCAAGCATCTCGGAGGTGAGCAGCGACCTCTTCTATCAGTCGTTGCGAAGAGAAATCCCGCTGTGGGGCCGCGAGCATCCTTATTTCCAGGCCGTGAAAGGATTGGAGATCTCTCAGCCCAGCTATGGGGGGTGGTGGCTCGCCGACTCCCAACAATATCTGCGCTCTCAGATCGAGCAATTGCGGCCCTGGCTCGCCAACGACAATCTCGAGGTGGCCCTCAATGCCCTGCTCATTGTCTGCGAGCGTCTGAAGCTGATGATCCAGAAGACATTGAATGAGATACATGATGAGTTCATGGACGAGGGGGGGTTCAGCGAGCAACTCTCACGAGAGCGTCTGGAGATGAAGAACCGCCAGGCCGAGCAGCTGGTGGAAACGCCGCGCTGCCCGCAATGCCAAGGGCCCATGATAAAGCGCATAGCCCAAAAGGGCAGCAACGCCGGCAATCCCTTCTGGAGCTGCCAGCAATATCCCGCCTGCCGAGGCACCCGCCCCTGGAATTATCAACCCTTAAAGCCTTAAAGCCTTAAAGATTTAAAGCCTTAAAGCCTTAAGCCTTAAAAATTTAAAAGCAATGATAAGAAAAAAGATACTATCCTATTTTGAGCAGCGGCCGGAGCTGCGGGTGCTGTTCGTGTTCGATCCGGGGTCGTTCCTGCGGCTCGAGATTGAGGAGGACGCGACGCCGTGGCCCGACGATGTGGTGTATTACCCCTTCGAGGGCGACTGGTTCGGCACGAAGGTGCGGCTGGCCGGCGAGTGGGCCAGGAAGCGCGTGGTGCTGTCGTTCAACCAGGCGGCTCCCGAGCCGGGCAACCAGGAGGTGTGCCGTCGGTTCCCGCTGATGTCGGTGCTGATGGCCAACATGGTGTTCCACGAGGAGGACGGCGTGGCGTTCATGCAGCAGCGCGGGCTGCCGATGCAGTACGCCGACTTCTTCCAGCGCCACATCACCGAGCTGCTGCGCGACAAGTTCAACTGCGTGCTCGCGCCCCACTACCATCCCGAGGCGTTCTCGCTCGACGTGGGTCACCGGGGGATCATATCAGCCTACCTCGGGAGCAAGGAGCTGATGACGTGGAGCGCCATCGTGGCGCGGCTCGCGGCCTGGTGCGCCACCGACCGTGACAAAGCCTTGACATTCTTCCGCCGCCTTGAGGGGAGCGTCGGCAAACCGGGGGCCACCGACCTCAAGCAGTCGCTCGACCGGAAACTCATCCAGATGGTGGGCTTCAGCTACAACCCCAACGACGAGGAGCGCATGCGCCAGGTGGTGGAAGCCATCAAGTACAACGCCATCACTCAGCTGTTGGCCGCCGATCCCGCCGACCCCTACAAACAGCTGAAAGTGACCAACGGCCAGCAGATACAGTCGATCAACAACTTCTTGGGGGCCGTGGCGGACAACCCGCGGCTCGCCGAGTGGTGGCAGACCGCCTGGGACACCCTCGGCGACCGCATCCGCGAGGACACATTAATAGATATATACGGCCCCGACGCGCGCTATGCTCATCTGAGTGAGGGGATGTGTCGGCCGATTGTGGCGCATATCGTCAACCAGTACCTCTATCCCAACCCCGGGGTAGTGGTGGAGCGCCTGCACGCCTTGTCGCCGCATTTGGGCGACGGTCAGTTGGCGCGGATCGCCCACTGGCTGGGCCTGGTGGCACGCTACTACGAGCAGGCCACCTCCACGGGCACGCTGGTACTCAACACCCCCGACCTCTACGTGGAGCGCTACTGCAAGCAATTCTACCTTCTCGACCAGCTCTACCGCCAGGCGCTGAGCGCCTATGTTGGCCTCCCCACCGAGGCGCGCACCGAGGGTTTCGAGGAGATCAAGCGTCGCCTCGACAGCGACTACGCCACGCTTGCCAACGACCTCAACCTCGAGTGGACGCGCTGCCTGCGAGAGCGAGGCCTGCAGGGGCAATGGCCAACCACCGAGAAGCAGGAGAATTTCTACGCCGACCAGAAGCCGGGCCAGAAGGTGAAGGCCGTGGTGATCGTCAGCGACGCCCTGCGCTACGAGATGGGTGCCGACCTCTTGGGGCGTCTCGCCGGTAAGAAGCACCGGGCTACGTTAACCCCGATGCTCGCCGGACTCCCCACCGAGACCAAGTACACGATGGACACGCTCCTGCCCCACGAGTCGCTCGAGTTCAGCGCGGAGAAGTGCGAGGTGCTGGTCGACGGGCAGGTGCTGGGCAACCTCCCCCGCCGCACGGCCCAGCTACAGAAGTATCTGGGCGACAAGGCCGTGGCCTGCAACTACTCCGACTACGAGGCGATGACCAAGGAGCAGAAGCGCGAGCTTTTCAAGCATCAGCTCGTGTACCTTTTCCACGACACCATCGACAGCAACTGCCACGGAGCCAACGGGGCTACCTTCGTCGCCGCTACCCAACAGGCCCTCCAAGAGTTGGCGGCAATGGTTCCCTTCATCCATGACACGGCCAACGTCAGCGAGGTGTGGATCACCGCCGACCACGGCTTCCTTTTCAATGACATGGTTTTCGAGGAGAAGGACAAGCAGCCGGTGGAGGATGAGTCGTTGGAACGCAAGAGCCGATACTACATCACCCGCGACCCGGCCCCCCGCCTCGGCATCACCAAGAAGGTAATTAAGTATTTAGGTAGTAGTGAGTATCCCACCGGCAACCTACTCACTACTCACTATTCACCTAATTACCTCGTCGCCACGCCCAACGGCACCAACCGCCTGAAGGCCCCCGGCGGCGACTACGAGTTCGCACACGGTGGCGCTTCACTGCAAGAGATGGTAATCCCGCTGATTCACAGCACCTACCAGCGCACCAACGTCAAGCAGCGCGTAGGCGTGCAGTTGCTTGAATCCACCCCCACGGTGTCGTCGTCGCGCATGAAGGTTCACCTGATCCAGGAGGAAGCCATCTCGATGGATGTGCAGGAGCGCACTGTCACCTGCGGCGTATATGTTGGCGACCAGTTGGTAAGCCAGCTGGCGCAGGTGATCCTCGATTCCACCGACACTCTCCCCAACAACCGCCGCAACCAGGTGGTGCTCACTGTCTCGCAGCAAGCGACCTCCAAGCTCATGCAACTCAAGGTCTTCGACATCGAAGATCCCCTAAATCCCTTAATAATCAAAAATATAATAAATACCACCCTTATCGATAGAGATTTTTAAATCTTTAAAGCCTTAATGCCTTAATGCCTTAATGCCTTAATGCCTTAATGCCTTAATGCCTTAA
>CAZLSW010000017.1:0-5220 GCA_964562375.1 uncultured Muribaculaceae bacterium | reverse complement strand
GCCTTAATGCCTTAATGCCTTAATGCCTTAATGCCTTAATGCCTTAATGCCTTAAAGGTTTAAACCCTTAAAGCCTTAATTCAATGGAAGAATTACAATATAAAATCTTAGCCTCTTTCCCGGGCAAGGTTGTGCGCAAGGATCTCGCCTTTCAGGTGAAGGGCGGCTTGCCGGTTCCCACCTACGTGCTCGAATACCTACTCGGCCAATATTGCGCCACCGACGACCCCGAGGCCATCGAGGAGGGCCTGGAAAAGGTCAAGGAGGTTATCCAGAACCACTATGTGCGCCGCTCCGAGGACGAGATTATCAAGAGCCGCATCCGCGAGCGCGGTAAGTACCGCGTGATCGACAAGGTAACCGTGCAGCTCAACGAGAAGGCCGACCAGTATGAGGCCTCCTTCGCCAACGTGGGCCTTACCGGCGTGCCTATAGGCTCCAACTACATCAAGGACAACCCTAAGCTGCTCTCGGGCAACGGTGTGTGGTGCATCGTCACCATTGGCTACATCCCGGGCGACGATATCAAGCAGCGCTGGGAACTCCTCACCCTCAAGCCTATACAGATCGCCAACGTCGATGTGCAGGAGTATATTGCCAAACGCTCCGACTTCACCACCGACGAATGGATAGATTTCCTCATCCACACCGTGGGCCTCGAGCCCTCGAAGCTCAGCCGCCGCGAGAAGTTCATCACCCTGGCTCGACTTCTCCCACATATCGAGAACAACTTCAACTTCATGGAGCTGGGGCCCAAGGGGACGGGCAAGAGTCACGTCTTCCAGGAGCTGTCGCCATATGGCGTGCTCGTCAGCGGCGGCGATGTGACGGTGCCGCGCCTGTTCGTGCGCATGAGCGGCAAGACTGAGGAACTTGGCCTCGTGGGCTACTGGGACGTGGTGGCCTGGGACGAGTTTGAGCAGCAGAAGGGGCGCAACGTCGACGCCACGCTCATCGACGTGATGCAGAACTATCTGGCCAACAAGTCGTTCAACCGCGGCCGTGGCACCCACGAGGCGTCTGCCTCGATGGTGTTCGTGGGCAACACCAAGCACACTGTGCCATACATGATGCGCAACTCCCACCTGTTCGAGTCAATCCCCACGTCGTTCATCAAAGGCGCCTTCCTCGACCGCGTGCACCTTTACAACCCCGGTTGGGAGATACGCATGCTCAAGAAGGACAGCTTCACCAAGGGCTACGGACTGATTACCGACTATATCGCCGCCGTGCTCCACGGCCTGCGCGACCTCGACTGGACGGGCCGTCTCAAGGAGTACGCCACCTTCGACGGTTCACTCTCCGAGCGCGACCACAACGCCATACGCAAGACCTTCTCGGGCATGATGAAGCTGCTCTATCCCGACGGCCAAATGACCGACGAGGAAGCCTACGAACTTATCGACTTCGCCGCCGAGAGCCGCAAGCGCGTCAAGGACCAGCTCTACACCATCGACGAGACCTTCAAGGCCGAGCCAGCCACCTTTCGCTACCAGAAAAAGGGCTCGGAGGACTGGATCAATGTCGAGACCCTCGAAAAGGTCTCCAATCCCCTGATCATCCCCAAAGCCGCCGAACTGGAGCCCAAGCCGGAGCCGGCAGCTCAAGAGCAGCCCGACTCACTAATTACCTCTTTACCTAAAAAGCGGCGTCCCCGCATCGGCGATGCCCAGCCGCGACTGTTTATGGGCGAGCGCAAATACCGCGCGGGCCAGACGGGCGTCACCTACCGCAGCCTCTTTGCCGACCATCTCCACGACGCCCGCGTCATCACCGTCGAGGATCCCTTCACGCTGCACGGCCACTACGCCGCGCGCAATTTCTTCGACTTCGTGGCGATGCTGATGGAGACGCGCGACGTCGACGGGCTGGTGCTCAACCTTATCACCAAGGAGGGTAAGGACGATGAGCAGCATGCTGAAATCATCGACCGGCGCGACGATATCGAGGATGATCTGCGGGGCGTGGGTATCGAGTTCCACCACGAGTTCCGCGACATCCACGACCGCCATATCTACACCGACGACGGCTGGGCTATCACCCTTGGCCGAGGCCTCGATATTTACGACCGCTTCGACTCGCTGTCGGTAGCCGGTTCGCGGCCAGAGCTGCGTAAGTGCAAGGAATTTTCTGTGATTTACATTAAATCTTAAAGCCTTAAATCTTTAATGCTTTAAAGCTTTAAATCTTAAAAGAATGAATACCAGCAAGCTAAAAATATTCGCCCAGCGGGCGCGCGTGGTGTTGCTCGAGGGGGTGCGGCGCAAGCTGCTCGCCCTGGGCTTCGACGCCGAGGGCGACGCCCGGGAGTTCCCGCGGCAGATCCAGGGCGCCACGCTCTACCGCGGCGAGCAGCTCCCCGAGGAGTTCTACGAGCAGTGGCGGGCGCTCTACGAGGCTATCCAGCAGCGCGGCGTGCGCGAGGTGGTGGAGGAGGTGGCCTACACCTGGTTCAACCGCCTTACGGCCATACGTATCCTCCACCGCAACGGCTTTATAGGCCCCGTTTTGTCCATCCCCGACCCGGCGATCCGCGTGCCGGTGATCGTCGCCGAGGCACGCGCCGGGCGTCTCCCTGCCGGACTCACCCGCCAGGAGCGGCTGCGCTACGAGGAGGTGGCCGCCGACGCCTCCCGCACCTACGAGCAGTTCCTGGCGCTCATCGTCCCGTTCTGCCGCCACACCCCGCTCATCCACCGCTGCTTCGGCGCCGTCCACGACTATACCGAGTTGCTCCTCCCCGCCAATATACTCGAGCCGGGAGGATTCCTCGACCTGCTAAACCAAGCTGACGAGACACTCTCTACTCACTCTTTACCTAATTACCTATTTTCCTCCCCGGAGGTGTTGGGCTGGCTCTACCAGTTCTACATCTCGGAGCGCAAGGACGAAGTGTTCGCCAAGAAGGGGAAGTACGACTCGGCCGACATTCCCGCCGCCACCCAGATCTTCACCCCCAACTGGATCGTGAAGTACATGGTGCAGAACGCGGTGCTGAAGGTAATTAGGTATCAGGTAAATAGTGAGTACCCTGTGCTGCCCGAAGGCGCCCATGTGCTCGAGGGTCTCGACACTCCCGAGAAGATCCGCGCCAAATATCCCTACCTCATCCTTCCCGAGACCCCTACTCACTACTCACTAATTACCTATTTACCTTCTCCTGAAGAGATTCGCGTGGCCGACCTTGCCTGCGGCTCCGGCCATATCCTTATCGAGGTGTTCAACCTGCTGCATGAGGTGCTGGTCAGCGACCTGCTGTACACCCGCGAGGAGGCCGCGCGCCACATCCTGCGCCACAACATCACGGGCCTCGATATCGACGAGCGCGCCCGCCAACTCGCCACCTTCGCCCTGCTGCTCCGCGCCTGCCAGGTCGACTCGCTGGGAGGAGGGGAGCCCTCGCCCCGCTCAGAAGTCGAGGCGCCCCGCGTCTCGCGCCTGTTCGCCGACCCGGAGATGCCCCGCGTCTACTCCATGCACGGCCGCGGCCCCGAGGCCGAGACCCTCGGCTCCATCCAAATCTTCAACAACCCCGACAGCCCCGACCCCGTAATCGCCGCCCTCAGCGCCCGCTACGACGTCCTGGTCATGAACCCCCCATACATGGGCAGCGGCAACATGCCTCCCATGCTCGCCGATTACGTCAAAAAGCATTACCCCGAAGGTAAAGCCGATCTCGCCACTGTTTTCTTGCAGGTGGCTGCTCGCCTTACGAAGAAAGGAGGCCGCTACGCCTTCATTATCCCTCCATCATGGATGTTCCTGGGCACCTTCGAGGCCCTGCGCGAGAAGATGATTAACGAGCAGTGCATTGACTCGCTGCTCCACCTCTCTCGCGGAGTGTTCGGGGCTGATTTCGGAGCCTCCTCGGCAGTGATTGTTAACGAGCCTCGCCCCGACTTCAAAGGCACCTACTTCCGCTTGATTGAAAGGACCTTCCAAGAGTTTGACGTGAAGCATCTTCAGGAGCTTTTCGAAAAAACTCTCGCTAACCCTGATTTCCGCTACAAATTCAAAGATTACACTAAGGATGTGGAGGGAATCATCTATAGCGAGGATGGTGCTAAAATCCTCTATTCCGCCGTTCCGCAGGCCAACTTCGCGAAAATCCCCGGCTCCCCCATCGGCTATTGGGTCTCCGACAAAATCTGCGAAACCTTTACCGACAATCTTCCGTTGTCCGCTGTTGCAAGCCCCTGCGTGGGCTTGCAGACAGCGGACAACGGAAGATTCGTCCGCTTCTGGTTTGAGGTCTCTCGAAGCCGGTACGGCTTCGAGAGTCGATATATTTCATTTTTGGAGTCTTCAGCCAATGTCGCTCGAAAATGGTTCCCGTTTAATAAAGGGGGTTCTTTTCGGCGATGGTATGGAAATCGCGAACTAGTAGTAAATTGGGAGAATAATGGAGCCGAGATAAAAGCTTTCCCAGGCTCTGTAGTAAGAAATCCTTCCTATTACTTCAAAGAAGGAATTACATTTCCAAGGATCGGAAGTGATAAATTTTCCGCTCGCTTAGCCCCAGAGGGATGCATTTTCGATTGTAATGGACCTGAGTGTTTTGTCAATGACAAAACCAATATCTGGGATATGTTGGCGCTCCTAAATAGTAAGGTTCATGAATATTGCTTAAAGATGCTATGCCCCACTATATCTTTTCAAATAGGTGATGTTTTTAAAGTTCCTTATTTCAAAGGCAGCCTTTCAGAGGAAGACAGAGGGCTGGTGGAGGAGTGTGTGGCGATCTCGAAGGAGGACTGGGACGCGCATGAGACGTCGTGGGACTTCCAGCGCTCACCGCTGCTGGAGCGACGCAGCGACTGCGGGCAGAATGTTGCCGATATCGACATGCTCGATGAGGATGAGGCCACTGAATTTATGGCTGATCCCAACATCCCCACTCATAGTAACAGCCTAAGCGATGTGACATTAGCTTATGAACAGTATTGGGAAAAGAAGTTTCTGCGCCTCCACGCCAACGAGGAGGAGCTCAATCGCCGGTTCATCGAGATCTACGGTCTCCAGGACGAGCTGATGCCCGATGTCCCCTGGAACGAAGTGACGATACTTCAGCAAGGCGAGGTAGAGGTAAGTAGTGACAAGGTAATTAGTGAGTACACGCCTCTCGATCCTGCCGGCAACCGCCACTCACTACTCACTAATTACCTAATTACCCCAGTTCGGGATAAAAAAGTGGCATAATTATTTGATAATGTGGGGATG
>CAZLSW010000016.1:0-50699 GCA_964562375.1 uncultured Muribaculaceae bacterium | reverse complement strand
CAGATAAGGTCTGAATAAAATAGGATAACCTTCAAAAAAGAAAAAGGTCAGACAAGAAATCGGTTTGGTCAGAGGTCGTGTACTATATATACACGCAGACCTCTGACTTATTTTTGAGTATAACTGGATATAAGAGGTTTGCCAAAGCAGACGGTCAAAAACGTCTCTGGTCAGCAGTCGTGTATTATATATACACGCGACTACAGACCTTTTTATAGACCTATGTGAAGATCCTTGTATCTGAGCACATGAATCTTGATAAAAATGCTTAACTTTGCAAAAAGAGAGAATAATGGAGCGGCTAAATTTCAATTAAAGAGGGGTCGATATCCCGCCGATTTTTTCTTTTTTGAAGGTAAAATCATCCTCTCGGATGAAAATAAAAAAAGCGATGTCAAGTAACATCACTTCTCTTTTAACCCTATAAAATCGCTCCAATAAATAACTGTTATGTTACCGACGTGTTAGTCGCAAAAGTAACATAATTTGCAATATTAAGCAAATCAGATTATTACATTTGTAAAATTGGGCTTGTTAAAGGTGTGGCGGAAGCAGTGGAAGGTGATGTGGCGTTTGATGCCCGCAGCCTCGATCCATTTCTTCAGCGGTCGTGAAATCCACGAGGGGTTCATCAGACCCTCGAACACCAGGCGGTCGTCGTCCCCGCGCTCACCGCATAGCTGTCTTGCTTGGTCAGAAATGGGGGTTGATTCTACGCCTTTGGTTTTCTTTTGGGTGTAGTTGAGCTTGGATCCTTCGGTTGTGTCTTGGATTTCTCCCCACTTTAGCTTTTGGATGTCGCAGTGGCGCAGACTTGTGAGTGCCGAGAATAAGGCTGCGCGTTTCAACACCGGGTGCTCGCATGGGGTAGCGATGAGTAAGTTGAGTTCGTCGATGGTTAAGTACTCGCGACGGCGTTCTTCACCGGCGATTCCACGCACTTTGGCGGCGATGTCGATTTGCAGATATCCGTCAATAAACGCCTGATGCAACCCCGCCTTAAAAATGGAGAAGTAAGTCGAGGCTGTGTTGCGCGAGATGGTGCCAGGCTTATTGGCTCCTTGTGGGGCTGAGTTGAGAAGAAAACGCTTGAACTGCTCAATGCGACTGGTAGTGATGTCGCGGAACAGCCAGGGTTGGTTGTCGGTGAAGATTAACATGAGTTCGCCCACGCGTTTCCAGTTTACATATATGGAATTGGAACTTTTGGCGTGGCGACTCCGTGATTCCTTTTTGAAGTAAAGGATATAATCCTGATTCTGACGATCTTTGATTTCGGCCATGGCCGCTTCTTGCTCGGAAAACAGGGCGGCATTGTCGTATTCCCGCTGACGCAACTCCCGCACTTTGTCGGCGAAGATGCAAGCCTCCTTATCGACCTGCGACCGGCAGATGATGATGCCGTTGAGATCGCGCTTGGGTTTGTAGGTGATGATACCGTCAGCGGATGTGCGGGCGCGATGATGGCGGTCCCATACGGGGGTGGTGATCTTGCGGTTGATTGCCTCAATCACGCGCTTGGGCTTCGTTGAGCCAGGCACAATAACAAGATAACTCTCGAGAAACAGATACCAGAGGTCGTCTTTCTCGGCTTTGCGCAGTTTTACGGTCACGCGGGTAAAGGGCAGTGGGTGTTTCATAATATGCTTCCTGTTCTGAACAAGTGATCAATGTCTTCTTTTGGGGCATAGACATATTTTCCGATATATCGTATGGGTATGCTGTATTTTCGGATAGCCGCAAACACAGAGGACTCTGATATACGCCATTGTTTAGAGATTTCTCCAATGGTATAGCAGACCTCAGGCTCCATATTGTAGAGCTTGGGGCGTGCTCTTAGCGGAGTTGGCTCGATTTCTTCTTTCCGCAAGGGAAGAATTCGGGCAAGCTCCGAGCGAGATACTCTTGTCATCCTTTGTCCGGGATTGATGGCCGTGATTTCGCCTCGGTGAATCATTCGATGTAGAGCTTTTGAGTTAACCTCAAAGATTGCCTCTGCTTGAGCGATGGTAATGATATCTAATGTGTTAGGAATTTCTTTGGCTACTGCTACAAGGCGCGCTCGTTCGGCTTGGTCTCTTTTGCGCATACGATATGCTGCGTTTGTACATTTGCGGGAGCAGACTGTAGAGTCGATATTCTTAGCTAAGAACATGGCTCCGCACACTTTACAACGGCGTTCTATCTCAAATTTTGCTGCTGGCATAGTTGGTTAAGGGACATTTGGTCTTTAATTAAGGGACGATGCAATTTTGTTGCAAATATAATCGAAATAACCGAAACCAACAATAGGCATCCATAAAATGGGAAAAAGAGAATCGGGTGTAACCCAATGGATTACGCCCGATTCTTATCGTTGCTTATCTTAAATAAGTGTTTATTTATGTTAAATTACTTGACCTCCTCGAAGTCGACGTCGGTGACGTGGTCGTCGCCGCCGGTGGAGCCGGTGGAGTGGCCTGCGTTGCCGCCGAAGCCTGCGCCTCCGCCGGGGAAGCCGCCTGCCTGGCCGCCTTGGGCGCCCTGGGCTTGCTGCTGGGCGTTAAGGATGTCCTGCTGGGCTTCACCAAACTTGGTTTCGATCTCCTTGATGGCCGAGTCGATACCGGCGAGGTCTTGGGCCTTGTGGGCGTCTTTCAGCTTGGTGAGGGCGCTCTCGATGGCTGCTTTCTTGTCGGCTGGAATCTTGTCGCCCAGCTCGTTGAGCTGTTTCTCGGTTTGGAAGATGATCGAGTCGGCCTTGTTGAGGGTGTCGGCGCGCTCTTTCTCTTTGGCGTCGGCGGCTGCGTTGGCGGCTGCCTCGTCTTTCATTCGCTTGATCTCGGCGTCGGTAAGGCCCGATGAGGCTTCGATACGGATGCTCTGCTCTTTGCCGGTGGCTTTATCTTTGGCCGATACGTTGAGGATGCCGTTGGCGTCGATCTCGAAGGTTACCTCGATCTGAGGGATGCCACGGGGCGCGGGTGCGATGCCGTCGAGGTGGAACTTGCCGAGGGTCTTGTCGTCCTTGGCCATGGGGCGCTCGCCCTGGAGAACGTGAATCTCAACCGAGGGCTGGTTGTCGGCGGCGGTAGAGAATGTCTCGCTCTTGCGGGTAGGAATGGTGGTGTTGGCCTCGATCAGCTTGGTCATCACGCCGCCGAGGGTCTCGATACCTACCGACAGGGGCACAACATCCAGCAGGAGCACGTCCTTGACGTCGCCTGAGAGCACGCCGCCTTGGATAGCGGCTCCTACGGCTACTACCTCGTCGGGGTTAACGCCCTTTGAGGGAGCTTTGCCGAAGAATTGCTCTACTTTTTGCTGGATGGCGGGGATACGGGTGGAGCCGCCCACGAGGATCACTTCATCGATGTCCTTGGTCGTCAGGCCGGCGTCCTTCAAGGCTTGCTCGCAGGGACGGATGGTGGCCTGGATAAGGCGGTCGCTGAGCTGCTCGAATTTGGCTCGTGTCAAGGTCTTTACCAGGTGTTTAGGTATACCGTTAACGGGCATGATGTAGGGGAGGTTGATCTCGGTGGAGGTGGTCGATGAAAGCTCGATTTTGGCTTTCTCGGCTGCCTCTTTCAGGCGTTGGAGTGCCATCGGGTCCTGACGGAGGTCTACGCCCTCGTCCTTGAGGAATTCGTCGGCGAGCCAGTCGATGATTACGTGGTCGAAGTCGTCGCCGCCCAGGTGGGTGTCGCCGTTGGTGGATTTAACCTCGAATACGCCGTCGCCCAGCTCGAGGATGGAGATATCGAATGTGCCGCCACCGAGGTCGAAGACGGCGATCTTCTGGTCTTTGTTGGTTTTGTCGAGGCCGTAGGCGAGGGCGGCTGCGGTAGGCTCGTTGACGATACGTTTAACGGTAAGGCCAGCGATTTCACCGGCTTCCTTGGTGGCCTGGCGTTGGGAGTCGTTGAAGTAGGCAGGAACCGTGATGACGGCCTCGGTGACGGGCTGTCCGAGGTAGTCCTCGGCTGTCTTCTTCATCTTCTGGAGAATCATCGCTGAGATCTCCTGGGGTGTATACTCGCGGCCGTCGATGTCGACACGCGGGGTATTGTTGTCCGAGCGCACTACCTTGTAGGGTACGCGCTCAATCTCTTTCACTACTTGATCGTAGGTTTCGCCCATGAAGCGCTTGATTGAGTAGATGGTGCGCTTAGGGTTGGTGATGGCTTGACGCTTGGCAGGGTCGCCCACCTTGCGCTCGCCGCCGTCGACGAATGCTACTACTGAAGGTGTGGTGTTGCGTCCTTCGCTGTTGGGGATCACAACAGGGTCGTTGCCTTCCAATACGGCCACGCAGGAGTTGGTGGTGCCGAGGTCAATACCGATTATCTTTCCCATAATGTTGAAATTTTATGTTGTTTTTTTAGATTTTGATTCACGTTGTTATGTACCGCTCTTGGGGCGGTGCGTCATAGTGAAAACAAATGTAGTGCCAAAAAAGTTGGATTGCATGTTGTTATTTTGTGAATCAGGGTTTTAGGGGACAAAGAGGCGTGTCAGTTTTTCTGCCAAGGGTGACAAAATGCCACGTTGTTGTCTTATTTTGAGGTTTTTTCACTATCTTTACGCCTTGAATCAACATAGAGACTGAATATGGCTTATCATTATCGATATTTGGCGGCCGGGATGGCGGCGATGGCGCTTTGGTGTACGCCTACGGCGGCGTGGGCTGACGAGCCAGTCGACACCTGCGCGATTCGTTATTACGGTGGTGTGACAATCAACGCGGGGTCGGGTGATTTCGCGCCCTATTATATAATGTCCAACCGATTCGGGACGTTGACCCAGGCTGGCGACGCGTTGCTCCAGGCGGGAGTGTCGCGGGAGCTCGACCTCTCCAAGCGTTTTTCTTGGGGTTTCGGGGCCGAGGGGTGGACCGGGGTAAGCACGTCCACCGATTGCGCCCGCTACGACGCTGCCACCGAGCGGTGGCATGAGCACTCGGAGCATCCCTCCAACGTGTGGCTACAACAGTTGTATGCCCAGGTGAAGTGGCGCGGGGTGTTTCTGATGGGAGGCATGAAAGAATATGGGTCGGCGTTGCTGGATAATCGGCTGTCGTCGGGCGATTTGACGCATAGCGCCAATGCAAGGCCAATCCCGCAGGTGCGTGCCGGATTCGTTGATTTTCAAGATATTCCATTTACCAACGGATGGCTCCAGATTGAGGGGTGCATAGCTTACGGGTGGATGACCGACTCAAATTGGTGGGAGGATCATTGCAACGATTATAATTGGCATTACACCCGCGATGAGTGCTATACTTATAAGCGGGCGTATTTCCGCACGAAGCCATCCGAGAGGCTATCCGTGACGTTCGGCGCACAGTGTGCTGGAGTATTCGGTGGTTCCACTTATTATTACTCTAACGGACAGCTGATTAAGAAGGAAACGCATCCTCACGGTTTCAAAGACTACTGGGAGATGTTTATCCCCAAACTTCACTCCGGTGAGGGGTTTGTAAAGGGTAATCACCTGGGTAGCTGGGACTTAAAAGCAAGATACCGGTTCCGCGACGATTCCGAGCTTGAGGCATATTTCGAGTGGCCCTGGGAGGACGGCTCGGGCATGGCCAAGCGTAACGGCTGGGACGGCCTATGGGGCTTGCGGTACACATTCGCCAAACAGGGCTGGCTCAAATCGGTACTCGTGGAGTATCTCGACTTCACCAATCAATCCGGCCCAATCCATTGGGAACCAGGAGATTCACCAGGCACTGATCTCAACGACAAGGCTACCGGCCGCGACGATTATTACAACAATAATTTTTATAATTCTTACGCGAATTATGGTATGGGCCTAGGCACCCCCTTTATCCCGGCGCCCATCTATAATCAGGATGGGTATTTGGGGTATCTTTACAACTCGATTCGGGGCTTCCATATCGGTGCCTGCGGTTCGATTAACAGCTTGGTTGATTGGAGATTACTAGGCGGATACCGCAAGTCGTGGGGCTCGACCCGCATTCCGTTGACCCACACCGTCGACTGCACGTCGATGATGGCCGAAGCCACCTGGAGAGTGCCTTCGGTTAAAGGGCTCGTGGTGACAGGCCAAGTGGCGTTTGACGCCGGCTCGATGCTCGACGACCATTTTGGGGCTTTGCTTTCGGTAAGTTACTCAGGTGTGTTTCGCTAATTTTTGTGTAAAATGAAGAAAATAAAGATATTAACATTGACATTTGCCCTCTTGTTGGGCTTGGGGGCATGTACCCATAACAATGGTGACATTGGCGATTTCTTTGGCACATGGAAACTCACGGAAATCACCATTGATGGCGTGGACGACGCTGATTATCAAGGAAATGTGTTTTGGAAGTTTCAAGCCTCACTGATTCAGATGCTTACCGTCGACGACGCTACTCACGATTACAGAGTGAGCGTAGGCTCATGGTCACGGCCTCAAGACAATATCCTCAGGATGGATTTCACCCACACTGACACTGAGCATCCCGAGCCGGGATCTTCGGCCTATTCTCCACAGCCGGGGCTGCATTTGCCCACGGCGTGCACCTTTGATATGGACATTATTTCGTTGAGTTCAAGCAAGATGGTGTTGCGTTATACCGATACGGCGACCTCGCAACCCGTTGTGTATCAATATTCTTTTAAGAAATGGAATTAAAGGAGAATACTCAGGTGCTGGTCACTGGCGCCGATGGCTTTATAGGCTCGCATTTGGTTGACCTTCTGTTGCGGAAGGGGCTGAAAGTGAGGGCGCTAAGCCAATACAACTCGTTTAATTATTGGGGATGGCTTGAGGGCATGCAGCATCCCAATCTCGAGGTCGTTTCGGGCGACGTGCGCGACGCGGCATTCTGCCGGCATATCGTAAAGGGCTGTGACACAGTGTTTCACCTCGCCGCGCTTATCGCTATCCCTTATAGCTACGTAGCCCCCGACAGTTATGTCGACACCAACGTCAAGGGCACGTTGAATATGTGCCAAGCATCGATGGATGAGGGCGTTAGGCGCCTAATCGTCACTTCCACTAGCGAAGTCTATGGCACCGCTCAATATGTTCCTATTGACGAGAAACACCCCCGCCAACCTCAGTCGCCCTATTCGGCTACCAAAATCGGTGCCGACGCTATCGCTCAAAGCTTCTATAACGCGTTCTCGTTGCCTGTGGTGACAGCTCGGCCGTTCAACACCTACGGGCCGCGACAGAGCGCGCGTGCCATTATCCCAACGATTATCACCCAGATCGCCAATGGCGCTAAGTCGATAAAGGTGGGAGATCTCCGGCCTACGCGTGATTTCAACTATGTTGAGGACACGTGTCGCGGGTTCCTGGCTTTGGCTGAGACTGACGGCATTGAGGGTCGCGACATCAACATCGCCACAGGCACCGAGGTGTCGATGCGCGAAACACTTGACACCATAGCGCGATTGATGGGTAGCGAAGTCGCTTTTGAGGTTGACCCTCAGCGACTTCGTCCGGAAAAAAGCGAGGTGTTCCGGCTCTGTGGCGACAATTCGGTAATCACTACTCTCACCGATTGGCGTCCACAGGTGACCCTCGAGGAGGGGCTGAGACGCACCATCGCATGGTTCACCAATCCTGACAATTTAGCTCACTACAAATGGCAGATCTACAACCGTTAAACATCCTGTTCCTTGGGGGAGGGAAGCGCGTGTCGATTGGGCGTATGTTCTTGAAATCGGCTCGCGAATTGGGCTATGAACCCAGGCTCTACAGCTATGAAATCGCCAAGGAGGTGCCCATTTCATTGATTGCCGAGGTGATTGTGGGGCAGCGGTGGAGCGATCCTCGGTGTCTGCCACACCTTATCGACGTCATTCGCGAACGTGATATCAATATTGTCATTCCTTTTGTCGACCCTGCGGTGGAAATAGCCGCTACCTTGCGAGAGGAATTAGGGGTATATTCCCCGGTGAGCGATATAGAGGCCTGCCAGAAGATGTTTGACAAGGTGCAAGCTGCACAACTGTTTGAATCTCTGCAAATTGAGATTCCCCGTACGTTGTCTTTTGATGATCCCTATTTCCCAAAGATAGCCAAACCTCGCCGCGGGTCGGCTTCGAAAGGGATCGTTATATTACGCAAGACCGAGGACAAATTGCCCCTGCCCGAAGGTGAATACCTTATCCAGGAATACTTGGAGAACGCCAAGGAATACACAGTGGACGCTTTCATGACTCGCGAGTGTGAGTTTATGGGCCTCGGCTTTCGTTGGCGTTTGGAAACCGCTGGAGGTGAGGTCGTAAGGTCCATAACAGTGGATGGCTCCCCGCGCTTTTCCGAGGTTAAGGAAATGATTGAAAAATTGGGTTTGCGAGGGGCTATTACCTTGCAATTCATTGAGCCTCAGGATGGTGGAACGTGGCGATTGATGGAGGTGAATCCCCGACTGGGTGGCGGAGCCGTCCTGTCGGTACACGCCGGGTGGGATATTCCTCGAGCCATTATTGAGGAGTACCAAGGGAAGAGGCTTAAAGGCACGACCGTGGCCGCTTCGGGCGTGGAGATGGCCCGCTATTTCGAGGAGGTGGTGTTTAAGCATTAAAAAGCTGAATATGAGCAAGATAATTGTTATCGCCGAGGCTGGCGTAAATCATAATGGAAATTTGGATTTGGCCCGTGAAATGGTCAAGGAGGCTAAGCATGCCGGCGCCGACTATGTTAAATTTCAAACGGCTGTGCCTGAGCTGGTTATCTCTTCTATCGCCCCTAAGGCTGAATATCAAAAAGATACAACCGGAGCCGAGGAGTCGCAACTTGACATGTGCCGAAAAATCCACCTTCCACTCGCTGATTACCAGGGTCTTGCTGATTTATGCCGCGAGGAAGGAATCGGCTTCATGAGCACTCCTTTCGACTTGGTGTCAATCGACACGCTAGCCCCTCTGGGCATGGATTATTGGAAGATACCTTCAGGCGAGATCACCAATCTCCCTTACTTGCGCAAAATTGGCGCGCAGAAAGGGCGGGTAATCATGTCAACGGGCATGTCAACCCTCGGTGAGATTGAGGACGCTTTGGAGGTGCTGGAAAAAGCGGGGACACCGCGCGACCACGTGTGGCTGCTCCATTGCAACACACAATACCCCACTCCAATGGTCGATGTTAACCTCTTGGCGATGAATGAATTGCGCTCTTTGGGCGTGGCTGGGGTAGGTTATAGCGACCATACAGTTGGCATTACCGTTCCTATCGCTGCAGCCGCATTAGGCGCAACGGTGATTGAGAAACATTTCACCCTTGACAAAACGCTGCCAGGTCCTGATCATAGGGCATCCCTCGATCCCGCTGAACTACGGGCGATGGTCGCCGCTATCCGTGATGTTGAAAGAGCCTTGGGCGACGGTGAAAAGCGGGTGAGTGATTCCGAACGCCCTAACATAGAGGTGGCTCGTAAGAGTATAGTGGCCGCCCGCGACATTCAGGCCGGGGAGACATTCGCTGAGGAGAATATCACTGTCAAGCGTCCTGGTAACGGCCTGTCGCCCATGCTCTGGGACACCGTAATCGGCCAAAAGGCTTCCCGCGACTTCCCCTACGACTCCCTCATCACCCTTTAACCACCATCAAGCCACCGTGCCCCGCGTTTAGAAAGGAAGTCGGGCCGTGCCGGCCCGGCAGTAACAACCAGCCACCGTGCCCCGCGGTCAGAAGGGAAGTCGGGCCGTGCCGGCCCAGCAGTAACAACCATCCACCATGCCCCGCGGTCAGAAAGGAAGTCGGGCCGTGCCGGCCCAGCGGTAACAAGCCATCGTGCCCCGCGGTCAGAAAGGAAGTCGGGCCGTGCCGGCCCGGCAGTAACAAGCCATCGTGCCCCGCGGTCAGAAAGGAAGTCGGGCCGTGCCGGCCCGGCAGTAACAACAAGCCACGGTGCCCCGCGGTCAGAAAGGATGTCGGGCCGTGCCCCCCGGCAGTAACAACCTGCCACTGTGCCCCGCGGTCAGAAAGGAAGTCGGGCCGTGCCGCCCCGGCAGTAACAAGCCACCGTGCCCCGCGGTTTGCCGCGGCGGTAAAAATGAATAAGGCGCTCCGTCGCGGGGCGCCTTAATCCTTCACACGAAGCGCGAGCTTCGTGCACCTAACCTAACATAAAACACATTTACTATTATGCACTATTTACTTGTCGCATTTAATCTAACAAACTATACTAACCCTAAAAATTTCACAAACAATGAAAGTTGAAAAATCGTGTTTCTTTATTATTCCAATGCAAAATTAATGCTTTGATTTTCCGAAATCAACGTATTTTAGATTTTTATAAAGCTTTTCTTATGTGTTTTTATCGATAAAACGCTGATTTTCACTGAAATTATGGTTGTTGCCATATTGGAGAAATATAAATCTAAAATCTTACGACAACTTTATATTTTGTACCCTCCAAGTGACGCTACTCTACAATGTAGTAGCTAGTTACGTTGAGGGGCTTGTTTTATTCCATCTTTTTGCTTAAATTCGCGATGCCAACAGTAAACTAATTACCCCTACATCGAATCAGTACCGACCAACACAATGCAAGCTTTTACACGCCTTCGTCACATTTTATTACCCCTACTGATATGCTACACTTCGATAGCTACCTCAGCCCGAGCGGCACAGCTCCCGGGCTCGCTTGACAATGCGCTAAAGGAACTGGATCAGGCTATCGAGCAAAGGGACAAATATTTTAGCGTTAAGCAAGGGAGGATAGATTCCCTAAAATCGCGCGCCTCGGCAATGCAACCCGTCAATCGCATCAAGTTGATGAGGCAAATCGGCGATGAGTACCACCATTTTAATGTCGATTCAGCGCTGAAATTTTATCATTCAGGCGCTCAACTGGCACAACAGCTCAACCGCACGTGCGAGGAGCAGCAATTCCGTCTTCTTTGGGCATCGTTACTCCCGATCAAGGGCGCTGTCTTTGAGGCAATTGCAACTTTTGATTCCATCCCGGCAATGGAGGTATTCCCCGAGAATCAGGCTCTGCGCTATAAGGTGGGTAATCAACTTTTCTTCTATCTTGCGGGAAATTATCCTATTCGTGAGTCGCAAAACCGGTTTGCGCGCCGCGCCATGCTGTACACCGACTCCCTTGTCTCCCTGATGCCGGCAGGAGCCGATGAAACCCGGTTTTTCGAGGCCGAACTTTATTTCATGAACGGAGAACGCCAATTGGCCGTGGCCATCCTCTCGGAATTGTTGGAGAAATTGCCCAACGATTCGCGCCTCTTCGCCCACACAGCCAGCATCTTGGCCGACTACTATTCGGGCGCTAATCATCCTGAGGATGCCCTGTATTACAAGGTTGTGGCTGCCGCTGCCGACATTCGCTCGGCCACTCGTGAAGAAACAGCCCTCCACAGTGCCGGAGTAATGCTCTACGACCGCGGCGACCTCGACCGCGCTTATACCTACGTAATCAACTCGTTGAGCAATGCGGTTTCGTCGGGTGCCGCGATAAGGGCGATGCAAACCGCCGAATCCCTCCCTATTATTGGTCAGTCGTTCCGTAAAAGCGACAAGCGTAAAGTCACCTTCCTTCTGTGGCTTATAGTGGTGTTGATCGTGGCTTTGGGTAGTATCCTGGCCATGATGTTTTATGTTAAAAAGGAGATGCGCAAATTGCAGGCGATGAAGGCTCAGCTCAATGTGGCCAATCGCATGAAGGAGTCGTTTATAAGCCAGTTCCTTTCGCTTTGCTCTATATATATGGAGAAACTGGAGGAGTTCAATCGCCTTGCAAGCCGCAAGATCAAAGCTGGTCAAGTGGAGGATCTCTATCAATTGCTTAAGTCGGGGAAAGTGGTAGAGGAGCAGAATTTGCTATTCTGCGAGATATTCGACAACGCGTTTGTACATATCTATCCCACGTTTGTAGAGGAGGTTAACCGCTTGTTGGAGCCCGATAAGCAGTTTGCCTTGTCGCAGCCCAATAAGCTCAACACCGAGCTACGCATCCTGGCTTTCATGCGACTTGGCGTTGATGACAGTAGCCAAATCTCGCGTTTCCTTGGCCTTTCGCTCAATACCATCTACACCTACCGCAACAAACTCAAGAGCAAGGCCCGTCGACGCGACACCTTTGAGCGCGACATCATGCAAATAGCCCAAATCAATTAGTGAAAATCAGCTATCAACAATGTTGTATTGGCTCAATAAAAGCTTATATTTATTGAGCCAACCTAATTTATTAAGTTGTTGGATAACAGTCTTTTGGCTTTTTGATTTTATAAAATTTGTTTATATTGAATTAATGTACTCTTTTGGCGACACGATTTGTATCGTAACTTTGCAATGTCTAAGAAAGTTAGACCAGTTGTGAGACTGATTTCATGGTAAGCTAATAGCTACGGTTTACAAAGGTAAAGATTGTTTTTTAGATGGTATTAATGATGGCCGGAGGCTCAATCCGAGCCTCCGGCGCAAGAGGGCGACATCGCGAGATGCCGCCCTCTTGCGTGTTCGTCTTCCTTTCAGGAGGAGTGAAGTCTGGTCTACTTCCATCCTACAGCTCGTGGGTACCATCTGGAGGAAGGAAGTCGAGCCGCCCTCAAGAGGAGGGAAGGCGAGCCGCCCTCAAGTGGAAGAAAGTCGGGGTGCCCTTGCCCCGACACACCCTCGGGGAGCAGTTGTGACGTTGCTGAATCCCGAATTTTTGGTTAAATTCAGTTTTGAGGCCAATATTTTACCTTATATTTTTAAATATAAGTCTATGTTTTAATTAACTAAAAGATAGTTAATTACGATTTTGAGAGCCTAAAATTGTTTAGATTTGAGTTCAACTCTAATTGAAGTTCACTCTACAGGTCGTAACTTTGTGGTGTAAAAATTAATCAGTCGTATTGACAAGAACACTGGTTCTCATATAAGGATTAAGGACAAAAGGATAAATAGAAAATAGGGAATTAGTTTTTTAGGGTTATTTAGTGTTGAATTAAGAATAACAATCGCTTATGTTTATGTTGGTTATTTACCGATTGTGTAAATAGAAAGATCCAAGAAAATTAAGGGGCTTCGTGAGAAGCTCCTTTCTTTGTGTTTATAATTCAACTTTCTCAAGTTATGAAACCACGAATTTACACTAATGAACACCAACAAATAAACAAGGGTTCTTAATAATTTTTAGAGAGCTTACGCTCCTTAATTAACACTAATTCCTGTAGGGGTATAGTATCGCAATTCGTGTTAATTCTTTGCGTAGCAAAGCAAAATTGATGAAATAAGCTAAAGTGTTGAATTAGTGAAAATTAGTGAATATTAGTGGTTTCTGATATAGCTTGCGATACTTGAGTTTATAACGAGAGAATCCTAGAGGTCGCCGTGGTCGCGGAATGAATAGTAGTCGTTGGCGGCGATGATCACATGGTCGAGGAGGCGTATATCGAGAATCTCGCATGCCTTGGAGATCTTGGTGGTCAACTGGCGGTCGGCGCCGCTTGGCTGGAGGTTGCCCGAGGGATGGTTGTGAGCTAGGATTATGCCGGTGGCGAGCTTGTCAACCGCTCTCTTCATCAGGAGTTTAACGTCAACGAGGGTGCTGGCTGTGCCACCCGAACTGATGCACTCCCGCGCTATCATACGGTTGGCGTGATTGAGATGGAACACCCAAAATTCCTCGTAGTTGAGACGGCACATGTGGGGGCGCATCATGTCGTAGACCGTCTCGGAGCCGTATATTTGCGGCAGGGGGCTTGCGAAATCGCTTTGGCAACGTAGGCCCAGTTCGAGCGCTGCTGCCAGCGAGACGGCTTTAGCCGGGCCTATTCCTCGATATTTGGAGGCCAATTCGTGGATACTCAGGCGAGCGATGTGCGACAGGCGGTTGTCGTGGTCGCGAAGGATTTCTTGGCTTAGCTGGATTACCGACTTGCCAGGGACGCCTCCCCCGAAGATAATGGCAAGCAGTTCCGCATTGGTAAGCGACTGGATGCCCAGACGCAAAGCTTTCTCGCGAGGGCGATCATCCTCGCTCAGGTCCTGTATACGGTTTAAGGGGGTGTCTATCATGGATTTATACGTAAGATGGATGTTCTTATTTTCCTCGGCGCATCTCAATTTCTTGGTTGATGTCGCGGCCTTTTCCGAGCACGATTTTGTGGAAGAAGGCTTGAAGGAAGCCCACGCCGTACCCTCCCAGTTGCAGGATGCTTGCCGGGACGGCCATCAGCGCGATTTTCAGGCGCTTAGTGGAGATCCAGGCCGTGACAAAGATTGCCAGCAAATAGGCGGCGAGAGGCAAAATTAGCCACCATTTTACGCAAATTGAGAGCGCAATCAGGGCGACGGAGCCAAGCACGAAAGCGGCGGGTAGCAGGTGTACCAATTTCATCGAACCGGGATACAACAAGTGCAACGTGATGCGTGACATCCCAAAAACGTAAACTTGTCGGGCGAACAGCTTGAAACTCAGGCGTCTTTTATGGTAGACTGGCGCCTCGCGGAGAAGGCCGATTGAGAAGCCGGCTTGTCGGATGCGGGTAGACATGTCGATATCCTCGGAGAACATCTCACGGAATCCTCCAACTCGCTCATACACAGCGCGTGAGAAACCCATATTGAACGTTCGTGGGGTAAATTTCTCGAGCGAGACTTTGCCCCCGCGGATCCCTCCGGTGGTGAGGAACGAGGTCATGGCGTAGTTGATGGCTTTCTGGGTGTCGCTGAACGAGTCGTGAGCAGCATCGGGTCCGCCAAAACAATCCAATGGGTTGTGTTCCAGTGATTTAGTGACGGTTTCAAAATAGGTGGGAGGGATAACGCAATCCGAGTCAAAGAAAATAAAATAGTCGCCTCGGGCGCGCTCCAGTCCATAGTTGCGAGCGATCGACCGGCCCTCATTCGACTTGTAATAGTACTGAATGTCAACCTGTTGCGCCCAACGATCAACTGCCTCCTTGCATGGGGCTGTTGAGCCATCTTCAACCAGTATCACCTCAAAATTCTTAACCGTCTGGTTAGCAAGACTTTGAAGCAATTCGTCCACCTCGTCGAGGCGGTTGTACACGGGTACTATGACTGAGAATCGAGGATGGCCCATTAGCTCATTCGTGATTTATAGTCGTTGTAGTCAAACTCGCGCAGTATATCCACTTGTCCCTCAGAGCGTTGCAGTACAATTGAGGGATGTTGTACACCGTTGAACATGTTGGTTTTCACCGTGGTGTAATGGTTCATGTCCTTGAGGGTCAGCCTATCACCAATTTTGAGGGGCTCGCGGAACCACCAGCCCTCCTTGAAGTCGCCACTGAGGCAAGAATTGCCACCGAGGCGATAGAAATATTTACCTTCTGATTCATCCACAGCTTGCTCTATATCAGGGAGATACGGCATCTCAAGCGTGTCGGGCATGTGGCAAGCGAAAGAAGCGTCAATGATGGCTGTCTTTATGCCGTCGTGCTCCACGATGTCAACCACTGTAACCTCTAAATCGCCTGTGCGCCAGGTAAATGCGCTGCCGGGCTCCATGATCACTTGCAGCCAAGGGTAGCGTTCCCGAAATCCACGTAACACGCTGATTAAATGGTCGGTATCGTATCCGTCACGGGTCATCAGGTGGCCTCCTCCAAGGTTCACCCATTTCAGATGGGGGAGATATTTCCCAAATTGGGCTTCAAAGGCTTTGAGCACTTTCTCGAGGTCGAAAGAGGATGATTCGCAAAGTGCATGAAAATGAAGACCTTCCACGATTTCGGGCAACTGGGCGGGCATCTCGTCGGCCGAGACTCCGAACCGGCTTCCAGTCTTGGCGGGATTGTAAATGTCGGTTTCGATTACCGAGCATTTTGGGTTGACTCTTAAGCCGATAGACACTTTTTTCTCGGCCGAGGCGTTATAATCTTTCACTTTTGGCGTAAACCGCTCCAATTGGCTTAACGAGTTGAAAGTTAGGTGGGTACTCAGTTCGAGGAATTTCTGGATGTTCCCCTCGGTGTAGGCCGGGGTGTAGGAGTGGAGTTCGCCGCCAAGCTCGTCATGGGCCAATTGCAGCTCGTTGAGCGACGACGCGGTGGCGTTGGGAAATCGTTCACGCAAAATGGGGAATGTGCGCCATAAAGCATTGGCTTTCAGGGCGATAATGATATTCACGCCGGTAGCGTCGGCCACTTGGGCGATTGTGTCCATGTTGCGGCGCAACGCGTCCTCATACACGATGTAAAATGGCGTATTTAAATCCCTATGTGTCATTAGCTTAGGATTTTAAATTTGGCGAATTTCAGGAGCAGCGTCTTGGTCTCGACGTTGGAGAATTTCACAGTGATTTTCACGTCGGTTCCTTGGTCGTCAATCGACAGAATTTCCCCCTGACCAAATCGGGGATGCTCGATATTTAAGCCGATACGTAACTCGCTGGGGGAGTGGGTGGTACACTCATTTGTAGCCCCGATTGAGGGAGCAGTGGGCTGGGCACCGGGGTTGGTGGATCGGTTTGCGCTCTCCACGGGTCGAAAACCGGGGGGTAAGGAGGGGAAGGAGTTGAGATAATCGCTTGATGCTGTGCGATTTCCGTTTTGGCGATTGTTTCCGTAGGAGCTGCGGGAGCCGTAACGGGACCCTCCACCATAACCTCCTGAGTATCCGCTCGTTGAGTGGAAAGAGGAGCGATACTGTTGTACCGGGTCGACTCGAGGGCCGCTTAGGGATGTGCCGGTAGCGAGCTGGAGATAGTCGGGATTGATGTCGCGCAAGAATCGGGACGGTGAACAGGTGTTGGTGGCGCCGTTGCGATAGCGCGACGAGCCGTAGCTCATCATGCAATAATTTTTGGCGCGCGTGAGTGCCACGTAGAGCAGGCGCCGCTCCTCCTCGATTTCCGCCAGGGAGTTGCAGGCCATGGCTGAAGGGAAGAGTTCCTCCTCAACGCCAACGATGAATACATTGCTGAATTCCAACCCTTTAGCGGCGTGTACGGTCATGAGGGTGACGCGTTCTTGCTCCCCTGAGTCCTCGTCCTGATCGGTGGCTAATGAAGCCTGGGCGAGGAAGTCGCGCATCGACACCTCCTCGTTGCCCTCCTCGCGGCGTGACGACACGAATTGGCCCACGCCGTTGACGAGCTCGTTGAGGTTTTCCTGCTTGGAGATGCTTTCGGGGGTGCGGTCGGTAAGCAACACTGTGAGGAGGCCGGTTTTGCGGATTATGTCGGTGGCTACCTCCTCGGCGTCCTTTCCTGCGGCGTTCATCTCCACAAACGACTGAATAAGAGCGAAAAAGCTGTCGAGTTTCTTTTGTGTGCCGCTGTTGACTTGAAGGCTGAAGGCTTGTGGGTCGCTAAGCACGTCCCAAATCGACACGCGGCCGTCTATCGCACAACGTACCAGCTTGTTAACCGTTGTTTCGCCGATGCCTCGGCCGGGGTTGTTGATGATGCGTCGCAGGGCCTCGTCGTCATGGGGGTTGATTGACAGACGGAAATAGGCGATGGCGTCCTTCACCTCCTTGCGCTGGTAGAACGACAGGGAGCCGTAGATGCGATAGGGGATATTGCGTTTGCGCAGCGACTCCTCGAGGATACGGCTTTGGGCGTTGGTGCGGTAAAGTATCGCAAACTCCTCATAGCTGTCGTGAGAACGCATCTTTTGCTGAGCTATCTTGTTGGCTACAAGGAAGCTTTCCTCGTAATCCGAGTAGCTTTGCACCACCTCGATACGGGCGCCAACGTCTTTCTTGGAGAACACCTTTTTGGGAATCTGCTCGGTGTTCTTTTCGATAAGGGAGTTGGCGGCGTTTATGATAGTCTGGGTGGAACGGTAGTTTTGCTCGAGTTTGAATATTTTGAGGGTAGGGTAGGAGTTTCTGAGATTCAGGATGTTACGGATGTTGGCGCCGCGAAATGAGTAGATGCTTTGTGCGTCGTCGCCCACGACGCACAGCGATTGGTTGGCGGCGGCGAGTTGCGACACGATCAGGTGCTGGGCGAAGTTAGTGTCCTGATACTCATCCACCAAGATGAATCGGAAATATTCTTGATAGTGGTGGAGGATGTCGGGGTTGTCGCGCAGGAGCACGTTGGTGAAGTAGAGGAGGTCGTCGAAATCCATTGCGCCAGCCACGAAACAACGCTGGCGATAAGCGGCGTAAATCTGCTGAGTGAAGGGGCGTTTGGAACGCTTGTCGGCCTCCATCAGGGCGCGATCCTGGGCGTACATCTCGGGAGATATCAGTGCGTTCTTGGCGGCTGAGATGGAACCAAGCACAGTCGACGGCTTGTAGAGTTTGTCGTCGAGCTGCATATCCTTTATAATGGTCTTAATCAGGGCTTTAGAATCGGCGGTGTCGTAGATTGTATAGTCGCGACGAAAGCCGAGGCGGTCGGCGTGTTGCCGTAGAATACGTGCGAAAATGGAGTGGAAAGTGCCCATCCACAGCTTTGAGGCCGTTGCCGGGCCCACGAGAGCCTGGATGCGCTCGCGCATCTCTCGGGCGGCCTTGTTGGTAAACGTGAGAGCGAGGATGCGCCACGGCTCGTAGCCATGGGCCAGCAGGTGGACGATTTTGTAGGTCAACACGCGTGTCTTGCCCGAACCGGCGCCGGCGATTACGAGAGCCGGGCCGTCGGTGTACACCACGGCGTCGCGTTGCTGGTCGTTAAGCTCGTTGAGATAATCCTCCACCATGGGCTCAACGGAATTGGTTGGTGATAGGGTTGTAATGCATGTCGATGGAGGCCAATTCTCGCTCTAATTGGCTTTGGCTCATGCCTTTATCTTCGCATAGCTCGGAAAGGGATGAGTAGTAGTCGCGCAGCTGGGTGTTAACCCAGCTGAGCAGTATGTAGGGGTCTTTTGGGTGGATTTCCATGAGGGTTACGTAAATTTTCTGCGAAGTTACGCGGAAATGTTTAAAACGCCAAGGGTAATGGGGGATTTTTTGGGGGGGGAGGGGACACCGCGGTGACCCGCGGGGCACGCGACCGCCAAGGGACGGGAGGCCGACGGGGGACGCGGCTGGGCTTGGGCTCCCAAAATGGGTCTATTGGGGCTTAGGGGGCTGGGCGTCGGTGAGGTGGTCGAGGTAATCGGTGAGGGAAATTTCGCGGGCGAGTCCCATTTTCTTGCGCAGGCGGTAGCGGGTCATCTCCACCGAGCGGTAAGAGATGTTGATCAGCGGGGCTATCTCTTTGGAGGAGAGGCCCATTTTGAGGTAGGCGCAGATGCGTTGGTCGGACGTGGTGAGGTTGGGATGAAGCTCGGTGAGACGTTTCAGGAAGTTCTCATATACGACGTCAAAGTGGCGTGTGAAATTGCGCCAATCGTCGTCGTGAGAGATGTTTTCTTGTATAATCTGTTGAAGCTTAGAGATGTGTCGTCCAAGCATTTGCGGCGACTGGTTGGCTGATTCTTGTATCTTGGAGAGGCGTTCCGAGATGTCGAGCAGCACTTGATTCTTGCGGGAGAGGTTCATGGTGGTGTTGGAGAGCTCCTCGCTTTTCTGCTTGATGTCGTGCTCGAGTTGCTGGCTTTTGAGATGGGCGATTTCGTAGTCCTTTCGCAGGCTTTCCTCCTGGTTGATACGGCGCAAGTTGACAATTTCTGCCTCTTTTCGGCGCTCCATTTCTGTGGCGGCGCGTCGGGAAGAGTTGCGAATCCAACGGTAGATGGCGATTCCTGCGAGGATAATGAGCAGGGTGTAGATGAGTTTGGCCCACCATGTGCGGTAGAACGGTGGGGTAATTGTGAAAGTGAAGGAGCATTCGTCGGTAAGCCCGGTGTATTGGTTTAATGCCTTCACTTTCAAGGTGTAACGGCCTTCATGGAGCTTGGTGTACTCCTTTGTGTTTGCGGGGCTGAAAGCGCTCCAGTCGTGGTCGTAATTTTCCAGAAGATAGGAGTAGGAGACAGCGTTTTCAGTGCGATACTCGGGGTAGACAAACTCGAATTTGAGGGAGTTGAGGTTGAACGGTATTTTGAGTTCTCCCTGGGGGATGAGCATTGTGGGAGAGTAGAGAGTGGTGTCCTGAGGCCCGGTAATACGACTGATGAACAGCTGTTTATGCATTTTTTCCGAGGGTTGGTAATTGAGATTGACCACATAGAAGCCGTTTTGGTTGGAGATCAAAGCTTGATTCTCGTCGATGAGATTGAAATTGTCATACCCGGGGATAATGTTCTCACAGACAGGCTTGTACCTTACCGAGTCGATTTGATAATTGCCGCGGTTGTCGCGCCACACTTTTCGAATCTCCACTTCCGAGACGCTCCAAAGGTCGCCATTGGGTTGCTGGTAGAGGTGGGAGGAGTTGCCGGCGGGGAGCAAGCGGTTGAGGTGCTCGTGTTCGATAAGTTGCTCATTTCGAGCGTCATAACGGTAGAAACCGGCCTCGGAGGATACAACGATGTCGTTGTTGATGAGGTTGACGGTGGTGGTTTTTGGAGCGATAAGACCCGTGGCCTCGTCGTAGAGCGACACGTTGTCAAAACGGTTGCCCTCGATATTCAAGTGTAGGCGGTAAACACCTTTGAGCCAATGACTTATCCATAGATTCATCTCGTCGTCGATTACAAATCGGCCACCGGCGTCGTTGTAACCGTTGATGCGGCCACGGGACACCCAATGGCCATTCTCGCGGCGGAGCATGTAAAAATTGTCGTATGTGGAGACGATTGCCAGGTCGGGATGGTCGGGGACTCCTCGTATCCACAACGACCCTGGTACTCCCTCAACAGCCTGGAATCCAGGACCGTTGAAAGTGTATAGGCCATTGTCGTTGGCCACGAACAGGGTGCCACCAATAGAGTCGATTGCCCAGACTTGGCCTTTAAGGGATGGCTTGTGGGAGAGTGATTCCGGGGTGGAAGGGAGGGGGAAGGGAACGTGGTACAGGCCTTGGTTGGTGCCGAAGAACAGCTGGTTGCCATATTTGAGCGAGGCGTATCCGGCGCCGTATTGCACGAAGTCGCCGAAGAGGTTTTCCATGGGGGAGTCGCGCACGATGAAGTCGATGCCGTTGTCGAGGGCGAGCCAGAGGTTTCCCTCACCGTCGAATGCGCAGTTGAGGACGGTGTTGTTTTGGAGCCCTGTTTCGATATTGACGTAGACGGTGTTGCCAGTTTCGAGATTGAGAATGGCGATGCCGTAATTGACGGTGCCGAGGACGAGCTCACGGCCGTTGGTGGTGGCGCTAAATATCTGATTCTCTTTGAGGAACGGGTCGATATCGGTTGGGTAGGGGACGGCTCGGTTGTCGGAGTAACGGTAAAGGCCGTCAAATGGGGTGGCAATTAGCAGGTCGTTTCCTAAGGGAAGGATAGTGACGATGCGCTTGCCGGCCAGCTCCTGGCATCCCGGCATGGGGACGAGCGCCAGCCCTTGCAGCTTGAGCAGCGATCCTTCTTGAGTGCCCACATAGAAGTCGTGTCCCACCAGGGCTGAGGCGGTGATTTTTTGGTTGATGGGGATAATTGTTGTGTGGCCGTCCTCGTATTTAAATATGTGGAAGTCGGATTGGAACACGACGGCGTCGCCCTCGTGAGCGATGTTCCACACCTCGTTGAAATGGCAAGTGGAATCGTTAAGGGTTGAGCGCAGAGACTTGTAAGAAGGCTTGCTGTCGCCCTCGTGGTGGTGGAAATAGCCGAAATCCTCCGAGCCGCCCACGTAGATACGTTTTGCGATGGAGTCGACCATCACCGATCGTACGGTGGAATAGTTGCCTAAATGGAGCAATTGCCAGCTTTTGGAGTCGTAACGGAGCAGGCCGTGCTGGTTTCCGAAGTACATACGTCCCAGATGATCCTGGGCGACGGCCCAGTTCTGTGTGCCCCCTCCGTAGTCGTGCCGGGAGAAGTTTCTCACGAGAGGGTGAGCGGCATCGCCGCCCTGATATATAAAAAAGGCGCAGATGAGAGTTGTTAAGGTTAAAATCTGTTTACGTAAGAGTTGATTCAAGGTAGTCATACACTATTCAATTTGTCTCAAAAAATTTTGATTATCGCATCCCCGTCACGGGTTGTTTTGAAATATTTTAATGCAAAGGTACAAAAATTATTTGATGTGGTGGGGTTGAAAGTATGTTTTAAAACATATTTTCTGTAAATATCAGATAATCAAGGTGGTATAAAAATGTTGTAGAGTCGTTGTAGGGGTGACAAATTGGGGACGTAGGGTTTTTTATGAGCAAAAACGTTTGGAATAGGGCTAATTTGTGCTGTACCTTTGCGGTGTGAAACGGATAGAATCACATCAACCTTAACCAGAATCACAGTCTTTATCCATTTTAAGTAAACCAGTGTTAAAACGATTTATGAGCAAACAGATTCTTACCTTGATCCTTATGCTGTTCGCGTTGACGTTAAGCGCGCAAGAGCTAAAGGTGACTGGAACGGTGACCTCCCAAGAGGATGGGGAGCCCCTGATCGGAGCGACCATCACATGTAAGGAGGCGCGCGCCAATGTCACCGCCACCGATATCGACGGTAACTACCAGATATCGGTAAAGCCTGGCCAGACTCTCATATATTCATATGTGGGATGTGAGGCGCAGGAGAGAAAGATCACCGAATCGGGCACGGTCGACGTAGTCCTCTCGAGCTCCTCGGTGATGCTCAACGAGGTTGTCGCCATCGGTTACGGCACCATGAAAAAGAGCGACCTTACCGGATCGGTAACGACGGTGGCCGCCGACAAGCTCCAGAAAACCCCGTCACCCAGTTTGGCCAACGCGTTGCAGGGACAGGCAGCTGGCGTGACCGTCAACTCGCTTAGCGGACGACCCGGCGCTAGCGCCGAGGTGCGCATCCGTGGCGTAGGCACCATCAACAACTCCGCTCCTATATATGTAGTGGACGGCGTGATCACCGACGACATCGCATTCCTGTCGCCCTCCGATATCCAAAGCGTGGAGGTGCTGAAGGACGCGTCGGCAACGGCAATTTACGGTAGCCGCGGTGCCAACGGTGTCATCATCGTTACCACCAAGGGCGGTCAGGCCCGCCAGCGCGCGCAAATCACATTTGACGCTTACGTGGGCGTGCAAACCCGTTGGAAAAAACTTGACGTGATGAACGCCAAGGATTTCGCCGAGACCTACCTTAAATTCAACGGCACCGCCAAGGCCCGCGAATATTACGCCGAGAACGGCTTCAACGCTTGGCTGTCGCGCTACATGGGCGTTGGCTCTTCTGCTTACTATCCCACCGTATACGACGCCGACAACAACCCCACCGGCTTCGACTACTCCTCGCAGGACACCGATTGGCAAGACGAGGTGTTCCGCAACGCCTTGATACAGAACTATCACCTGTCGATCGACGGCGGTAACGACGCGTTCACCTACTCGATGTCGGGCAGCTGGTTCAAGCAGGAAGGCACCATCATCGGTAGCGATTACTCTCGCTTCACCGGTCGCTTGAACACATCTTATAAAGCAACCCCTTGGTTGAAAGTAGGCGAGAACATCTCGTTCATGTCGTCGGTAGCCAAGAACGCATACGAGAGCGGTGACAACAGCGAGAGCGCCGGTGCCAACATTCTCTCGGCCGCCTTCGCCATGGCGCCGTGGGATCCGGCCCGCTATCCCGAAGGCTCGGTGAACAAGAGCGGCAAGGACCTCTCCAACCAGATCTCAGCCGCATCCAACTTCAAGAACGTGACCAACCCCCTTTCGATGGTTGAGTACTCCAACCCGAAGGTGCGCAACGAGCGCTGGGTAGGCAACGTGTTCGCCGACATCACCCCGATACCTTATTTGACTTGGCGCTCGAGCTACTCGTTCGACTACAAGATCACTACCGACAAGAGCTTCTCGGAGGCTTACGAAATCTCCTCCTACGATAAGCGCGAGAAAAACTTCCTGAGCTCCTCGATGGCCCGCACCTACAACTGGAACGTCGACGAGATCCTCACCTATGCCCGCACCATCGGCAAGCACGACTTCACGGCCATGGCAGGTTTCACCGTTGAGGAGTACAACTACTACTCGATCGGCAACTCCGGCTCGACGATCCTCAACCCCGTAGAGAAGAACTGGTACCTGTCGCAGGTAACCGACGACTACGGCACCCCGAGCGACGGCGTAAGCCGCTCACGTCGCCAGAGCTGGCTGGGCCGCTTGCACTACGCCTACAACAACCGTTATCTGGCCACGTTCAACTTCCGTGCCGACGGTTCCTCCAAGTTCCCCGAGAACAAGTGGGGCTACTTCCCCTCCTTCTCGCTGGCATGGCGAATCTCCCAGGAGAACTTCATGCGCGACGCCCAATGGCTCAACGACTTGAAGATTCGCGTGGGCTGGGGTAAGGTAGGTAACGACAACATCGGCAACGACGCGTTCACCTTGAATATGTTCAATACCGGTCCTACATTCGTCGACTACGTGCTTGGCGCCGACCAGCAGCTCGCCAACGGTGCGGCCGTCCTCACCTGGATCAACAACGGTGGTCACTGGGAAAACACCGAGCAGTGGAGCGTGGGCGTTGACTTCGGAATGTTCAACAACCGCTTGACGGGATCGGTAGAGGGCTTCATCCGCAATACCAACGACATGCTCATGTCGGTAACCGCCCCTGCCCAGACCGGCAACCGCTACGCCGCCACCGCCAACGTAGGCAAAGTGCGCAACAAAGGTATCGAGATCTCCCTCGAGCACCGCAATGCCTTGACCCGCGACTTCGAGTACTCCATCTCGGGTAACGTCTCCTTCATCGACAATAAGCTCACCTCCCTCAACGGCGGTTCGCCGATTTATACCAATTATTCCAATGTTCAAGTAGTCGATCAGGGACATTCACTCTATTACTTCTGGGGTTATCAGTACGACGGCATCTACAAGACCGACCAAGAGGCGCTTGATTACCTCACCGGTTACACCTCGGAGGACATTCCTTACCACGCAGGCGACGCCAAATACCGCGACGTCAATGGTGACGGCCGCATCGACGACAACGACCGCGTCGACCTGGGCTCCTCCATCCCCTGGCTCAACTACGGTATCAACCTGGGAGCCTTCTGGAAGAACGTCGACCTCCAGCTCTTCTTCCAGGGCGTAGGCGGCAACAAGATCTACAACCAGATGCGTCACCGCTTGGAGAGCAACGGCTCGGAGTCGGTACTCAGCCCGATGATGGCCTACGCATGGTGCACCGACGTTCAGGACGCCTACGCCAACGGCGAGGTTGACGTCACCGCCCCCAACCCCAAGAACACCGTGAACTACTACGTGTCGTCGCGCTTCTTGGAGAGCGGTTCCTACTTCCGCTTGAAGAACCTGCAGATCGGCTACACGCTGCCCAAGAAATGGATCTCGAAGGCCGGCTTCCAGAACTGCCGCTTCTACTTCCAGGGCTCCAACCTGTTCACCTGCACCAAGTACAAGGGCTTCGACCCCGAGGTAAGCTCGGGCGTAGACTACGGCAACTATCCCCAGAGCCGCACCTACATCTTCGGAGTGAACATCGTTTACTAATCAAACAACAGAACAACAGTCATGAACAACATATTCACAAAATCGCTTATAGCGTTGGCGGTAGCCGCCATGGGGCTCACCACCACCTCCTGCAATGACTGGCTCGGCGAGGAGTCGCCCGGTTCGACCAAGCTCGAGGATTATTTCACCTCGGGAGCTGCCGCCCTGCAAGTGGTAAACGGTTGCTACAGCCCGTTGCAGTATGAGTTCAACAACACTTATTTCTCGGAGTGGTTCTTCGGCGATATACCCTCGGACGACGCCCTCAAGGGAGGCCAGAACGTGGCCGACGGCGCCGAGGCCTACGACATGGACAACTTCAAGACCAACGCCAACAACGGCATCTGCCTCGACTACTACCGCGCCAAATATATGGGTATCGCCCGCTGCAACCTGGCTCTTCAGGAGCTTCCGGAGGCACCCACCGACGACAACATGACCGAGGCACGTCGCGACTGCGCCCTTGGCGAGGTATACTTCCTGCGCGCTTTCTACTACTTCCAGCTGGTGAAGGTGTTCGGCGGCGTTCCCCTAGTTGACTTCGTGATCGACTCGAGCGATAAATGGCAGCAGCCCCGCGCCACCGTCGAGGAGTGCTACGCCAAGATTATCGAGGACCTCAAGCAGGCCGAAAGCCTCTTGTGGGAGAAGAGCAAATATCCCTCGGAGGACCTTGGCCGCGCCACCCGCGGTGCCGCTCTGGCCATGCTGTGCAAGGTATACCTTTATATGAAGGACTACGACAACGCCTACACCTGGGGCAAGAAGTGGATCGACGAGGAGTACACCAAGGGTGAATACTCGCTGTGCCCCGTGTTCTACGACAATTTCACCTTGGCCGGCGAGAACGGTCCCGAGAGCGTTTTCGAGATCCAGTACATGGAGGATCCCACGAGCGACTACGGTGAGGGCAACGGCTTTACCCGTGGCACCTTCTCGACCGTGTTGATGCGTCCCCGCTTGAACTCGCTTAGCGGCTCATCCCGCGGCTGGGGCTGGAACCACCCGACGCAGGACCTGTACGACGAGTTTGAGGCTGGCGACCCCCGCCGCGAGGCCACCATCGGCGTACCCTCGGCCGAGGAGCGCGACGAGGCTGAAGTCAACTATCTTGGCTCACCTTATTATAATAATAAGTGCTGCTACAGCGAAGGTGGCACGTTCCCCTCGATCGCCCACGACTCGCGTTCGCCCAAGAACTACCCGCTGGTGCGCGCATCCGACGTGATCCTGCTCTACGGCGAGGCAGCCCTCGAATCCGGCAAGGACCTGAACGCCGCCAAGTGGGCCCTGGAGACCGTGCGCAACCGCGCTCGCCAAGGCGATGCCAGCATCCTGCCCGCGTTCCCCAACTATCGCGGTTATAGCGACAACACCGAGAGCCTTCGCCAGGCACTCCGCCACGAGCGCCGCGTGGAGATGGCCATGGAGGGCCACCGCTTCTTCGACCTTGTGCGCTGGGGCATCGCCAAGCAAGTGCTTGACAAGGACAACGGCTCCTACGGCAAGAACGAAAGCGCCGAGGCTCGCGCCGAGATGGCCAACTTTATCGAAGGCAAGAACGAGCTGTTCCCCATCCCGGCCGAGGAGATCAACCTCAACCCGATGGACCAGAACCCCGGCTATTAATCACGGATTAAGATTCCTGTACTATTTCATATTCTAAGTCTCACACTATTCATTTCTATCCTATTTAATTCCTATCTATCCTCAAATCCTTAACAATACCGGAAACTTTAAGGCGCCGGGGAGAAACGCTCCCCGGCCCCCTAAAGGGGGGCCGCGAGCCGAAGGCTCGCAAGGCAAAAGTCAAAAGTCAAAAGGCAAAAGGATTAAGGATAAAGGATGAAGGGAGAATGGCCAAGATGATGAAAGCGACAGGATAAGATATATCGGAAATCCCGAGAATCCCGGAAATCTCGGAAATCCCGAGAATCCCGAGAATTCCGGAAATCCCGAGAATCTCGAAAAAATCGAAAAATCGAAAACTCAAAAAAACAGTAACCTAAATAACCAAATTTCTTACCTATCAAAAAAAACCAATTATGAAGAATTTTACTTTCGCTGCCCTTTTCCTTGCAGCAGCCATGAGCGCCAGCGCACAGTACACCGTTGAGGATCCCGGTATCGACGCCGTCCTCGTAGGTCTTGACGCCGAGTCGAGCTACGTATTCGACTGCTTCATCACCAACAACTACACCCTCACCCAGGCACAGGCCAAGGGTTACACGGTAAACGACTACCGCGTGAACGACGTAACCTCCCACTTCTGGTGGTGGAACGAGGCCGCTTGGAACGCATGGGACAACAACGGTTATCCCGACGTTGACTTCTCGGACGAGCCCGGTTACATCGGCGTTGTTACCAACGCAGCAGCTGTTTCCTCCGGATGGTCGGGTGGCGGTATCGCTCTTGACGCTGAAGGCAACTACGACTTCTCGCACATGAGCGGCGACACCCACTTCCACGTGGCTTTCCGCTCCACCACTCTCACCTCGGCCGCTCTCAACATCTTTGCTGAGGATGGCGTAGACGCTCCTGCCAAACTTTCTCTCGGCTCGGCATTCGACGGCCAGCCTGTGCTCGCCGGCTACGGCTCGGACGACGAGGAGTGGGTAGGTGTTGACATCACCCTCAACAACCTGAAGAAATTGTGGCCTGCTTTCGAGGTCCCCAGCAGCACCGCTTGGAAAGGTAACGTGCTGGCTATCCTCACCGGTGCCATCGAGGGCAAGAACCTCTGCTTGGACGGTGTATACTGCTACAGCCCCGTTAACGCTGGCGTTGGCTCGCTCGTAGCCGACAAGGACAACGAGATCTCGGTAATCGGCAACCAAGTGATCGCCGCTGGTGCCCAGAGCATCGAGGTTTACAACCTGGCTGGCCAGCTCGTGCAGAGCGCCGCTTCTGATATGCTTACCCTCGACCAGGCCAACGGCATGTACATCGTTAAGGCTGGCTCGCAGGTGAAGAAGATCATCCGCTAATTAGCGTTTAGCGTTTAGCATTTAGTGTTAGCATTTAGTGTTAGCATTTAGCATTTAGCCTAAATGCAGTGGTAATGGCTGGCATTAACCATTAACCATTAACCACTAACCACTAACCACTAACCACTAACGCATTAACCATTAACAACCATAGCTGAATCCGTTACAAAAGATTTAGTTTTATTTAGGTTCCAATGACAATGCGGGGCTTCGGCCCCAAGCCGAAGCCCCGACATTGTTTATTAAATTTTTAATCAAAAATCCCGGGAATATCGGGAGTATCGGGAATCCCGGGAATCCCGGAAATCCCGGAAATATCGAAAAAATCGGAAATATCGAAAAAATCGACAAAATTAACCTTATATGAAGCTCATTACCCTATCCATCCTCGCTCTCGCAACCTCAACAGCCATGGCCGCTGGCGTTGACCCGCAAGTAGGCTCCGGCGAAACCGATGGCTACTACCTCGTGTGGCAAGACCTTTTCGACGCCGACGAATTGAACTCCAATCGCTGGAATATCGAGGTGAACGGCAGCGGTGGCGGCAACAACGAGCTTCAATACTACACCAATTTCCCCGACAACGTCGACCTTGGTGACGACGGCGAGGGCAACCACTGCCTGATCCTCACGGCCATCCGCGAGGACTACAAAGGCAAGCATTTCACCTCGGGTCGCGTCAACTCCAAGAACCTCATCGCCTTCACCCACGGCAAGATCGAGGCCGCCATCAAGATTCCCTCTACGGCCAACGGCTTGTGGCCCGCGTTCTGGATGATGGGCAACGACTACGACCAAGTGGGCTGGCCCAAGTGTGGCGAGACCGACATCGTGGAGATGGGCAATTCCAGCGGTATCTCGGGAGGCACCCAAGATCGCTTCTTCAACGGCGCGTGCCACTGGGGTCAAGGCTGGCCGGCAGCGAGCTACGCCAAATCCACCACGGTGAGCTATTCCCTACAGGACGGCGAGTACCACCTGTTCACCTGCATCTGGGACGCCGACGCCATCTCGATGTACGTCGACAAGGACAAATATCCCAACAATTACCCCTACTACAAGATGACCATCCCGCAGGATGAGCCCGACAATGAGTGGTCGCCCGGCAACTACTTCCACAAGGACAACTTCATCTTGTTTAACCTCGCAGTCGGTGGCGACTTCACCGGCATCTGGGACGCCAACAACATTACCGCCCTCAACGGCGACAATGACAACCAGGCCTCCATGTACATCAACTACGTGAAGATTTATCAGAAGGGCGACAGCGACGAGCACACCTCGTTCAACGATCCCGGCGACGAACTCTCATCAGTAAGAAATATCGATGCCGACGGGCTGAAACTCGGCATCACTGTCCAGAACGGACGCATCTGCTTCAGCGAAAGCGTGTCGGCCGAGGTTTACGATCTCTCGGGCCGTCGCGTGGCCACCGGCACTGGCGCTTCGATCGACGCCCAGCTCCCCTCGGGCATCTATATCGTGAAGGCCGGAAGCGTGGTAAAGAAGATAGTGATTTAAGGGTCGCGAGATGTCGTGAAATCGAATACACGAATACACGACTGCTCGAATGCACGACCTCCCAGCCCCACCCCATTCCCCTGCCTCTACTAGGTACACTATATATTCTAAGCGATTTAAAAGTCTTAATTCAACACTTCCCTCTTAACCAAAATCAAGCTATTTACCTAACGATGAATCTATTAAAGACAACCTTGACAGCCTTCGTTGCCGCCGCGACCCTAACGGCGGCGGCAGCGGACAGCTATCACCTCTTCGGCTACCGATTGGCTTGGGCTGACGAGTTTGACGGCCCGGAGCTTGACCGCTCGGCGTGGAACGTCGAGATCAACGGCACCGGTTGCGGCAACGAGGAGTTGCAGTATTACATCGATTCACCCGACAACGTATCCCTCCGCGATGGCAACCTCGTGATCACCGCCCGCCAACAGGACTACGAGGACAAACACTTCACTTCGGCTCGCCTCAACACATGGAACAAGATGACGTTCACCTATGGCGTCATCGAGGCCCGAATCATGATTCCCCAAACGGCCAACGGTCTGTGGCCCGCGTTCTGGATGATGGGCAACGACTTGGGCGAGAGCGGTTGGCCCAAATGCGGCGAGACCGACATCCTTGAGATGGGTCACGCCAACGGCATCGCCGCCGGCCAACAGGACCGCCTGTTCAACGGCGCACTCCACTGGGGCCCCACAGCCGACCGCCACGCCCAGAGCGTGGGCGACCGCGTGAATCCCGTGTCGCTCCAGGATGGCGAGTACCACACATTCTACGCCGTGTGGACCCCCGAAAGCATCGAGATGTTTGTCGACGACGCCACCGAGCCTTACCTGTCGATGGATATCACCGAGCGTGAGGATCCGGCAGCCCCCGGCTACTATTACCATAAACCCAACTTCCTGCTGTTGAACCTCGCCGTGGGCGGGTGTTTCCCCGGGATCCTTGATCCTAAGGATATTACCGCGCTCCCCGACGGCAAGGCTGAGATGCTGGTCGACTATGTGAGAGTTTATCAACGGTCGCAGGATCAGGCAAGTAAGTAGTTGTTAGTTGTTAGTTGTTAGTTGTTAGTTGTTAGTTGTTAGTTGTTAGTTGTTAGTTGAGGCCTTAATTTCTTTCCTCCTTTCCTCCTTTAAAGGATTAAAGGATTAAAGGACTAAAGGATTAAAGGAATAAAGGAATAAAGGATTAAAGGAGGGAAGGATTCTCCTGAGAATTGAAAACTTAATTCAACCTAAATAAAATGAAGAAAATCTTAGTAATGACATTGGCCTTAGGCGCCGCAATCGGTGCCCAGGGCGCCATGACCCCCGAGCAGATCGACGCAAAGGTGGCCGACCTCCTCTCCAAGATGACCTTGGAGGAGAAATGCGGCCAATTGGTGCAGCGCTCCGGCGTGGGTCTGGCCGACTATATGGTGGCCGACGTGCGGGGTGGGGCAGTAGGCTCCCTCCTCAACGAGGTCGACCCGGAAACAGTGAACGCATTGCAGAAAATTGCAGTGGAGGAGACACGCTTGGGCATACCCTTGGTGTTCGCCCGCGACGTGATCCACGGCTTCAAAACCATCTTCCCCATCCCCCTGGGACAAGCCGCCACTTGGAACCTCGACCTGGTGGAGCAGGGAGCCCGCGTGGCAGCCGACGAGGCATCGTCCACCGGCGTGCGCTGGACCTTCTCGCCGATGGTTGACGTGTCGCGCGACGCCCGTTGGGGCCGTATCGCCGAGAGCGCCGGTGAGGATCCCTACCTGTCGGGCCTGATGGGCGTGGCGATGGTCAAGGGTTATCAGGGCGACGACCTGTCGAAGCCCAACACGATGGCCGCATGCGTGAAACACTTTGCCGGCTACGGAGCCGCCGAGGGTGGTTTGGACTACAACACCACGTGGATTCCCGAGGTGCAGCTGCGCGACGTCTATCTGCCCCCGTTCAAGGCATGTAGCGATGCGGGAGCCGCCACGTTCATGTGCTCGTTCAACGACATTTGCGGCGTGCCCTCGTCGGGCAACAGCTGGTTACTGCGCGACGTGCTGCGCGGCGAGTGGGGCTTCGACGGCCTGGTCGTGAGCGACTGGGGCTCGATCCAGCAGATGATCCCCCACGGATTCTCACAAGATATTAAGGAAGCCGCTTACCAGGGAGCCATGGCCGGCGTGGATATGGATATGGAGAACGGCGCCTACAACAAGCCGCTGATCGAATTGGTGCAGGAGGGCAAGGTGCCCATGAGTGTCATCGACGAGATGGTGGCCAACGTGCTTCGACTCAAGTGCCGCCTGGGCCTCTTCGAGAACCCTTATGTTGACATGGCCACTGCCAACCGCTTCTACACCCCCGAGAACCTGCAAGCCGCCCGCGACGCCGCTGTGGAGTCGATGGTGCTGCTGAAGAACGACGGCGTGCTTCCCCTTGCTCCTGGCAGGAAAATCGCGCTGATAGGCCCGATGGCCAACGCTCAGCACGACCAGAACGGCACATGGTGCTTCGACCTCGACAAAACCCACTCGGTGACCGCCCTCACGGCCATGCAGGACCGTTACGGCAAGGATAACATTATCTATGCTCCCGGCCTTAACTTCTCGCGCCAGCGCGACACCAAGGGCTTCGACGAGGCTCTCGCCGCCGCCAAGCAGGCCGACGTGATTGTATATGTGGGTGGCGAGGAGGCCGTGCTCTCGGGCGAGGCCCACTGCCGCACCGACATCTCCCTGCCCGGCGCCCAGAGCCAACTGCTCGCCGCTCTTAAAGAGACCGGCAAGCCTGTCGTGACCGTGATTATGACCGGTCGCCCCATGACCATCGCACAGGACGTTGACAACTCCAACGCTGTGGTTTACGCGTTCCACCTTGGCACCATGGCCGGTCCGGCCGTAGCCGACGTGCTTTCGGGCGACAAGAACTTCTCGGGACACCTTCCCGTGTGCCTGCCCAAGACGGTAGGCCAGATGCCCCTTTATTACGCTCACAAGAACACGGGTCGCCCCGCGTCGGGCATCGTGTTGATCGACGACATACCCCTTGAGGCTGGCCAGACCTCCACAGGCTGCACCTCGTTCTACCTCGACGCCGGGGCCGGTCCGCTTTATCCGTTCGGCTACGGCTTGAGCTACACGACATTCGACTACGGCACTCCCTCGCTCTCGGCCACCGAGATTGGAAAGGACGGCGAGATCGAGGTGACATGCCGCGTCACCAACACCGGCAAGGTGGCAGGCAAGGAGGTTCCGCAGCTTTACGTGCGCGACATGATAGGCTCGCTTGTGCGCCCCCTGCGCGAGCTTAAGGGCTTCGAGAAGATCGAGCTTGCCCCCGGCGAGAGCAAGGACGTGAAATTCACCCTCAAGGGCGACGACCTCGCGTTCCACAACCTCAAAGGCGAGCTTATCGTTGAGCCGGGCGACTTCCAGCTGTGGGTGGCGCCTGATGCCGCCAGCGGAGAGCCGGTAGCGTTCAAAGTGAAATAAAAATCTCGGGAATTCCGGGATTTCCGGGAGTATCGAGAGTAACGAAAGCATCGAAAATAATCAACCTAAATAAAATGAAAAAGAGTATTATATTTCTCCTAGCCTTGGCTGTCGCCGTCATGAGCGCCGAGGCCAAGAGCGCCAAGCGAGGGGTGAGCGAGAACAGCTTCCAGCTGGCCTCCCAGCTCAACATCCTCGAGCCGGGCGTGAGCTGGTACTACAACTGGGGCAACACCCCCTCCAAGGGCTACCAAAGCCAGGTGATCAACTGGGAAGGCGACATGACGTTCGTGCCGATGTGCTGGAGCGGCTCCAGCTACAACGCCGACAATATCCGCGCGTACTGCCAGAATCACCCCGAGGTGAAGTATCTCCTTGGCTTCAACGAGCCCAACTTTACCGCGCAGGCCAACATGACCCCCGCAGTGGCCGCCGGCTACTGGACCGAGGTTAAGGCCCTGGCCGACGAGCTTGGCCTGGAGCTGATAGCTCCCGCGTTGAACTACTCGCCCAACGCCCCTTACACCGACCCCACGAAGTGGATGGACGAGTTTGTCGCCCTCGTTGGTTTGGACGCTTTCGATTACACTGCCGTGCACAACTATGGCGGCCTCGGCGTGATGCAGACCCTCGCTGGAACGTTCCACGAGAAGTACGGCAAGCCCGTGTGGGTCACCGAATTTTGCTACTGGCCGGGCGAGAGCGGCTACGTGTCGCCCACCCAGCAGATGTCGTCGATGATCGAGAGCGTGCAGTGGCTCGAGAAGACCGAGTGGATCAAGGGTTATGCTTGGTTCAAGGCGGTGGGTGCAACCGAAGAGTCGGATAAGCCCAACTATGGCTTGATCAAGCCTGCCACGGGCAATGGCGATCGTGAGTTGTCGCAACAGGGGTGGACCTACGTCTACCTGCCCAACTTCGACGCATCGGTTTACCAGCCCATCTCCCAAGAGATTTCGGCTTGCGAGTTTATCAATTGCAACAGTATACTGATGGACCAAACCAACCTCACCGACGCTCCCAAGCCGGTTGAAATCTCCTCGTTCATCTCGAGCGCCTATGTCGATTACAATTTTGATGTGCCTTATGACGGCGAGTACTGCTTGACGTTGAAGGTGACTGGCGAGGGCGAGCCTACCCGCTTCGACCCCACCTTGGCCGTTTACTCGGCAACCGTCGATGGCGAGGAGGGCGAAAAGCTGTGCGACGCCGTGCAGTTCTCTCTGCCCAACGACTACACGACCTATATCGAGAAAGAGTTTCTGGTCAACCTCAAGGCTGGCAAGCAGACCATCCGCGTGAAGGACACCAACCCCTACGCTCCCTCGAATATCCATATCGCCACCGTGAAGCTCGACACCACCAACGGCGTTGGCTCCATCGCGGCTGATAACGCCTACGACCCCGACGCGCTGGTTGACGTGTACACCATCGACGGCCGCCTCGTGCGCCAGCAGGTTGCGGCCAACCGCGCCACCGCCGGCCTCCCCGCCGGGCTCTACATCGCCGGTAGCCGCAAGGTAGCCGTACGATAAATTATTTCTCTCACGCGGATTTTTTCGATTTATTCTCGATAGATTATAATCGAAAATTAAATCGATTAAAATCCGCGTGAGAAAACCCCTCTCTCACTCCTCATAACCAAAAGAACCGCAGTGCAATACAGGTAACACTTACACCTTGAACGCGATTTTTATTAAAATAACCAAAATAACCCACCTACTAACTTACTTATTAACTTAATTATGAAAAAGCTTTTTACCCTATTGTTGGGGGCTTTCCTGAGTTGCGCCTTAACACACGCCGCAACTATAGACTGGACAGTCGCCACCAACGTGGTTTCAGGGGCGACGGCTTATGCGGCATCCAACCAATCGGCGGCCAATCTGCTTGTTGATGGGAATACCGGTACTCGCTGGATAGCCGCTGATGATTCCAAGCCCGACTGGGTAGTCGTTGATTTGGGGGAATCCAAATCGATTAAAGCGATACAATTCGATCAGGAGGGCGCATGCGCTTCCTCTTTCGATGTGTATCTGCTTGACGAACTAACAATGACGACAGATGCAACCGCCAACACGGCTTCTCTGCCTGAGAACTTTACCACAACCCACACCAAAACGGCTACCGTCACTGGTGCTACCAGGGCTAATCCCGTGAAGGTATTGGTATTAGACAACGCTACAAGTTGTCGTTACATTGTATACTATCCTACCGAGTATGCAACTGAATACAACACATCATTGTTTGAGATTCGCGCAACTGCTGAGAACTCTGCTCTCGATGCCGTTCAGCTGTTGATTAGCGGAGCCTCGGCTTTCCAGAAGGGCAACACCGTGAATTACACCATCACCGCTTTCAACGGTTATGGCCAGGATGCCACGGTTCCCTCGGATGTTACCGTAAGCTATACCGGCGCCACCAACGGTTTGACCCTTGGCGCCATCGAGGCTGGCGTTTTTGCTGTTACAGGCAACAAGACAGGCTCGTACACCCTTACAGCCTCGGCCACAAACGTCACCTCTGCTTCTCTTGGTATCACAGTGACTAAGATATGGAATGACATCGCTCAGGGGAAGCCTATGTACTACACTCAGCCCGTAGATGGTTCCTTGACTATCGCTGAGACCACCAACGCCGGCAACTGGGAAGTTGGAAAATGGGATGGGGACAACTGCTGGGTAATGGTGGATTTGGAGAAAACTTACCAAATTGGTGATATGGGTATGCAGTGGCAAGCCGCACATCCCTCGTCTATGCGCATCTATGGTGCTTTGACAGTTCCTGCAACGCTTGATCCCACTTGGACCCCCAGCACTTTGCCTTCCAATTTCCAAGAAATCACCAATGGTTCCTATACTCCTACGGTGATCGCAGCCAATGCTGAGGATGTGGTGTATGATGAAGTTAGCCCCGCAAATACGGTAAACGCTCGCTACGTGATGATCATGTGCGAAGGCGCGGCTTTTCCCGAATATCCCATGCACTTCTACGATTGGATTATTGAGGGCACCGAGGTGCAAGTCGACCAGACTGTGGCCAGCATCGTGGTTACTCCTTCGGCTGAGTCGATCGTGCTGGGTGGCTCGGTTACATTGTCGACCAACGGCTTTAACGCTGAAAATGTTGACCTGGGTGCTGTTGAGGCTACCTATACTTGGAGCGACGGGACTAATACGGGTACAATTGATGGGTCGGAGTTTACCCCCACCGCTGCTGGTACCTATACTATTACCGCTACCTATGAGGGCAAGACTGCCACTTGCACTGTTACCGTTGAGGCTGTCACCGCTACCCAGCTCGTGATTACCGGCGCGACCACCATCCCCGCCACCATCAACCAGTGCTACCAGATCGCTCTGGCCGACCAATCGGGCAATTCCGTTGAACTCGACTCCAACGAGGGCTTGACCGTCACCTGCTCCGACGCTAACGTAACCGTCAGCCAGGTTTACGGCGACTGCACCGTTGTTGTTAACGCACCCGCGAGCGTCACCTCCTTCACCCTCACCGTTTCGCACGATGGCTACACCGCTGGCACCATCGACGTTACCGTCCAGGCTCTCGACTGGGCTGACCTTAAGGATACAGGCTCCCTCTCGGGCATGGATCTCGCTGAGGGCAAGTATCTCATCTACACCAAGCCTGCTACAATTGATGGCGAGGCTGGTTTTGAGGTGGTTGATTCTCGTACGGCTACCGAAAATGTGAAGAAGAATACCTATAATGCCTTCGAGTTTGGAGCAACCTCCCGCACTGACGGCTGGGTAATCGTCGACCTTGAGGATTACTACACCATCTCGAGCATCGGTATCTCCTGGGAGACCGCTTGCCCCTCGCAGTATCGCATCTATGGCGCAAACGCACTGCCCAACGACCTCGACCCCTACTGGACTTCGGAAACCATTCCCGACCAGTTCCGCGAGATCACCAACGGCTCGGTATCGCCTGTATCGCCCTACAGTGCCGACAATTACACTGGACTTATTCCCGAAACCGAGCTGACTGCCCGCTATGTGCTTATCCTTTCGGAAGGTGTTAACTTTGAAGGCTATAACATGCACATTTATGACTGGATCGTCACTGGTTACAAGGACGTGAACGCGACGGGTATCCAGATTTTGACCGACGCGATTAACGACTCGATGTATCCCGGTCAGACCGTCTCGATCCGCGGCCGCGTGTCCAACCGCACGGGCGCTGTCCTCCCCGAGGACGTTTATGGCGTGGTGTTCACATTCACCCCTGAGGAGGCAGGTGCTTATGACGCCGACGCGATGACCTTCAGCGCCAACGCCTCCTACACAGGCGACGTCACCTTCACCGCCATCTCGCTGCCCAAGCGCAAATTCTCCACCACCTACACCCTCCATGTAGCGGCTCCCGTGGTTGCCAAGGTGAAAGTCGACCTCGACAAGCCTTATATGCTCGCATCGGAGAAGGCTCAGGCTACCGTGACCTACCTCGACGCTGACGGCAATGAGATCGATCCCGCTTATCTCGACAGCGAGGAGATGCGTCGCTCGGTTTCGGGAGCTGAGGGCGCAATCACCCCTGGTGGTGAAATCTCGGCAGATGGCAGTGGCGTAATGACCGTCACCTTCGCTTACGGCAACGTCAAAGGCACAGCCAAACTGTATGTATACCAGGCCAGCGACTATATCGGCACCTACTGGTACTCATCGATGAGCAACACCTATGCAGGAACCGGTTATACTATTTATAGTAGCGCCGACATGATTACCCGTTTGGTTATCGACGACACTACCAATGGCCCCAACCTCGACAGCAACGAGGGTAACCAATGGGTAGCTCTTGGTGACGACGGCGCTAACGCCAAGACCACCTTGACTTGGAAATATGCCGGCGCAACCAACATCTATCTGCTTGGCCTGCGTTGGGCTCGCGAGATTCCCTCTTCCTATACACTTTACAGCTCGGCCGACAACTCCACTTGGACCAAAGTTGGCACCATTGAGCACGAGGATCCCCAGGTGGTCGCTATCACCGATGTATTCTACGGCGAGGCTCTGCAGAATATCCGCTACTTGCGTGTCGTAACTAACGGCGACGCCACCGAGTGGGGCCAAAAGATTTACGCTATCAAGGCGTTCGGCAAGCGCGCTTACACCCCCTATGCTCGCGACATCAAGGTTGAGGCTGTCAACAACAAGATATTTGTTGACGAAGAGGGCGTTACCCCGACGTTCACCGTATCGGTACTCGACCAGTATGGCAACCTGATGAACCCGCAGCCCTCTATCGAGGTTTCCGGCAACTCTACAGCATGGTTCTCGCAGCCTACCCGTGACGCGAATGACAACACGGCTCCCTGGACTCTCACCTTCGCTGCTCCTACCGATCCCGTTCAAACCTTGACCAAGGGCGACTACTCAGTATACGTAACCAGCGGCGACGCTGAGGAAACCTGCACCGTCTACGTGGCCGACAAGAACGACTACCTGACCACCGACAGCGAGACCCAGCAGAGCTACTTCAAGTCGGTAACTCCCGCTACTCTGTCCACCCGCTCGGCCAACACCGGAAAGTCGTTGCTTGAGCTCCTTATCAACACCGCCGAGGGTGCCAACCAGTACACCTTGGCCAACCAGGATAAGGGCGATGGATATGTAGTGCTCAATGACAAAGAGGAAAACAACACACTCATCCTCCAAACCCTCGTGCCCCTCGACCTCGACATGATCCTCGTGGATTGGGATAACTTTATTTCGGCTGATTATGAAGTGTTCATTTCGCCCGACGGCAAGACCTACACCTCGCTTGGCTCAGCTACCCACGACGCAGAGGGTGCAGCAATCGACCGCTTCGCTGGCAACAACATGACCGGCGTGCGCTACATCCAGATTGTTTCCAATGGCGCTGTCAGCACTGGCGTTGGTTCGGTATTGGCTTGGATCAAGCTCTATGGCTCCAAGTTCGACTACACTCCCAAGGCCACCTCGGTTGTGCTGACCAACAGCTACACGCTGCCCACCCTGCGCAATGACGCTACCTTGGTAGGTCGCTTCGAGGGCCTGTTCACCAGTGAGACCGCCACTAAGAAGGAGACCTCGACCGTGGGCGTGAAGATTTACGACCAATACGGATTGCAGCTGGTTAACGCCACCCCGACGTTCACCTTCAACTCCTTCGGTGGCACCTTGACCGCCATTGAGACCTCCGATCCCGTTTACGATGACAGTGGCGAGCTTGTTTACAACTACACCTTCACCCCCGGTGACTCCGCTGGTCAGTATGAGATCACCGCTACTGCTACCGTAGGCGAGGCTACCGCAACCGGCTCGATCACCATCCCCGTGGCCAAGCGTGAGGACTACTGCGACCGCGATTTCTACGTCACCATCACCAACCAAAAGGGTGAAGCCAAGGAGGCTACATATATCAAGACCTCGGATGAGGAATCGGCAACCAACCTTATCAAGCAGGCCTACACGCCTATGCTGCCTAAGTCGGATGACGAATGGACTAGTTGGAACTGGCCGGATGACCAAGTACAATCGGTACCCGACTACTACGATGATCCTTGCGAGATACTGTGGTACACTCCCGTTCGCAGCTTGGTACTTCCCCTCTCCTCGGGTGAAACCGCTACTTCCGACACCCACACGACGGTATTCGCTCTCAACCAGCAGATCGACCTAGAGGCTGTCGTAGCTCTCTGGGGCAACTCGGGTCCCGCTGATTACGACGTATACGTATCGTCGACCACCGACACCGATGCCGCTTACACCAAGATTGGCTCGGTAACCGGCAACACCACCGGCCAAACCACCGACCGCTTCGTGGTAGCGGGCGAGACCGCCGCCAAGGCCGTGAAATACGTGAAGATCGTAATCAATAAACTGATTACTGACAAGTACGGTTGCGAGGTTTACCAGTTCAAGCTCTACGGCTCGCAAGTAAAACCCTCCAAGCCCTACGAGATCATCCTTGAGTCGTCGGCCCGCGTGCTCATGACCGTGGTTGACGAGAAGGACGGCTACTCGGTAATTATGAACGACGACACGGTTTACGACAAGTTTACCAATGAGTCGGTATTCGACGAGAACGACCTGTCGAACTACAACCCCAACAACCACGTGCTCACCGCCTCGGGTGACGAGCTCAACGAGCGCGGCGAGCCCCAGCGCACCGAGATCGCCCGCGTAACCGCCAAGGTGGTTGACCAGTACGGTATCGAGATGCCCGAGTACTCATCCAAGATCACCTTCGACAACACCTGGGGTGGCTACGTCACCGACGAGCGTCCTAAAGGCGTTTCCGCCGACAAGGAGCTGTGGTGGGTGAAGAAGGGTATCTACTACTTCATCCCCTTGTACCAAGGCTGGGCTACGCTTAGAGCCCAAGTGGAGATCGACGAGAACACTACCCTCACGGCCAAGGAGCCCATCGACATCCATATTGTCGACCGCAACGCCCGCATCTACGAGTCGGTGCAGCAAGTGGAATTCCACTGCATTGACGACAATGAAGAGGTAGAGGCACGCATGACCTACGGCTGGCCTTACGACGCTTCAGTTGACGACCTTGGCAACACTTACTACTGGGGTGACGATTATTACTTCTACAACGACGTTTATCCCCAGTACAAGAAGAACCAGGAGGCTTGGAATGCTTATGACAACGACCACTCCAAGGTGCACTGGATCGCAGCCGACCTGCAGTTGACCTTCAACAACTACAACGACTCCCATTGGGTGAACCTCTCCAACACCTACAACGAGTTTAAGGTGACCTTCGACAAAAACTACCGTGTCTTTGCCCTCCGCTTCCACTTTGAGGCTCAGGCTCCGCGCACGGTAAGAGTGACCGATGTTACGGCTCTTAGCCACGACACCAATGAAGAGGTAGAGATTATCCGCAACGGTCGTCGAGTGGCCGACAACAACGGCAACGCTATCCATCAGCTCAGCGAGGACATCAAGTCGTCGAAGGATTGCTTGACCGTCGTTAACCCCGATGTCATCCAAGGACATGCTCTCGACAACACCTTCCTCTTCGACGATGGCCCCACGTTGAACACGATCACCATCAAGACCGAGGGCGACAACGGCTCCACCACGGCTCTCTACCGCAACAAGGTGGGTGGTATGACCGTCTACGGTTATCCCGAAGGCACCACCGGAGTTGAGGACGTGATTGCCGACCGCACCGCAGAGGGCGCTGTCGCCAGCGAGCTGGTGAACGTCTACAACCTGCAAGGCTTCATGGTACGCTCCAAGGTAACTCGCGACGAGGCTCTCCGCAGCCTGCCTGCCGGCATCTACATCGTAGCCGGTCGCAAGTACCTTGTTAAGTAGGACGTCGGGTCGTACTTTAAGTAGGATGTCGGGTCGTGTCGACCCGACAGGAAAAAAGTCCCGCCGACACGGCGGGACCTCCTACTTAGCTTAGGAAGGACGTCGGGCCGTGCCGGCCCGACAGGAAACATAAACCGATCTTAAGGGTCCTAACCTAAGAATCGTTTGCTCGCGAGGGCGCCCCCTGTGGCAGGGAGCGCCCTCCTTGCGTCCACATACCTTTTGACCACAAAAAGACATAAAAGGACACAAAAAGCAGGAGGAAGGAAGTCGACCCCACCCTGGGTCGACACGCTCACCGTGTCGGGCCGGCGCGGCCCGACATCCTACTTGACGCGGCCCGACATCCTACTTGACGCGGCCCGACGTCTTTCCTAAGCTAAGTAGGAGGTCCCGCCGTGTCGGCGGGACGGTTTTTCGTGTCGGGCCGGCGCGGCCCGACATCCTACTTGACGCGGCCCGACGTCCTACTTGACGCGGCCCGACGTCCTACTTGGTGCGGGCTTGGGAGGCGGTTTTGTGCGATTTTGTGGCTTTTTGTGGTCTACGGTTCTGTTTATGTGGTCGAAAATTACTAATTTCGCGTCACTTAAGCTTACATAAACAAAAACCAACATGAGAAAATTTTACACAATGATCTTGGCGACGGTGATGAGCTTGCTGGGCTTCAACGCCGCCGCGTTCCAAATCACTGTCGAGGTGAACGACCCCTCGCAAGTGACCGTACAATCCTGGTACTACTATTCAGTCGACAACACCAGTTATTCGGAGACGCTTGACGTGGATTTCGGCGAAGGCAACACGGCTGTCGTCACCTTCGACGACCAGTGCACGATGCGCTACATCTACGTCACCCCCGACGCCGAGGCCGGTATCGTCACCAAGTCGTACACCCTCTACAACGAGGATGGCGAGGTAATCCAAACGATGACCTACTCGTCGCCCAACTCGGGCAAGAAGTCGATCTCCATCCCCTTGACCGCCGATTGGGGACGCCTCGTGATCGAGACCGGCACCATCTCGGCCGACAATGAGGTGACCGTGACCGTCAACGGCGACCCGTCGAAGGTGAAATTCTCGATGTACACCACCCAGGTGTCACTCCAGCAGGGCGAGCAAACCCTTAACTACGCCGACAACCAGCGACCCATCTACATCCAACCCAACGGCGTGTCGCTCCTCTACAAGGTTACAGTCAACGGCACCGAGGCTGACGCCGTGCTAGACTGGGAGGGCTACTACCAGTACACCATTTACCAGAACAATGGCGACCAAATTGTAATTGACACCGAATTCCCCGAGGTGTACTACAACGTCACCGTATCGGTCAACGAGGGCTCGGAGGGCGTAATTCAGAGCGTGAAGCTCGATAACAGCGCCATTACCGACTATGCCGCGTTCCAGGCTCAGATGGGCTCGAAGTTGGCTATGGCCATCGATATGTACAACTACTCGATCAACTCGATGACCGTCAACGGCGAGGCTGTTGATCTGTGGGACGGCTCCTACTCCAAGATTGTGATGAGCGACATGGCGATCGCCATCGACGCTACCCCGATTGTGCGCACCGACCGCGTAGTCACCTACACCACCAACTGGAGCAAGGTCGACAACTACTGGGACTACTACGGCTACGAGTTGACCAACGACATGGGCAACTCGATTGAGCTGGCTTCGGGCTACGGCGAGATGTGGGTATGCTCGGATGACAATCCCTTCGCGTTCCGCTGCTTCGCCGAGGAGGATGGCACCCTGTGGGTATACCTCAACAACGAGTTGCTCGACGCCGAGTGGGGCGTATATGAGTTCAACTTGAAGGACGGCGACGTGTTCAAGGTGTTCCTGCAGAGTGAGGTTCCCTCTTACACCGTCACTTTCGTAACCGATGGCTTCTCGGAGGATTATGAGCCTATCGTGACCACCGACCGCATTACCGTGCTACCCAACCTCGACCCGATCACCGTACTCACCGGTACCGAGGTGAAGATCGCGCCCCAGGAGGGGATGACCATCTACTCGGTTGACGTTGACGACGTGCCTGTGACCGCCGCTGAGGATGGCTCCTACACTGTCACCATCTCGGCCAACTCGGTAATAAACATCCAAGGCCGCGAGAGCGGTATTCTGGGCGTGGAGGCCGTCGCTGAGGGCATCCACAGCGTGTACAACCTCCAGGGTCAGCGCCTCAACTCCACCGACAACCTCCCTGCCGGCATCTATATCGTAGATGGACGGAAAGTCAAATTTTAAGTGTTAGTGATTAGTGATTAAGTATGATAGCTTAGTTGCTGGAACTATGATAAAGCCCCGCTGAGATATATTTTCAGCGGGGCTTCTTCTCTCCGGCACTCCCTCCTCCGTCGGTCGTGCCGGGTTATTGCCAACTCGCCGCGTTGCGGCTCGGATATGGGGTTAAGTATTAACTTTAAACCTTAAACCTTAAACTTTAAACCTTGTTTATTGCTTGCCACTTACAGTGACGGAGGGGTTGATTTTGGCGACGAGGCCTTGGAGGACTTTGCCGGGACCGAGCTCGATGAACTCGTCGGCGCCGTCGGCGATCATCTCCTTCACGCTCTGTGTCCAGCGCACGGGAGCGGTCAGTTGGGCTACCAGGTTGGCCTTGATTTCGGCGGGATCGGTGTGGGGCTTGCCGTCAACGTTTTGGTAAACGGGGCACTTGGGCGCATGAATCTCGGTGGCCTCGATAGCCTCGGCGAGTTCGGCGCGAGCGGGCTCCATCAGAGGCGAGTGAAACGCCCCGCCCACTTTCAGCTTCAGCGCGCGCTTGGCGCCGGCGTCTTTGAGCAACTCGCAGGCGCGGTCGATGGCCTCTACCTCGCCCGAGATCACGATCTGGCCTGGACAGTTGTAGTTGGCGCACACGACAACGCCGTCAACGCCCTTGCAGATCTCCTCCACCTTCTCGTCGGGGAGGGCAATCACGGCGGCCATGGTGGAGGGCTTCAACTCGCAAGCCTTCTGCATAGCCTGGGCGCGGGCCGATACCAGACGCACGCCGTCGTCGAACGACAAAGCGCCGGCGGCAACCAGTGCCGAGAACTCGCCGAGCGAGTGGCCGGCTGTCATGTCGGGCTGGAACTCGTCGCCAAGGGTTTTGGCCAATATCACTGAGTGGAGGAAAATGGCGGGTTGGGTGACGCGCGTCTGACGCAGGTCCTCGTCGGTGCCGTTGAACATCAGGTCGGTGATGCGGAAGCCAAGGATTTCGTTGGCTCGCTCAAACATCTCGCGTGCCTCGGCGTTGTTGTCGTAGAGGTCCTTGCCCATACCTACGAACTGCGCGCCCTGGCCAGGAAAAACATAAGCTTTCATGTGATTGTAATGATTTATGCCCCGTCGCGGGGCGATTTATTATCCATTTAGGCCGGCAAAGTTACGCATTTTTCCTCAATTACTCAACTTTCTCAGGTTTTGAAACCACGAATTATCACTAATGAACACCAACAAGTTAACAGTAATTCTAATAAATTTTGAGAGCTTACGCTCTTAAATTAACACTAATACTGATAACGGTAGCTATTCACAGAAAGGGAAATTGAACTCAAATACGGAAATCAGCAGGCCTTGAACGACATGTCGAGCCCTTTGACCGAATGGGTGAGCGCTCCCACCGAGATGAAATCCACGCCGGTCTCGCCGTAGGCGCGGAGGGTGTCGAGGGTGATTCCTCCCGACGATTCGATCTCGGGACGCGTGTAGCCTGAGGCGTCACCTTCGAGGCGCCAGTCGTGGATAAGCTGCACTGCCTCGCGAGTGCGCTCGGGGGTGAAGTTGTCAAGCATGATTCGGTCCACGCCACAAGCGAGGGCTTGGCGAATTTCGTCCTCGTTGCGCGTCTCCACCTCGATTTTGAGGTCTTTGCCGTTGTCCTTGCACCATTTCTTGGCGGCCGCGACAGCTTGGGGAATGCCGCCGGCGAAGTCGACATGGTTGTCCTTGATAAGAATCATGTCGAACAGGCCGATACGATGGTTGCAACCACCGCCGATTTTTACAGCTTCTTTCTCGAGCATGCGCATGCCGGGAGTGGTTTTGCGGGTGTCGAGCACCTTGGTGTGGAGACCCTCCAGACGGCTCTGATAGCGGTCGGTCATGGTGGCCACGCCGCTCATGCGTTGCATGATGTTGAGCATGGTGCGCTCGGCGAGCAACAACGAGCGCACGGGGCCTTCCACCTTGAAAGCCACGTCGCCGGGTTTTACGCGGGCGCCGTCCTCGATGTAGACGGTCATTTTCAGCGATGGGTCGAATTTCTGGAACACTTTGCGGGCCACGTCAACGCCAGCGAGGATGCCTTCCTCTTTTACGATAAGGCGCTGGGCGCCCATGGCGTCGGCGGGGATTGTGGATAGGGTAGTGGCGTCACCGTCGCCTACGTCCTCGGCGATAGCGAGGTCGAGGAGGTCGTCAATCAATTGGTCACGGGATTTCATATGGGAGGTTTTAGTTTTTAGTTTTTAGTTTTTAGTTTTTAGTTTTTAGTTAGCGCGAAGGTAGTGAAAAAACGGGGTAACTGCAACCGTAGAACGGCCAAACCGCCCCGTTGGGGCAGCCCGGACGTTACTCACTACTCACTAATTACCTAATTACCTAATTCCCTGCGATGACGTTAGGCATGAAAAATCCAGGGGCGAATCTCGGTGTTGAGATTCGCCCCTGGCGCACTATTAATGATCGCAAGTAGGGATCTTAGAGGATAACCTTTGTGCGGTTGACGATGTAGAAGCCGCGGGGGAGGTTGAGGTAGTTGACACCAGCGTTGACGCTAACGACGCAGGAGCGACCGGAAGCCGAGGTGATGGTGACGGTAGTGCTCTGGGGAGCCCAGATGACGAGCTGGCCGTTGATCGTCTGGATCTTCATGCCGGCCGAGGGGGAGAGCGACTCAACGCCGCTGTACTGGTAGCCGGTGGAGTTGTAAACGCCGTAGTTAACAGCGCCGAAGTCGCCGGTCTGGTTGCCGTTGCCGCTGTTGCCGTTGTTGAAGATCACCATGGGGTTGGAGAGGGTGCGACCCGGGTCGAAGGAGATTTCGTAGGTTGAGGTCGACGAGTTGTAGGTCATCTGAGTGCCGGGCCATTCGCCAATCACGCTGGTTGACTCGTCATCCCAAACGTAGCAGTAAACAGTCGACCATGGCGACTCCTCGAAGAAGAGTTTCCAGGTGGTGTCGGAGGGGGTGGGGGTTGAGCCGAAGCCCTCGATCTTGAACGACTTGGCGCTGTCGCTGATGACGGTGACGGTGTAGGTACCGGCGGCGTTGATCACGAAGCAGCCATCCGAGCCGTTAGCGGCGGTGTAGGTGCCGTTCTCGGTGAGGGTCTGGTCGGAGTTGCTCGACGGACGCCAAGCGCCGCTCCAGTCGCCATCGGTGGTGAAGGTGAAGTAGCTCTTGGAGGTGACGGTGAAGGTGTAGGCGTTGTCGGTGAGGTTGGCGGTAGTCCAGCCAGCGCCGTTGATGTTTCCGAAGAACTGAACCGACGATGGGGTAACAGGTGTTGGGTCGTCGCCACCTTCGGTGGTGTAGGAACCGTCGCACTTGTAGATGGCCTTGTTGACGTAGGTGAGGTTGGAGGTTTGGTTGTCGCCGTTGTTGGAGAAGATGATGAACGCTGGCGTGCTCTTACCCGAGGGGAGTGTCCACTTGTAGTAGCCGGTGGCGGAATCGTAGGTCATGGCGTCGCCGGGCCAGGTGCCGTTGGTGCAGCAGTTCTCACCCGAGTTCCAAGCCCATACGGTGGGGGCTGACCAGCTCGAGGTGTTGTTGAGGTATACGTAGTACTCGTCAACAACGGGCTCGTCGGTCTTGGTGAAGATGTAAGAGGTGCGGGTCTCGCCTGCCGAGTTGGACGCGTAGCAGTTGACGGTAGTGGTCTCGGAGATGGTGAAGGGACCAGTGTACTTGGTGCTGGAAGCCGAGGCCTCGGAGCCGTTGGTGGTGTAGTAAACGGCGTCGGCGCCCGAAACGCTCAGGGTGATCTGGATAGGATCGTAGAAGCGAGTGCCGCCAGCGGGGGATACGGAGATCACGGGAGCCTTGGGGCCGGGATCGACCTCGGTAGCGTTGGCTCCACCGTCATACTCATAGTAAACGTCGGAGGTAATGCCGGTGATGTCGCCGGTCTGGTTGCCCGAACCGCTTGATCCGTTGTTGAAGATGATGGAGAGGCTCTCCTGTACATCGGGGAACGACTGATAGTAGTAGGTGACACCGTTGACCTCAGTGGTGGCTGACATCTTCTTGCCGGGCCAAGCGCCGTTGAAGTTGGTGCTGCCTTCCCAAGCGTGGAGGTAGGGAGCTGAATTGGCCTTGCAATAAACGGTGATCACGGCGTTGGGGTCGACCTTCTTGTATGTCTCGGTGCCGGTGTAGGTGGTGGTGCCGTCGGTGGCGCTCCAGGACACGGATACTTGGTCGCCGTAGCTCATGTCGGAGCCGATGGTGAACTGCTTGGAGGAGCCGGCGGAGAGGTTGACCTGCGAGCCGTTGCCTACCTTGTACCAACCGCTGGTGGCGGCGTCGTTGAGGGTAGCGGTGACGGTGAGGGTCTCGGTCTTGAACGAGGAGCCGGAGGGCGAGAAGGAAACCTTGGCCTGACCAACGGCGTCGTCGGCGGTGTAGTACTGGGTGGTGCCGGGGTCGTCAACAGTCACGTCGCCACCGTGGGCAACGGCCGAAGTGGCGTAGATGAACTTGCCGTCGGTGCCAACCTTGCCGCCGGTCCAGCCTTTCACGAGCACGCGGAGCTGGCCCTTGTTGGTAGGAGCGGAAACGGTGATAGTGCCGTTGGAGGGGGTGTAGCTTTGGCCGGTAACGAGGTCAACGTAGGTGCCCGAGGGGACGTTGCTAAAAGTGGCGCCACCGTTGATGGCAACGAGTGCGTAGGAGTCGACGCCGTTCTTGTTGTAGGCGCGCTTGAAAGCCCAGCCGCCCGATGCCGAGCAGCCGTCGAATGTGTACTGGCCCTTGCGGAGGGCGGGAACGGCCTGACGGATCTTGTTCAGGCGGATGATGTGCTGAGCGAGGTCGGCGTTAAGGGTTGTGGCCACTTGGCCCGATGCGGTGTACTCGCCGAAGTCGCTGGCGGTAACCGAGCCCTCGAGGTAGTTGCCGTAGTAAGCGCGACCCGAGTTCTTCACGGGGTCGGATGTGCCACCGGCGTCAACCTTGCAGCCTTTCTTGAACTCAACCTCCGAGCCGTAGTACAAGCAGGGGATACCGCGGAAGGTGAACATCAGCGAGAGGTTCTCGGCCCATTGCGAGGTGCCACCGTTGAAGCGGGTGCCGTCGTTGGGGCCGGGGCAGTAGTCGTGGGAGTCGACGTATACGACGTTGTAGGATGCGTCGTTGTAGTATTTGTCACCGCTCTTGGCGATGGAAACGGCCGAGCCGGCGTCGTTGAAGCAGTAGTGCATCGGGAAGTCGATTACATTGAAGCCGCTGGCCTCCGAGTAATCGGGCTCGTGCCAAGCGCCGTTCTGCATCAGCACGTTGTTGGAGGAATAGGCTACTGAAGGCTCGTCGTCGCAGAGCTGCATGTTGCCGTAGCGCCCCGAGTCGTCGCCCTCCTTGATGAAGGTGTTGTCCCAAATAGTTGTTGTCCAGTCCCAAGCGGAGGTGATGCTTGTGGGGGATTTCCAAGTGTAGAAGAAGGATGAGAGGTTGTTCTGGTCGCGGTAAACCACGGAGCCCTGGAAACGCTGGCAGCACTCGCCGAACATGATGAACGCTTGCCCGTCGGTACGCTTCGATGCGTACTGGTTGAACAGGGCGGTGAACTGGGGGATGAAAGCCGAGTTGAAGGTGGCGCGGGCGATGTGTCCGGTGGTGTCGATACGGAATCCGTCAACACCCATTTCGATGAACTTGCCGTAGCACTCCACGAGGTAGTTGGACACGGCGGGATTCTCGGTGTTGAGGTCAACGCAGTCGCCTGCGATTTGTCCCCACCAGCGGGTGGGCTCGTCCCAGTTCCAGCCGGTGCCTACGTGGTGCCAGTAGTTATGGGAGTCCTTGTTGGTGCCGTCCGAGTTCTTCAAGTAGGGGAAACGGGCGTTGTACTGTGCTGTGCCGCCAAGGTCGTTGTAGTTGGAGGGCAACTTGTCGTAGTTGGGGATGATGGCTGCCGACACGTTGGCCTGGTCCTTGATGTTCTGTGAGCGGGTGAAGAGCTCGCAGAGGCCCTTTTCGCCGAAGTTGGATGTGTGGTTGAGCACGATGTCGAGCACGATCTTCAAGCCTTTGGCGTGAGCGGCGTCGATAAGATCTTGGAATTTCACATCCTTAGAGGCGCCCCATTCGGTGCGGCTCTCGTATCGGAGGTCAACTGAGGAGAAGTCCATTGCATGGTAGCCGTGGAAGTCGGTGCCCGAGCAGTTTTGAACGATAGGAGTGATCCAGATTGCGGTGAAGCCGAGGGCCTTGATGTAGTCGAGCTTCTGGATTAGGCCGGCGAAGTCGCCACGCCAGTCGGGGTCGTTGTTTGCGATCTGCGTAGCTTGCTGGTCCCAGCCGCACACGTTGTTGGTGGGGTCGCCATCGTAGAAGCGCGTAGTAATGGCAAAATAAATGGTCTCGTCACGGAAATCGTCGCGGGTGCCTACAAATGCAGCCTGTGCTTGTTGAATGCCTGTGAGGGCCATTAATCCGCCAAGCAATAAGGTAGATAATTTTCTCATCTTCACTAGGATGTTTGGAAATAATTGAAATGTAAGTATTTAAGGTTGAAAATAATTTCCTATCTGCTGAGCCTGATTCAAGGTTATGCACTCCTGATTCACGGTTGATTGGTCGTAATATCACAAATCGTTGCAAAATTAGCCACTTTTCCCCAACCGCGCAACACTTGTTAGCAAGCCGCCACGCCTAATTAATAATTATTAACTTATGCACTCGCTAATAAAGGGGAAGCCGACATGTCATGGATGACATATCGGCTTCGGGTGGTGGTTGTGGTGGTGGGGTGGGCGCTGAGGGATTCGAACCCCCGACCCTCTGCTTGTAAGGCAGATGCTCT
>CAZLSW010000015.1:23378-53315 GCA_964562375.1 uncultured Muribaculaceae bacterium | reverse complement strand
CAAGCCGACCGCGCCCGGACTGCGCTACTTGCGCGGGGTCGGCAAGCCGACCACCATCTCAGTGTATATCCCATGAAACACAGGTTTTTGCAGGTGTTCCAAGAAATTTCTTGTGATTCTTTTATTTCTTGCCGTTTCTTCGTGAGAGAGTAACGTGCGCGGATACCCCTGGGGAGGGCGGCCGTTCGACGACCGTCACGCGGATGCCCTTGGGGGGGGGCGGGCGTTCGACGACCGTCACGCGGATGCCCTTGGGGGGCGGGCGTTCGACGACCGTCACGCGGATGCCCTTGGGGGCGGGCGTTCGACGACCGTCACGCGGATGCCCTTGGTGGGGCGGTGTTCGACGACCGTCATGCGAATGGCCGCCGGGGGGAGCGGTCGGTGTGCCGACCGCCTAATGAAGCCCACTATCGTCGGGGGCCAGAGGCTCCCGCGATGGTGGGTTTATAGGATCGACCGCCATTCTCGGTGACCCATCGGCTTGCCGATGGCCGTCCAAGGACGGACGCCTAGTGATGGCCGACCAAGGCCGGCCCTCTAGGTCTGCGCGGACGCTAGTCGTCCCACTCGATGTCGCTAATGGAGAAGGGTAGCTCGGATTTAGACACGCGCTCATAGGAGTAGGTATTACCGTCCATCTTGAGAATAAGATTCTCTTCGTCAAGGAGAGTCACTGTGTAAATGTCCGTAGAACCTCCCTCTTGCACGCGCAATGTCGATCCGCTCTGTTTCCAAGATAATGACCATCCATAAGGAGGTTCTCCATAAGAGGGGACATATTCAAACTCCCATCCAGAGCCGTCTGATGCGAAATAGAATCCGTCGTAAACGTTACTGGAATGACGTAGCCAGTAGCCGACCAGGGAGTTGCTTGGCTCGGGGTCGTCGTTGTCGTCGTCGCCGCCGCAGGCGGTGAAGGTGAGGGCGAGGGTCGGGATGATAAGGAGGGCTAATAGCCAATGTTTTAACTGTTTCATATTTTTTTTGTTTTTTAGTCTGCGCAAGTCTGCGCAGGCCTAAGTGATAAATTATAAAGAAAAGAATTTTCTAAAAAAGAGGATTTTTTCACGAAGAAAAGGTAAGAAATAAAAGAAAAGGAAGAAATTTCTTGTGATTCTTTCATTTCTTGCCGTTTCTTCGCGAGAGGATAACGTGCGAGGACGCTAGTCGTCCCACTCGATGTCGCTAATGGAGAAGGGTAGCTCGGATTTAGACACGCGAGTGTACGTGTAGTTCGAATTGTCTGCTTTGAGGACTATCGTATCGCCGTCAACGAATGTTATGGTGTAAATTTCGCAATATCCGTCAGACGTGGTGACTGACAGAGAGTTGCCGCTCTGTTTCCATGTGATTGTGTAGGCATAAGGTGCATATGGCGGGTGATATTCACAATCCCATCCTGTTCCGTCGGCAGCGAAATAGAATGCATAGTAAACTTCCGATGAATGCCCGAGCCAGTATCCGACTAGGGAGTTGCTTGACGAGGGTTCGTCGTCGTCATCGTCGCCGCCGCAGGCGGTGAAAGTGAGGGCGAGGGTGGGGATGATCAGGAGGGCTAATAGCCAGTGTTTTAATTGTTTCATAATTTTTTGTTTTTTAGTCTGCGCTTTAATTTCTTGCCGTTTCTTCGTGAGAGAGGATAACGTGCGCGGATGCCCTTGGGGGCCGGCGTTCGACGACCGTCACGCGGATGCCCAATCTGGGAGCCAGGGGCGCTCTCGCCCCGTCATCTACGCCTTCATGGCCGCTGAGGGCAGCGGCCTCTCCCAGGTGGGCTGACGCGTGGGGGCGCCTGGTGACGGCCGCTGAGGGGAGCGGTCGGTGTGCCGACCGCCTATTGTAGCCCACTATCGTCGGGAGCCAGAGGCTCCCCGCGATGGTGGGTTTATAGGCCAGGCCCCATTCTCGATGACCCATCGGCTTGCCGATGGCCGTCCAAGGCCGAACGCTTGCCGATGGCCGTCCAAGGCCGGCCCACCTAGGGCTGCGCGGACGCTAGTCTTCCTCCTCCCACTCGATGTCGCTAATGGAGAAGGGTAGCTGGGATTTAGAAATTCTCTCGTAGGAGTAGGTTGCGCCATCCATTTTGAGAATCAATGTGTCCTCGTCTAAGAGCGACATAGTGTAGATATCGGTTTCTTTTTCACATTCGTCATAGACGCGCAGAGTAGTACCGCTCTGTTTCCAGGAGATTGTCCAGGCATAAGGTGCATATGCCGGGTGATATTCAAATTCCCATCCAGAGCCGTCTGATGCGAAATAGAATCCGTCGTAAACGTTACTGGAATGACGTAGCCAGTATCCGACCAGGGAGTTGCTTGACGAGGGTTCGTCATCGTCATCATCGTCGCCGCCGCAGGCGGTGAAAGTGAGGGCGAGGGTGGGGATGATCAGGAGGGCTAATAGCCAGTGTTTTAATTGTTTCATAATTTTTGTTTTTTAGTCTGCGCAAGTCTGCGCAGGCCTGAGTGATAAATTATAAAGAAAAGAATTTTCTAAAAAAGAGGACTTTTTCACGAAGAAAAGGTAAGAAATGAAAGAAAAGGAAGAAATTTCTTGTGATTCTTTTATTTCTTGCCGTTTCTTCGTGAGAGAGGATAACGTGTGCGGACGCCCTTGGGAGGCTGCGCGGACGCTTATGGACACTTGTCATGTCCACGACGATATGGACTTCTGAGGTGCATAAATTAGAAGCAAACGCCTATGCCACAAGAGACGTAACCATCTTTGCCCATTAAGTTCTTTTGATCTTTGTTGATGGGGATGGAATAACCTACCCAAGCATTCCAACCAAAAAACTTCAGCCGGCAACCCACATGGAAATCAGCACACAGTTTGCCCGTTTTGTATTTCACCGTTTCCACTTTCTTGGATCCTTGTTTGATATCCACTTTTTTGGTAATCGAAATCCCTGGTTGTACCCCCAAGAAAGGTTGTATACCCAAAGTTTTCTTTTCATTAAAGTCGAAATCCACTCCTAAATCTATTGGTAAAACAATCGCTCCGGCCTTAATTTCATAATCTCTTTTATTATTCCATCCAGCAAGATAACCAAGTCGGGCGCTTACAAACAAATCCTGATAGAATTTATAGCCTGCTCCAACATTACCCTCAAATGACATTTCCAAATCCTTGGGCCAGCCAATGCCAATATTAAACAAAAATAGCCAGGGGGATTCGTCGGTGGTAGAGGAAACGCTGGAGGAGGTTTGTGATGAGGGTAGGTAGGATTGGGAGGAGGATTGTGTCGCGGTGGTTTCCTCGGCCTCGGCGGGCTGGGTGTAGGTTTGCTGTCGGGGGGTGGACTGGACGGTGGTTGCGGGCGCCGGGGCGGTGGCGGCGGGGATTTGGAGCTCCATGCCCACGTAGACGTATTGGGCGGCGTCGGGGTTGAGCTCGATGATACGGGCCTCGGTGGTGCCGTACTTTTGGGCGATGCTGGCGAGGGTCTCGCCGCGGTCAACAATGTGTGTTGTGGTGGTTTGGGCCACAGCCATGGCTATGCCCAGGAGTGCGAAACAGCCAAGGGCTATTAAGCGTCGGGTGAAGAGTTTCATGTGATGAATGTATTAATGAATTGATTAGTAGTCGGTTTGGATTACGAGGTAGTTGGTCATTCGCCAGAAGTCGGTGGGGTTTTTCACGAAAAGGGTGAAGTTGCCTTCGCCGTCGGTGGTGATTTCGTAGGATGATTCAGGCATTTTGGAAATGATGCGCGGACGTTTGGCCGAGAAGCTGATTTCACGCCATTGTCGGATATCGACTTTGGCGAACCTGGTGCGGTCGAGTGACGACTCGGCCGAAATCGATGAGCCGCGTAGGATGCCTTTGCGCTGGAGGTCGGCCTTCGTGCCGATAGCCACGTATCCGTTGTTGAGCATGGCGTCCTGTCGCTTGAGGGCCTCGCCCTGGCGCTGGTTGCGGTTGCTCAGGTCGGTGATTGTGGCTTGCTGGGTGTTGATGGTGACGCGTTGCGACTCCACTTGTTCTCGCAGGTGCTCGATGTCGACGTTCTTGTTGGCCAATTCTTCGCGCAGCTGGGCGATTTGTGTGTTCTTGAACCCGATCTGCTGGCGCAAGTGCTCGATTAGCGACAGCGACTGGGCGTTTTCGCTCTTGGCTTGGGCAAGACGGTTTTCGAGCGTGTCGATACGGCGGTTTTGGTCGTAGATGGCTTGCTCGTAGCGCAGCAGGTTTTGCACGACGTCCTCCTTGGTCAACGGGCCCTCGCCCGTGCCGGTGAAGATGAGGCTCTCCTGGAGGTCGAGCGAGTCGAGGGCGGCGTTGATGGTGCGGACAGTCGACGCATAATCGTTGAGGGTGGCCGTCTGCTGGTTGTTGACGTTGCGTAGCGAGTCGCGCTCCTCCACAAGTCGCATCAGTTCGGCGTTGGAGTTGCCACACCCGCTCAAAAGCGACGTGGCGGCAACCCCGAGACACAAAATTAGATAATTGATTTTCATGGGGTTATTTAGCTTTACGTGTGTAAACGGTGATTGAGCGGCCCACTTTCAGCGCGGCGCTGGATGAGGTTTTGGACGATATATCGTTCCACGAGCGCAGGTCGTCCTCGCTCACCTCGTATTCGCGGGCGATTGAGGCGATGGTGTCGCCCGATTTAACTGTGTGTATAAGCATGCGCAGGCGAGCTTCCTTGGCTGGAGCCTCCTCCTTGACAGCCTCTTTTGGAGCCTGTTCCACGGCATCAAATGGGTTGATGATGTCGACCATACCGCTTTTGTAGCGGATCATGAACACGTCGCTCTTGTTGATGACGCCGTCGCCCTTGTCGGTTTTGCCCACCATGCCCAAGAAGCCTGAGGATTTCGACTTGGCGGTGTATTGTACCGAGTTGTCGGTCACGCGGATGTCGTCGGCGGCGATCTCGGCTCCCTTAATAAGGTAAATGGCGTCGGATTTCTTGGGGTCGACTCGCTTGGCTTCGCCGGTAATGCGCTTACCATCGGGCGTGAGGTAGACGTTGCCCTGCTTGTCGATATACACCATGTACACGTCCTTGGTGGGGGCCTCCTTGCGGGTGCCCGTTTTGTCGCCGATGTAGCCGAAAATCACCTTGTCGTCGGTGATTTGGTAGAGCTTGACGTCGCCCTCCTGGCCATTACGGAATATTATATGGTCGGCGGCCAGAGCGGCTGAGGTGGAAATATTTATGAGTAATAAAAAGGTAAAGAGTCGTGGTATTCGCACTGTGGGTCAAAGATGGGCCGCGACTCCCGGGACGGCCCGTTTGGATTTTGACATAAAAAAGACGTGGGAGCCCTTGCTGATCCCACGCTTAGGCCTTCGCATTGCCCTCTCAAAAGGATAGCAAAGGTATCCAGCCCACGTCGAGTAATATACGCTTCACCAGCCGCCTTGCCAACCCTGGAAACAGGGTAGCAAAGGCGGGGGTGGCTATAATACACCCATATGGGCGATTACCGTTGCCGTTGTCTTTCTTTGAGAACGATTAAAGTTGCGAAGTTTAAGCGTGAAAGATAACGTTCAAGTAAACGCCTTTTTTTACGATTTTAATCTGCCCGTCCCTCCTCCGAGGCGCGGACTAGACGCGAAGATAAACACAATTTTGCAATTGTGGAAATTTTTTTAATGGAAATTTCTGAAAGGAGCATTGGGGGTGGCATTTTGCCGAATGGAAAAGTTGTTGTAATTTTGCCCGGTGAAGGCGATAGTGCCTCATGATTCCACACATAGGTACAATTTTGACACAGCAGAAAAAGATAGCAATACTGGCGAGCGGCACGGGGAGCAATGCCGTCAACCTCATCCAGCGTTTCAACGTCGCCGGTAGCCCCGTTCACGTGACCACAGTAATCACCAACCGCCAGAAAGCCGCCGTGCGCGAAAAGGCCGAGGCATTGAGCGTGGAATGCCTGTATTTCCCCAAGGGGGAGTGGCTAAGCGGACACGAGGTGGTAGCCACCCTAAGAGAGCGCGGCATCGACTTGGTTGTTCTCGCGGGTTTCCTCGCCATGATACCTGAAGCCTTATTAGAGGCATATCCCGACAAGATTATCAATATACACCCCTCGCTGCTGCCCAAGCATGGCGGCAAGGGGATGTATGGCATTCACGTTCATGAGTCTGTGCTCGCCGCTGGCGACACCCAAAGTGGCATCACCATCCACTATATCAACGAGCATTACGACCAAGGAGCGGTTATCGCCCAGCTTGCGTGCCCGGTGATGCCCGATGACACCCCGGAGACGCTCGCCGAGCGAGTCCACGCCCTCGAATACAAGTATTATCCTCAGGTTATCAGCGAATTATTGCTTGGGTAGGCGATATACCCTCCCTTCAACGAACGACACCCACACCGAGCCGTCCCAGGGGTCCACGTCGATTCCGTTGACCTCGGAAACGCCCAGCGTAAGGGTTTCAGCCACACCGTCCTTCACCTTCACCACCAGTCCTCGGCGCGAGCCTGCGTAAATCACGCCATCCTTCTCGGCAACGATACACGGCGCATGCTCGTAGCCCAGTCCCATATCCACGGTCCACAATTCCCTGAACTCGGGAGCGGTAAGGTCGACAGCCACTAATTCGCCATCCATGGTCTTGGCGTAGGCCACACGGCCGTCCTCGCTGTGCCCTAAGCTTTCGCGGTAGCGGTGGGAGTTGTCGCGCCACAGGGTAGCGCCCGTGGCGAGGTCGATAGCGGTCATGTAGCGGTCGGGGGCAACAATCACTACCTTATCATTGTAGACAACCGGCACGACGTTGCCCGGGCCGAGCATATTGGCACTCTTGCCGTTGTTCCACTTCCAACGCAACTGGCCCGTGCGGGCATCCAGGCAACGCAAATAGGTGTCCCAAGCGCCGAAAATAAGGTTGTCGCCCACCAGCACGGGTGCGGCTTGGCAATAGTTGTTGATTGAGTCGTATCGCCAGATGAGTTGGCCTCCTCTGGTCCATTTCTCCATTTTCTTGTAACCACCTTGGTAAAGAGTATCGGCCACAGCCCAGCCATCGGCCACGTAAGGGCCATCGGATGGGGTTTCAGCCACAATCTCGCCATCTTTGATCCACAGCAGGCGATGGTCGGCAGTGGGGGCAGCCACCAATCCGTCAACGTAAACAGGCCGCGAGAACACCGAGGCACCGGTTTTCACAACCCACCGCTGCTCTCCGGTTACCTTATCCAACGCCTTGATTTCGCCCAACGACGTGCCAAACAGCACCTCCCCGGGGGTGAATCCCAGCCTTGTGAACACCGAGGCGGAATCGACATGCAACGGCTCAACTTGCTGTGCCACCGGGGACGGTGGAACTTCCTTGCTTCCGATGGCTTGCTGTGCCACCGGGGACGGTGGCACTTCCTTTCTAATAGGGGAGCCCTCGAGTCGACAAAAAGCGTGTACTCTTGTAGGCTCCTCCCCTAAAAGTTTCTGGGAGAAGATGAGTGAGTCGGGAAGGATGTCAAGGATGGTGTATCCCCAGGTGTGGTCGCGAGTCTCGAGCGCCCTCACCATCATGCCAGGGATACCCTCGCACTCGTAGGGCTCGTAGCGGTGGTAATGGCCGTTGATATGTACCAGCGTGGGGTATTTCTCGAGGATTGCGGCATAGTCGAGGTAATTGTCAAGGTCGGGGTTGAGCGCGTAATGGTTGAACGACACCACTTGACGTCCGTCCTTTACGTTTTCCGCCAATACCCGGTCGAGCCAATGCAGATCCTCCTGCTTGACGTGGCCGTCGCCCATCTTCATGAACGGACCGCAATTGGTGCCGGTGATAACCAGCGAATCGGTGACGCAAAGGAAACGGTCGTCGCCCCAGAGGTCGATGAACGTTTTTGTGGCCGATTGGCTCCAATTGTTCTCATGGTTGCCGGGAATGACGTACAATGGCTGATGGATGCCGTCGAGAATGGCCTTGACGTTGCGTAATTGCTCGTCGGAGCCTTCGTTGGTCAAATCGCCGTTCATCACCACTAGGTCGATGCCCGCCGTAGCGTTTATCTCGTCGACAGCGACACGCAGCATCGAGTCGTTGGGGTTGCCGGGGGTGACGTGGATGTCGCTTAAGATCACAATGCGAGTGGCCCCGCCAAGCAGGGCTATCGCCAATAATGCAATAAAAAATAGTTGTTTCATGATGTTTTTCAGGGGTTAGGGTTAACGGGGGATTTCTTTCGACTTAAATCGACTTAAATCGACTTAAATCGATTTAAGTCGAAAGAAATCGGGCTCTTTAGCGGTATTCGTCCCAGCTCTTGATTTCGATGTCGTCGATGGTCATCGTTGTGAACGCCTCGATGAAAGCCGACGCCAAGCGTGCGTTGGTCAACAAGGGTATGTTCAGGTCGATAGCCGCGCGACGTATCTTGAAACCGTTGCTAAGCTCGGTCGAGGTCAAGTTCTTGGGGATGTTCACCACGAGATCCACCTCCTTGTGGTGGAGCAACTCGAGCGCCTGGGGCTGCATGTCGGGCTGCGAGGGCCAGTAGACACGCACAGCGGGGATGCCGTTGTCGTTCAGGAACTGATGGGTACCACCCGTGGCGTAGAGCTTGTAGCCCTTGTTGTGGAGGCGATGGGCGGCATCGAGCATGTCGGCTTTCTGCTTGGCCGTACCCGTGGAGAGCAACACTGCCTTTTTGGGTACCTTCAATCCCACGGAGAGCATCGCCTTGAGTATGGCCTCCGAGGTGTCGTCGCCAAGGCAGCCCACTTCACCCGTGGAGGACATGTCTACGCCCAGTACCGGGTCGGCTCCCTGCAAGCGCGAGAAGCTGAATTGCGAGGCCTTAATGCCCACATAATCAAGGTCGAAGGCGTTCTTCTTGGGCTTCTCCACCTCCAAGCCCATCATTACTTGCGTTGCAAGGTCGATGAAGTTGATTTTCAACACCTTGGAAACGAACGGGAAGCTACGCGAGGCGCGCAGGTTGCACTCGATTACCTTGATATCGTTGTTCTTGGCCAGGAACTGGATGTTGAACGGGCCCGAGATATTCAACGCCTCGGCGATTTTGGACGACACTTTCTTGATGCGTCGCATCGTCTCGACATACAGCTTCTGCGGCGGGAACTGGATGGTGGCGTCGCCCGAGTGCACGCCGGCAAACTCGATATGCTCCGAGATGGCGTACACCTTGATTTGGCCATTCTGGGCCACGGCGTCCATCTCGATCTCCTTGGCGTTCTGGATAAACTCGGAAACGACCACGGGGTATTTCTTGGAGACGTTGGCGGCCAATTTGAGGAAGCGCTCCAGCTCCTCGTTGTTGGAGCACACGTTCATCGCCGCGCCCGACAACACGTAGCTGGGACGAACAAGCACGGGGAAGCCCACCTCGTCGATAAACTCATAAATGTCGTCGAGCGACGTCAACTCACGCCAGCGTGGCTGGTCGACGCCGATACGGTCGAGCATCGACGAGAATTTATGGCGGTCCTCGGCGTTGTCAATGCTTTGCGCCGATGTGCCAAGGATGTTGACTCCCTGCTCGTCCAAGCGGGTGGCGAGGTTGTTGGGAATCTGGCCACCTACCGACAGGATTGTGCCGTGAGGCTGCTCCAAGTCGAGGATGTCCATCACTCGCTCAAAGGTGAGCTCGTCGAAGTACAGGCGGTCGCACATGTCGTAATCGGTCGACACGGTCTCGGGGTTGTAATTGATCATTACCGAGCGCCAGCCTTGCTTCTTCACAGTCATCAGCGCGTTAACCGAGCACCAGTCAAACTCAACGGACGAGCCTATGCGATAAGCTCCTGAGCCAAGCACCACAATCGAGCGGTGGTCGTGGAGGTATTTCACGTCGTTCTCCGAGCCGTTGTAAGTGAGATATAGGTAGTTGGTCTGCGCAGGGTATTCGGCACCGAGGGTGTCAATTTGCTTCACCACGGGGAGGATGCCCAGCTCCTTGCGGCGAGCGCGCACCTCGAGGTTGCACTGCTCGGCCTCCTGGGTCATGCGCTCCTTGAAGATAGAGCGACCTATCTGGAAGTCGCTGAATCCTTGCTGCTTGGCTTGGCGTAGCAATTCAGCGGGTAGATCCTGCAGGGTGTTATACTGCTCAAGCTCATGGCTGGTGTTGATGATATTCTGAAGCTTGTAGAGGAACCACTTGTCGATCTTGGTCAAGTCGTGAATCTGGTCCACGGTGTAGCCTTGCTGCATGGCCTTGGCGATGACGAAGATACGCTTGTCGGTAGGCTCTTTCAGCTCCTTTTCGATGTCGGGGATGTTGACGGGACGATTCTCCACGAATCCGTGCATGCCCTGGCCGATCATGCGCAAGCCCTTCTGGATAGCCTCCTCGAAGGTTCGGCCGATAGCCATCACCTCGCCCACCGATTTCATCGACGAGCCGATCTCGCGGCGCACGCCATGGAACTTTCCCAAGTCCCAGCGCGGTATCTTCACCACGATATAGTCGAGCGCAGGTTCGAAGAACGCCGAGGTCTCCTTGGTCACTGAGTTCTTCAAGTCGAACAAGCCGTAACCCAATCCCAATTTGGCGGCCACGAAAGCCAAGGGATAGCCCGTGGCCTTGGAGGCGAGGGCAGATGAGCGGCTCAAGCGGGCGTTGACCTCGATCACGCGGTAGTCCATCGACTTGGGGTCGAACGCGTATTGCACGTTGCACTCTCCCACTATGCCGATATGGCGTATAATCTTGATGGCTAATTTGCGCAGGTAGTGGTAATCTTCATTGGAAAGCGTCTGCGAGGGAGCGACGACGATACTTTCGCCGGTGTGAATACCCAGCGGGTCGAAGTTCTCCATGTTGCAGACGGTGATACAGTTGTCGAAGCGGTCGCGCACCACCTCGTATTCCACCTCTTTCCATCCTTTCAGCGACTTCTCCACGAGCACTTGCGGGGAGAACGACAGGGCCTTCTCGGTCAACGCCACCAGCTCCTCCTCGTTGTCGCAGAAGCCCGAGCCAAGGCCTCCCAGGGCATAAGCGGCGCGCACGATCACGGGGAAGCCCAAGTCGCGGGCGGCTTTCAACGCGTCGTCAACGGTCGACACGGCCTCGCTCTTGATGGTCTTGATATTGATTTCGTCGAGCTTTTTAACAAAGAGCTCGCGGTCCTCGGTGTCCATAATGGCCTGCACGGGAGTGCCCAGCACCTCCACACCGTATTTCTCGAGGATACCATGACGGTAGAGGTCGACACCGCAGTTAAGGGCCGTTTGGCCGCCAAACGCGAGCAGGATGCCGTCGGGACGCTCCTTCTGGATCACTTTCTCCACGAAGTGGGCTGTCACGGGCAGGAAGTAGATTTTGTCGGCGAAACCGTCCGAGGTTTGCACCGTAGCGATATTGGGATTTATCAGAACGGTGGTAATCCCCTCCTCTTTCATCGCTTTGAGGGCCTGGGAGCCGGAGTAGTCAAACTCGCCGGCCTCGCCAATCTTCAGGGCGCCCGAGCCGAGCAGCAGCACTTTCTTTATCTTATTCATGATGAAGTTTTCAGTTTTCAGTCTTCAGTTTTCAGTTTTCAGGCTTTTTTCCTTCTTTTATTCCTTTAAAGGATTAAAGGAGGAAAGCAGGGGGGGATTATAGCAATTTAATAAATTCGTCGAAGAGAAATTCGGTGTCTTTGGGGCCCGAGGCAGCCTCGGGGTGGAATTGCGCCGAGAAGAACGGCTTGGTCTTGTGACGGATGCCCTCGTTGGTGCCGTCGTTCATGTTTACGAACAACGGCTCCCAATCCTCGCCCAACGTGGCGGAATCGACCGCAAAACCGTGGTTCTGGGATGTGATGTAGCAAGTGTCGGTACCCACGCGGCGCACAGGCTGGTTGTGGCTGCGGTGGCCGTATTTTAGCTTATAGGTCTTGGCACCGGCGGCCTTGGAGAGCAACTGGTTGCCCATGCATATTCCGCAGATGGGCTTGCCAATCTCGATGGCCTTGCGGATATGCTCAACTGTCTTCTCGGCCATCTCGGGGTTACCCGGGCCGTTGGAGATGAACAAGCCGTCGTAAGGAATCGTGGTGAAGTCGTAGTCCCAAGGCACGCGTATCACTTTTACGCCGCGTCGGGTCAAGCAGCGGATGATGTTATGCTTCACGCCGCAATCGACGAGCACCACCGTCTTGTCGCCCTCGCCATGGTGCTCCACCTCTTTGCAGCTCACCTTGGCTACCAGATTCTCCTTGTTGGGGTCGTAGAAATCGACGTCGTCACATCCCTCGACGATGATCTTTCCGAGCATGGAGCCCTTCTCGCGCAGGTGCTTGGTCAACGCGCGGGTGTCGATATCGTAAATGCCGGGTATTTTCTCCTCGCGCAGCCAGTCTGCCAACGAACGGTCGGCTTGCCAGTGGGAGTGTTCCCAGGAGTAGTCCTGGGCGACAATGGCCTTGCAATGGATATGGGTGCTCTCGTAATATTGGCTGACGTCGTCCTTCTCTCGGCGAGGAGGCACGCCGTAGTTACCGAGCAATGGGAATGTGGTTACGAGGATTTGGCCTTCGTAAGAGGGATCGGTAAGGCTTTCGGGGTAGCCGGTCATCGCCGTGTTGAACACTACCTCGCCGGCCGTTGAGCCCTCGTGGCCGAATGATTTTCCCTTGAATGTGGTGCCGTCCTCGAGGACAAGGAGGGCGCTCTTTGTTTCGCGCATACTTAAATCAAGATATGTGTAAGATATTTCTATCGGCTCTCACCGACGTATTCGCGGGAAAACCGTGCAAAGTTACGCGTTTTTCCTTAAACACACAAACGCCACTCCCCTCCGACAGTAAAAAACAGTAAATAAGCCCCCGCCTGACGTGGTGCCAAGCGGGGGTGAATAAGCTATGACTTAAAGGGATCCTTAATCCTTTATCCTTTATCCTTTATCCTTTATCCTTAATACTTACGCCTTCGGCGTCAGGCGTTAGTTGCCATTGGAGAAGATCACGATACGGTTCCAGTCGTTGGTCGAGTAAGGCTGAACGTCGGAGCCGAACTTCTCGATGGTCAAGCGGGAGCCGTCGATGCCGTAGGTCTTGGTCAAGGCGTCATAGACAGCCTGAGCGCGGCGCTCCGAGAGGCCCATGTTGTAGGTCGAGGTGCCGGTGTCCTTGTCGGCGTAGCCCTTGATGGTTACGTTAACATTCGGGTTGGCCTTCATATACTCGGCAGTGTTGTAAACGTTTACCATTTCCTCGTCGGAGATCTTGGAGGAGTTGATGGTGAAGCGTACGGTGGAAAGCATCGGAGCTGCGGTCTCGGGGCAGTCGGCCACGATTACCTCCTTAGGCTGGGCTGCCAAAGCGGCGGCTGTTGCCTCGCAGTCGGCCAGCTGGCCACGCAGGGTGTTGATTTGGTCGTTCAAGCCGGCGATGTAAGCGGCGTCCTTGCAAGGATTGTAGCTCTTGAACTCGCGGCCGCCAAACTTGATTGTGAAGCCACCGATAGCCGAGATGTTGACGTCAACAGGCTCGCCATAGGCGTAGTTGTTGTAATTGTCGCCGTGGAATGAAGCGCAACCCTCAACGAAGAAGTCGACATACTTGCACAGACGGAAGCGGAACTGCAAGCCGGCGCTCACGGGCAACGTCCAGGTGTTGTGCTTGCGGGCGGTCAACGACTTGTTCTGCTTGATGTTCTCGTCGCCGTAGAAGTCCCAGTTGAACGTGCCGCCGATACCAACGAAGGGCACAATCGAGAACACGCGGTTGGGGTTATATCCGCCGAACGTGTTGAACATATCCCACATCAAGTCGCCGTAGGCGCTTACTGATTGGGCTTTCGAGAACTGCTCGCAATCCCAGTGGATGGCTCCATACTGGAAGGCGATACGGAATCCCAGATAAGGGCTCCAGAATTTGCCAAAGCCGAGATTATAGGCCGCGGTGATGTGATGCTTTCTTCCACCGCCCTTTAGCTCATTCTCTACAAAGGGCGATTGGATACCGGCGCCGAGCTGGATGAACCAGTTGTCCTTGCCGTCGCAGTAGTAGTAGTCTTTGCAGTCGAGAGCCTGGTAGGTAGTGATGTCTTCCGATACTACAACTACTTCTTCCTGGGCGCTCGCGCGGTTGGCGCAGAGAAGCATACCTGAGCATGCGGCCATTACCAAAAGCATGTTAGTTTTCATCGTGAGTAAAGTTTTTAATGATACAATACTTTTTTAATAAACCTTGAAATTTTATCATGGGATGTCCACGCGTGAGCTTCAGTCCCTCGGTGTATCCCTCGTTTATCATTCTAAACAAGCCTTAAAAATTTTTGTTCAAAATACCATCCCGCCGCCACCTCCTTCCTTCAACCGCCAACCCCGCCACCCAATTTTGCACAAAAAATGTGCAGAATTTCCGAAAAAGTGCCCAAATTTTGTGCATTTTTCGTACATTTGCACCCAAGATACTAAAAATCAACGACATGGACACCTTAAGAATATTGTCGAACGAGGAGCTTGGACGTTGCCCCCAAGGATTCCGCCGTTACTTGTACGAGCAAATCAACTGGAACGCCCGTCTAATAGCTATTTTAGGTAGCCGGGGCGTAGGCAAAAGCACCATGATGGTACAACACATGCAGGCTCAAGGGCTTGGCGAGAAGTCGCTTTACGTGAGTGCCGACAATGTATATTTTGCCCAACACTCTCTGCTCGACCTCGCTCGCCAATTCTTCCAAAGTGGAGGACTCCGGCTTTATATCGACGAGGTACACCGATACCCCGGATGGTCCACTGAGATTAAAAACATATATGACACCATTCCCGGGTTGCAAGTGGTGTTCTCGGGATCTTCTATTCTGGATCTAGAACGCGGGGGAGCCGACCTGTCGCGCCGGTGCTTAAAGTATCATTTGGCCGGATTGTCCTTACGCGAATACATTAATTTCACTCAACGCACCTCGTTACCTCAGGTAACACTCGACCAGCTCGTCACCGAGGGAGTCCGCCTACCCCATGATATGCGCCCATTGCCACTTTACAATCAATACGTAAAGGAAGGTTATTATCCCTACTTTATAGAGGGCGATTACGCGATGAGATGCATGGCCGCTATGAACGCTACCCTTGAGGTGGATATTCCAGCATTCGCTCAACTGAATTACGCCGTAGTTCCCCGACTCAAGAGACTCTTGTATATGATTGCCCAAAGCGTGCCTTTCAAGCCTAATTTGAAGCGTCTCTCCGAGTACACTTCGATCCGCCGCGATGACATTGGCTATACATTGGAAATGATGAACAAGGCTGGAGTAATCTCGTCGGTGTGGACCGAAGCGTCAGGGATGTCTATTATGGCCAAGCCCGACAAAATATATCTTAATAATACCACCTTGGCTTACTTGCTTTCCCAGCAAACACCCGAAGTAGGTAACGTGCGCGAAACTTTCTTCCAGCAGTCCACTCGCGTTTGCTACCAACCTTTGGCTTCAGGGAAATCCGATTTCTGCATTGGCCAGTATACATTTGAGACCGGGGGCAAAGGCAAGACGGGCAAACAGGTGAAGGATATCCCCAACTCCTATATCGTCAAGGACGACTTCGAAACCAAGGGAGGACGCACAATACCGCTTTGGCAATTCGGTTTCCTCTACTGATAGAGCGCAATTTTAAATTTTTCAACATTTTCTTTGGCTGTTACAAAAATATGCTCTAATTTTGTGCTACAAAACATATTTTTGGGACATTCGTTTAGAAATGATCAAGCGCGCACTCGAAAAAGTTATAAGTGAAGATATGTCGGACATCTGGTCGGTGCTAACCCCCGACGAGAAACGCCGTATCATCGACAACTTCACTATCTCACAATTCAAGAAAAACCAGATTATCTACGCCGAAAAAGAGGAGCCCGAGAACCTGTGGTGCCTCCTCGCCGGCAAAGCTAAGCTGTACAAGGATGGTGTGGGTGGCCGAGTGCAGATTCTTCGCTTGATTCGTCCCGTCCAATATTTCGGCTACCGCGCCTATTTCGCCAAAGAGCCCTACGTGTCCACCGCCGCGGCCATGGAGCCGTCGACCCTCGGATACCTCCCCATGCAGCTCGTTGAGGAGCTGATCCAGAACAACATACAGCTCGCCTGGTTTTTCATCCAAGAGCTTTCGCGCAACCTCGGCGGCAGCGATGCACGCATCGTCTCGCTCACCCAAAAACACATCCGCGGCCGTCTCGCCGAAGCCCTGATCGACCTGCGCGACAACTACGGATACGAGGACGACAACGCCACCCTGCGCATCTACATGGCCCGTGAGGATCTGGCCAACCTCTCCAACATGACCACCTCCAACGCCATACGCACCCTCTCGGGCTTCGTCAACGAGCGATTGATCATCGTCGACGGCCGCCGTATCAAAATCATCAACGAAGCCCAGCTCAAAAAAATCGCCAAATTCGGATAAAAATCACTATATTTGCGCCGACAACCAAAAAAACCTCGATCAGCCATGCTTATCATCGGAATCGCCGGAGGTACCGGCTCGGGCAAAACCACTGTAGTGAAAAAAATAATCTCCGCCTTGCCACCGGGCGAAGTGGCCGTGCTGCCTCAGGACTCCTATTATAAGGATTCCTCCCACATCCCCATGGAGGAGCGCTCCAAAATCAACTTCGACGAGCCCAACGCCTTCGACTGGCCCCTACTCTACGAGCACCTGCGCCAGCTAAAGGCCGGTCACGCCATCGAAATGCCCACCTACAGCTACCTCACCTGCACCCGCGGCGAGGAGACCGTCCACGTCGAGCCTCGCGATGTCGTTATCGTCGAGGGCATCATGGCCTTGACCGACAACACCCTGCGATCGATGATGGACGTGAAGGTATTCGTCGACGCCGACGCCGACGACCGCCTAATCCGCGTGATCGCCCGCGACTGTATCGAGCGTGGCCGCACCCCGCAGATGGTGATCGACCGCTACGAGGGAGTCCTCAAGCCTATGCACTGCCAGTACATCGAGCCGTCGAAGCGATTCGCCGACCTCATTGTCCCCCAAGGCGGCAACAACACCGTCGCAATCGGCCTGTTGACCGACTATATCGAATCACGCCTTCACCACGCCCACAAATGAGCCCCGAAGAAGAGCTAAAGCAATCGGCCGAGGAGCCAGGGGTACTGGGAGAGAACGACGGTATCGTCGTGCCCGAGGGAGTGATGTCGGAAACCGTCCCTCCCGAGGACACCAAGATGATTCTGCGCACCGACAATCTCGTGAAGAAATACGGCAAGCGCACGGTGGTCAACCACGTCTCGATCAACGTCACCCAAGGCGAGATCGTGGGCCTGCTCGGCCCCAACGGAGCCGGCAAGACCACCACCTTCTATATGACCACCGGCCTGATCACCCCCAACGAAGGCCGCATCTTCCTCAACGACCTTGACATTACCAAGTACCCCGTGTACAAGCGCGCCCAGAACGGCATCGGCTACCTCGCCCAGGAGCCCTCGGTGTTCCGTAAATTGAGCGTCGAGGACAACATCCGCGCGGTGCTTCAGATGACCCCCGAGACCAAGGAGGAGCAGCGCGAACACCTGGAGACGCTTATCCGCGAATTCAACCTCGAGAAGGTGCGCAAGAACCTTGGCGAAAACCTCTCAGGCGGCGAGCGGCGACGCACCGAGATTGCCCGCTGCTTGGCCATCAGCCCCAAGTTCATCATGCTCGACGAGCCGTTTGCCGGCGTCGACCCCATCGCCGTCGAGGACATCCAATCGGTGGTCTACAAGCTCAAGGAGAAAAACATCGGCATACTCATCACCGACCACAACGCCCCCGAGACCCTCTCGATCACCGACCGCGCCTACCTCCTGTTCGAAGGCAAAATTCTATTCCAAGGCACCTCCGAGGACCTGGCCGAAAACCCCGTCGTCCGCGAGAAATACCTTGGTCGCAACTTCATCTTCCGCCGCAAGCAATTCGACTAAATCCACATAACACTCCAGTCACCTCTATTTGACCACAAAATAACACAAAAAGAACACAAACCACTGTTTTTGTGTCCCTTTTGTGTCCTTTTTGAGTCCCTTTCGTGTCCTTCTATGGTTAAATTTATTAATTTTGTAGCGATGGAAAAGTTAAAGTGGATTTTGCTGGCGTTGGTGGCCGTGGCCGTTTGCGGTTGCCGCCAGCGCCATACGGCCGCCTGGGAGCTTATGGACACGGCCCAGGCGCTGATGGAGGATCGACCCGACTCGGCCCTGGCCATTGTCGAGGCCATCGACCCAGCGACCCTCGGTGGAGCCGAGGAGCGCGGCCGCCGCTCACTGCTACAGGCCATGGCCATCGACAAATGCGGCATCGACACTACCGACGCTTCCATCATCGCCCCGGCGCTCGCCTGGTACCGCGACCACGGCACCCCCGACGACCGCCTCAAAGCCCTTTACTACGCTGGCCGCATCGCATCCAATGCCGACTCGCTTGACGCCGCCATGCGTCACTTTGTGGCTGCCACGGCCTACATCCACCAATCCACCGACACCCTCGCAATCGGCCGCCTCCTCATCGCCCAAGCCGTAATCAAGTTTTCTTTATACGATTACCAGGGGGCCCTTGACAAGAGCCTAAGCGCCGCACGATTGTACGAAAAGCGCAATGCTTTTAATTATGCCTTTGATTCCTACGAGAAAGCTCTAGGATACGCGATGATGCTCGACCTAAATGACTCATTGCCTACCATTCTACACAAACTGGGGCCACTGGCTCCCCTCTGCGCCAATGGTTTAAGGGAATACCAAGCCGACCGCCTAAATGTGGCTATTAACACCCAAGACACTATAGCGGTAAAAGAAATATTACGTGATTTGATCCCCGAGGAAATCGACTATTCTCTCGCCATAGAGATGCTTCGGGGATATCTGATGCTGGAGGACTATGAGCAGGCCAATCTTATTTTTCAATCCATAGAAGAACCCGATGGAATGGTCAATTGCCTTAAATATTGGGCAGTAGCCGTGCGATTGGCCGAGAATCAGCAAGACTATAAAAGGGCCCTTGATTATTTCGCCGTTTATGACTCCCTGCGCGAAAGCCATGACCAATTGCGATTGACACAGGAATTGCAATTTAGCGAAGAACGTCATCTTAACGATTTAAACATTACGCAATTAAAAGAACGCAATCGATTTAATATAGCGATTGGCATAGGCATTATGCTGCTTATTCTGTGTGGATTAATCATGGTCCTACTTAGATTGAGAGCGATGGAATCTCAAAAATTGTTGACAGAGAAATCACTCGAGGAAGCAAAGATTAAGGCTGAACTCGATGCCGTCAACCTTGATAATGCCCGGCTTGAGACCAACAACCTCCACATGCGTCTCGCCGCTATGGAAGCCGAGCTGGAGGCTCTGCATTCTGCCAAAGAATCGCAGGAAATCCAAGCTGGCGAAGTCAAGGATCTATTACGCAACCGTATTGAAATCCTTAACACCCTACTGCACCAGCCAATGTTGGCACCTGGTGATTCTCGCAGATCTTTGAGAAACTCTTTAGACGCCATAATTAAAGAGGACCAGGCTTTTATCGAACACACTAGGAAAGCATACGAGAAAGCTTATCCCCGATTCTATACTTATTTGAAAGATATCGGCTTGACACCAAAAGAAATCTCTTATGCTTGTCTGTATCTTATGGGCATACGCGGCTTTGAAATAGGCGAGCTTACAGGAGACTCTCGCCACTACCATGTGAATAGTGCTATCCGAAAAAAATTGGGGTTGGGCAGCCGAGATGCCAATCTTGACAAAACTCTCCAAAAGCTGTTCCACGACCTTTATCCAAGGCGGTAAAATCTCTCTTTGTCAAACCCCAATGGGGGTTGTAAAACTCAGGGCGAAATATTAAAATCGTAGCCACTGATTTTCAATTAGTTACGGAGAGGATGTCAAACTTATTTTTTGCGTGCAAATATTTCTTTTCATAACTTCGTGGTGAACAACCCCCAAAAATTCATCACAGTTATGAAACCAATCTTAACCCTTATTTTAACACTCATTTGCGCTATGCCTGTCATTGCGGGCAACCAACACACACCATTAATCGTCCGTGAAAAGCCCACTTCAAAAGACGGAGAATTTCAGCGCATGCCTTCTCCCTCAGTTTCCATTGATTTGGATACAGACGCAGGTACACTTGTTGTATCTTGTACCGGGGATTGGGAGGGTGAAACTTTCTTATATGATTCCTCCCATACATTAGTTGACTACGAGCCATCGGTTAACGTCACTTTTGATACCTCTACTCTTTCCTCCGGGGCTTATACCGTTACTGTTTCCACTAACTACTGGGAAGCCTCCGGAACCGTCACACTCTGACTTTAAACCCAACAACAATATATTATTAATAAAACAAATCTACAATGAAAAAATTCTTTTATCTTTTGGCTCTACCACTTCTTTTGTGGGGATGCAGCAACGACGAGCCTGTCCAATCTCATGATGACGGCTGTTGCGAGGAAGCCACCATCTCCTCTCAAGCCAGGACGGAGGATGAGGCCTTCTTTTGCGCTTTGAAAGCCTTGTCGACCATGGAAGACAGCCAGAAAGGAAGCATCACACGTGCCAAACGCTTCTCCTCCACCTCCCGCTCGGGCTACAGCTACACAACCCAAGAGTGGAAAAGTGATGACACCACCTCTTTTTACATCTTCAACTTCGACGACGGCGGCTTCTCCATCGTATCCACCAACCCTAATCGAGAATTTCTCATCTAATGTTGGAATGATGTACAATATAATCGCCTCAAGAGTTTAATAATACACTGTTTTTTGTTATTTTTGCGACGAAAAACATATTTATTCATCCTAAATGGGAAAAACTATGAAATCTGCTAACTTTTTTGAGAAGATGAGAAAGATGGTTGGCCAGACATTGCTAATCGCCGCTTTGGCTATCAGCGCAGCGGCATGCAGCAACGACGACGATCCCGTGAACAACGATGGCACGCTGTCACCCGATATCCCCACGGCAAAATTTTATAAAGGCGCCGATGGCTTGTGGTATGCCGAAGGGCGCGACATGTCACAAGCCGAGTTCAACGAAAAGGTTGTGGGCAACGCCTGGCATATGGTGGAGCATCGACACATAAACCAGGATGGAACCTATGGCAAAGACATGACAGGTATCACCACGGGTACCGGCGACATTTATTTTTGCTTCGGCAAAAAGGAAGTGACAAAATACATGTACCTTGATTCCGATCCCTTCCGCTGCTACGCAATCAACACCTACGAATATGGCGACCCTGTGGGGTATCTGCTCTTCGGTCTCTCAGACCGCATCAAGCCCATCGGCATGATTGACGATGACCACTTGGAGATCATCGACTGCTCAGCTTGGACGGGACCTAACAAAGACCTCGTTCCCGTTTACAAGGTGTTGGAGAAAGTATCACCCGAGCGTCTTGAGCAAGTGAAGGCCGAATGCGGCTCGATCGACTTCGCCGCTTGGTACCAAGAACAGCTCGACTCTCTCGAGGGATACGACAACTTTTAGAAAATTTGGAATCATCTATGAAATCAGTTAAGATCCTTGGGAAATTGAATAAGGGCTTCATTCACTTCTTGCTGTTTGCCCCTCTTATCTTATGCTCGGCCTGCAGCAGCGATGACGAGCCCGGGAAAGGCGATGGAAACCTCTCCCCAGAAGTGCCCGCAGGAAAGTTCTACAGCAATCTCGATGGCCTGTGGTATTGTGAAGGACGTACCATGACCGCATCCGATTTCAACGAGAAAGTATTAGGAAGTGCTTGGCATGTTGTGGAATTGCGTTATATTAATACTGACGGCACCTACGGAGAAAATGTTTTGGATCCCGACAACACTGTCGTTGGCTTAGGCGATTATATCTGGTTGTTCGAGGAAGGCAAATTGACTAATTACGTCATGCCTGACTACTATCCGTTATGCTACTATAGAACCGCACCTTACGAGATTAGTGATCCAGTAGGATACTTCGACAAAGGGAATTGGAGTATTATCCCCATTGGCATGCTCGACGATGACCACTTGGAGATTATTTGGTCGGCTAATCTTTGGTATCTCGTTTTGGAACGCCTCAGCGAAAGCGAGCAGAAAGCACTATCAATAAAATATGTCTACAATTACGATGACATCTTTGATGAGGAGGGCAACCTCATCAAGCACCCATATTGATCCGTAAAGTTTTTTCTAGGGGAGGGGCGCCGACGAGGCGCTCCTCCCCAATTGATGTAAACGCTCACCGTATTGATAATTAGGAACCACCAAGAACACGAAAGCACACGGATCTCGCTGGGTGCGTTCCCATCAGGAGAATGGAAGTCGGGGCGACCCCGCCTCGACACAGGAATTTCTTACCGTTCTTTTATTTCTTTGTTTTTCTTAGTGAAAATCTATCATGAAGAATATCACTTCTTAGGGGGATATCTCTCACGAAGAAATTGTAAGAAATAAAAGAAACCGTCTCTATTAAAGCCATTTATCACGCTGATTAAAATCGATTCTTTTATCGATTCCAATCCGCGTGAGATATTTCATTCAACTTTCTCATGTTTTGGAACCACCAATCACTAAGGCACTTCGTGTTTTTGGGAGCTTGCGACCTCTTTTCCAAAAATAGATTAGTGTTCTTCGTGTTTTTGGTGTTAAATGTCTATTCGCCGAGCTGATTCCCGATTGGTTGAGGGCGTTAAAAATCTGCAAAAAAGCATATTTTTGTTTATTTAAGGGTGACGATAAGCCCATGCAAATACCTATGGTTCAATCTGTTGCAAAAGCCGCCGATGTTTATCGATGAGTTTTCGCGGCCGATTTGGGCCGCGTTTTACGAAATGTTGCTAACTTTGCAAGTTGAAAACATGTGTTTCCGCCGCTACAATGCATATATAGACAATGAATAAACTGCTCTCATTCATAGCCTCAGCCGGCTTGGCCGCGGCTTTTGTCGCTTGCAACAGCGACTCGGCCTCCAACACCATTAGCTACACCACCTCGTCGGTGGTCGTGTCGTCGTTCTCCCTCAACGCCGACGACGACATCCTCGAGGCCCTCGACTCGGTGTACTTCTCAATCGACTTGGTCAACGCCCGCGTGTTCAACGCCGATTCCCTACCCTACGGCACCGACGTGAGCCGCCTCGTGGTAAACATCGGCGTGAGCGGCTGTTCCGAGGCCAACCTCTCTTTTAAAAAGAATGAGACTACCGACACCGTCGTCAACTATCTCACCAACTCCACCGACTCAATCTGCTTCACCTACGGCCCGGCCACGCTTCACCTCGTGTCGACCGACCAAACAACCTCCCGCGACTATTACATCGAGGTAAACGTCCACCAGATGAAGCCCGACTCGCTCTACTGGAACCAGACCGCCCGCCGCTCTCTTCCCACCAACCTGGGCGTACCCTCGCGCCAGAAGAGCGCCGCCTGGGGCGACCGCACCGCATGCCTCACCTACGGCAGCTCGCGCTACTGTCTGGCCGTGACCGACAACCCCGCCAACAACGAATGGACCTACGTCACTCCCTCGTGGAGCTTCAACCCTGATATCGACAGCTTTAACGCCACTCCTGAGGCTCTGTATATCCTCTCCGACTCGGGCGATCTTTATACATCCACCGATGGCGAGGCGTGGACCACGACCGGTGAAACCTGGTGGAACATCTACGGCGCTTACGGCTCCACGCTCTTGGGCGTAGAGCAAAAGAACGGCCAATTCTACCACGTCACCTATCCGGCCACAACCGAGATTAAGGTTGCCGACAATTGCCCGATTTACGGCACCTCTACCCTCGCCGAGTTCACCAACAAATGGGCAACCGCTCCCCAAGTGTTCTTCATCGGCGGTGGTGACGCCAACGGCAACCTCTCGGGCGATATGTGGGGCTACGATGGCTCAACGTGGGCCAAGGTGAGCATCGACGGTGTCCCCGAGGCCACTGGTCGCTCGTTCATCGCCTATCCCTATTGCGTGACTGACTCAACCAACTGGACCACAGCCACCTACACCGCCCTTATCGCTTTCGGCGGCCAATTGACCGACGGATCCCTCTCCAAGGACGTGTATCTTTCCAAGGACATGGGTATCCACTGGAAACTCGCCGACGACCTGCTGCAGCTTCCCGAGTACATCCCAGCGATGACCAATTCCCAAGCCCTCGTCGTCGACAAAACCTTATACGCCAACTCCTCCAACGTCGACGCTTGGAACGAGATGGTCTCCACCCCCCTGCCCCGCTGGTGGCAAATCTACCAGCCCAAGGGTATCCCCACGGCCTCTTCACGAGCCACCAAGCCCATCACCGAGTGGGAATGTCCCTACATCTACCTCTTCGGTGGCACCAACGCCTCGGGCACCCTTTATAACACCGTGTGGCGCGGTGTAATCAATCGTCTTAGCTTCAAGCCCTTGCAATAGACCATGCGACGCCTTAGCTTGCTCATATCACTGATTGTTTTGACAGCCGTGGCCCCCCTGCGAGTCGCGGCCCAGACGAGCACGGCCCCCGAGGAGACCTACAAATTCGACTTCGGCGCCGGCGTGGGCATGAGCGGATACCTGGGTGACGCCAACAACAGCAACCTCTTCAAGCACCCCGGCGTGGCCGGCAACCTGTCGTTCCGTTACCTGATGAACACCCGCATGGCTATTCGTGGCATGCTTAACGTGATGACCCTCAGCGGCGACACATCCGACTGGGACGACGTCCTCCCCGGGGGCGCGCAATACGATTTCAAGGCCACGGTCTACGACCTGGGAGGGCGCTTCGAGTTCAACTTCTTCCCCTACGGCATCGGCGAGACCTACAAAAAGCTCAAGCGCTGGACGCCCTATCTGGCCCTTGGTGTGGGCGTTACCCTTAGCTCATGCGGCGGTAGCACCAACGTCGCTCCCAACATCCCCATGGCCTTTGGCGTAAAGTACAAGGTGAAAGAGAGAATCAACCTCGGCCTGGAATTTTCAATGACCAAAGTGTTCGGCGACAAAGTCGATGGCGACAAGTTGACCGACCTATATATGATTAAGAGTTCGTTCATGAAGAACACCGACTGGTATTCGACAATCCAAGTGTCGGTGTCCTACGAGTTTGGAAAACGCTGTGTCACTTGCCATTATGTCGACTGAGAATCTCCAACATCTGATCGATAGCATTGACCGCGGGCGGCTCCCCCGTCACGTGGCCATCATCATGGACGGCAACGGTCGCTGGGCCAAAAGCCGCGGCATGGAGCGTTCGGCGGGACACGTCGAGGGAGTCAACACCGTGCGCCGTATCACCGAGATCGCCTCGGAGCTGGGCATAGGCTACTTGACCCTCTACGCGTTTTCCACCGAGAATTGGAACCGCCCGCAAGCCGAGGTCGACGCCCTGATGCACCTGATTGTCGTGGCAATCGAGCGCGAGACCCCCGACTTGATCAAGAACAACGTGCGCCTGACGATGATCGGCGACCTCGACCGCCTCACCGACGAGGCCCGCGAGCGCCTCAAGCGTTGCATGGACGACACCGCCCATTGCACCGGCCTCACCCTGGTGCTCGCCCTCAGCTACTCATCGCGTTGGGAAATCACCCGCGCGGCCCGGGAGATAGCCCGCGAGGTGCTGGCCGGACACCTCCGCCCCGAGGAGATCACCGACGACACCATCTCCACCCATCTTACCACAGCCGCCATCCCCGACCCCGACCTGCTTATACGCACCGGGGGCGACATGCGCATCTCCAACTTCCTGCTCTGGCAGGTTGCCTACGCTGAAATTTACGTAACACCCACATATTGGCCCGATTTCGACAAAGCCGACTTCTGTCGCGCCGTGGCCGAGTACCAGCGTCGAGAGCGGCGCTTCGGCCTCACCAGCGAACAAGTCAAATAATCCCGAAAGAAACCCCACCAATCATCATGCGATATAGAATCACATTACTGCTGTTGTTGACATTGCTTCTCACCTCGCCGGCCCGCCTTCTGGCCCAGGAGTCGACCGACACCGTCTACAATCCCACGGTGTTGTTCAACAGCATGCCCCGAACATACGAAATTGCCGGAATACGCGTCACCGGCGCCCCCAACTACGACGAGAAAATCGTCATCGGCTACTCGGGCCTAAAAGAGGGGGAGCGCGTCACAATCCCCGGCAAGGAGATTACCGACGCCGCCAAGCGCCTGATGCGACAAGGCCTATTCTCCCAAGCCCAAATCAAGGTCGAGAAAACCGTGGGCGACAAGGCTTGGCTCGAATTCGCCCTCCGCACGCAGCCGCGTATCTCGGAAATCAACTATATCGGCATGAAAAAGGGCGAGCGCAACGACATCCAGGAACGCCTCCAGCTCAAGCAAGGCAACCAATTCACCCAAAACATCTCCAACCGCGCCACCCAGATTATCAAGCAATACTACTCGGAGAAAGGCTTCAAAAACGCCGACGTCAACATCACCACCCGCGAGGATCTCACCCACCCCAACGAGGTGATCGTCGACATCGCCGTCAACAAGCACTCCAAGGTGAAAGTCCACAAAATCTACATCGACGGCAACGAGGTGCTCAGCGACAACACCTTGAAAAAGGCGATGAAGAAAACCCACGAAACCGGCTCCTGGAGCGGCTTCCTGCGTTCCAAGAAATTCGTCGACCAAAATTACAAGGACGACAAAAACCGCATCATCGAGAAATACAACGAGAAAGGCTACCGCGACGCCAAAATCCTGAGCGACAGCGTGGTGCCTTACAACGAGAAGAGCGTCGACATCTACCTCACCGTCGAGGAGGGCAAAAAATACTATATCAAGTCGATCGACTGGGTGGGCAACACCGTGTTCAACACCGAGCAATTGGACAACCTCCTTGGCATCGAGCCGGGAGCCGTATACAACCAGAAACTGCTCGAGAAGCGCCTGCGCGAGGACGACGAGTCGGTGTCCAACCTCTACTACAACCGCGGCTACCTCTTCTACAACCTTATCCCTATCGAGAAGACTGTTGTGGGCGACTCCATCGAGCTTGAGCTCCGCATGATCGAAGGCGATCCGGCCCGTATCAACAACGTGATTATCAACGGCAACGACCGCCTGTACGAAAAGGTGATACGCCGCGAGCTGCGCGTGCGCCCCGGTGAGCTGTTCAGCAAGGACGACCTGATGCGCTCCTACCGCGAAATCGCCCAGACGGGTCATTTCAACCCCGAGAACATGGACATCCGCCCCGAGCCTAATGAGGAGGACGGCACAGTGGACATCGTGTTCAACCTCGAGTCGAAAGCCAACGACAAAATCGAGTTCTCGATGGGTTGGGGCCAAACCGGTGTCATCGGTAAGCTGGCGCTCACGTTTACCAACTTCTCCATCAAAAACCTCTTCCGCCCCGGCAACTCGCGCAGCGTGATACCCCAGGGCGAGGGCCAAACATTCTCCATCGCCGCCCAGACGAATGCCCGCTACTACCAAGCCTACTCGGTGTCGTTCCTCGACCCATGGTTTGGCGGCAAGCGACCCAACTCGCTCCAAGTGTCGGCCTACTACTCCCGCCAGACCGGCGTTAACTCATCCTACTACAACTCCACCTGGCAGAACTCCTACTACAACTACGGCTCGTATTACAACTCGTATTACAACTCCGATTACTATTCCAACGCCTACCAAAACGCCTACGACCCCAACAAGGTGCTTCAGATGGCGGGCGTCACCGTCGGCCTGGGCAAGCGTCTGAAATGGCCCGACGACTGGTTCACATTCACCGCCGAGCTCAGCTACAACTGGTATTACCTCAAAAACTGGGAGTACCTGTATTATATGAACAACGGTACCTCCAACGCCATCGTGCTCGGCTTGACCCTGCAACGCAACTCGATTGACAACCCGCTGTTCACCCGTAGCGGCTCGCAATTCTCATTGAACCTCCAGTTGACGCCACCCGCCTCGCTGTTCAACCCTGGCAAAAACTGGAAGAAACTCTCGGAGGAGAACACCACCGCCTCCAAGAAAGAGCTCTACCGCTGGATTGAGTACTGGAAATTGCGCTTCAAATCGCGCACCTACACGCCGCTGTTGAACGCCGACTCCCAATGGACCCTCGTGCTTATGACCCGCGGCGATATCGGCTTGCTCGGCTCCTACAACAAGTACCTCAAGTCGCCCTTCGAGACCTTCTATGTGGGTGGCGACGGTATGTCGGGATCCTACACCTACGCTACCGAGACCATCGCCCTGCGCGGCTACGAGAACGGCCAGTTCACCCCATGGGGCTACGAGGGTTACGCCTACACCCGTTTCGGCATGGAGCTCCACTTCCCCTTCATGCTGCAACCCACATCTACCATCTACGGCTTGGCGTTCGTAGAGGGCGGTAACGCGTGGTCCAAAGTGAGCGACTTCCAGCCCTTCGACCTCAAGCGCTCGGCTGGCGTGGGCGTGCGCATCTACCTCCCCATGGTGGGCATGATGGGTATCGACTGGGCCTACGGCTTCGACAAGGTGTTCGGCACCAAGGGCGGCTCCCAGTTCCACTTCATCCTCGGCCAAGAATTCTAACGTCAATGCTAGTCGTCCACTCGTTTAATCGAGCCTCGTTTATTCGTGCATTCGTGCATTCGTGCATTCGTGCACTCGAGAACTCGAATACACGAATTCACGAGTTCACGAATACACGACAACAGAAGTTGAATTAAACTATTTCGCAAGTTAATTGTCTAAAATAGCATAAACATTAACCCAGAAAAGCTATGAAGAAAATATCGATTCTCCTGGTGATTATCGCGGCCTGCGCCTTCGGTGCCCGCGCCCAGAAGTTTGCCCTAATCGACATGGAGTACATCCTCAAGAACGTCCCCGCCTACGAGATGGCCAACGAGCAGCTGTCGCAGCTCTCCCAGCGCTGGCAGAAAGAGGTGGAGACCAAGGCCAAAGAGGCCGAAACCATGTACAAAAACTATCAGGCCGACATGGTGTTCCTCACCGACGACCAAAAGAAAAAGAAAGAGGAGGAGATCGTGGCCAAGGAGAAAGAGGCTACCGAGCTCCGTTACAAATATTTCGGCCCTGAGGGCGAGCTTTACAAAAAGCGCCAGAGCCTGATGAAGCCCATTCAGGACGACATCTACAACGCCGTCAAGAAGATTTCGGAAGAGAAAGGCTACCAAGCCATCTTCGACCGCGCCTCGTCGGCCAACATCATTTACGCCTCCCCCCGCATCGACGTAAGCAACGAGGTTTTGACCCGATTGGGATATTCCAAATAAATTGCTTACCTTTGCACCCGCAATAACCTGAATATTAACCATTACAATCTCAATAACGTAAAATGATCAAAAAAGCACTCAGCGCGCTCTTGATCGCGCTCCCCATGATGGTGGCCGCTCAGGCTCCCAAATTCGGCACTGTAAGCGTAGAGACCGTCTTCGACGCAATGCCCGAGAAAGCTACCATCCAATCCCAGCTTGAAACCGCCTCCAAGACCTACGAGGACGAGTACAAGAAGCTCGCCGACGAGCTCGACAAGAAATACGCCGAGTACCAGCAGCTCGACCAGGACGCCTCCACTCCCCAGGCTATCAAGGAGCGTCGCATGCAAGAGATCCAGGAGCTTAACAAGCGAGCTACCCAGTTCGCCCAGACTGCCCAGCAGGACCTCCAGCGTCAGCAGCAGCAACTCATGGCCCCCGTTGAGGAGAAGGTGATGAACGCCGTTAAGGCCGTGGGACAGGAGCAGGGCTTCCTGTTTATCTTCCCCGACGGACTGAGCGTATACCAGAGCACCGACGTCGTTGACGTCACCCCCCTGGTTAAAACCAAGCTCGGCCTGAAATAAGTAGGATGTCGGGCCGTGCCGGCCCGACAAAAATAACTGTCCCGCCGACACGGCGGGACTTCCTATTTAACTTAGAAAGGACGTCGGGCCGTGCCGGCCCGACAAAAATAGCTGTCCCGCCGACACGGCGGGACTTCCTATTTAGCTTAGAAAGGACGTCGGGCCGTGCCGGCCCGACAAAAATAACCGTCCCGCCGACACGGCGGGACTTCCTATTTAGCTTAGAAAGGACGTCGGGCCGTG
>CAZLSW010000015.1:0-23278 GCA_964562375.1 uncultured Muribaculaceae bacterium | reverse complement strand
ACGGCGGGACTTCCTATTTAACTTAGAAAGGACGTCGGGCCGTGCCGGCCCGACAGAAATAACTTTTGACTTTATACTTTTGACTTAGTTTCTAAAATCATGTTTTAGAAACCGCGGTTTCTAAAACATGATTTTAGAAGCTTTCGAGCCTTGCACCTTGATGTAGAGGCCAGCTGTCGGATTCTCCACGCGGCGCCCCTGCAGGTCGTAATAGGTGGCTGGAAGGTTGCTGTCGCTGTCGGCTACCACACCTTTCACGCCGCCAAAGTTCTCAATCTGGTTAACTGAGAAGTAGAGCTTGCAGGTGATGATCTCCAAGCCGCCGCGAACGGTGAACTGTCCTACCCAAGGGCCCTTGGTGTACTCCTCCGAGTTGATCTCCACGAGAGATTCATCGGGGTTCTCAAACACATAAGCAATATGCTCGGCCGATCCCGAATACGATTGGCCGGGAGTCAATGTGGCAGTGTTGGTCCAGCCCGAGAGACAATTGCCTAATAAGCAGAAACTGATACCCTCGGGTACATCCAATACAGTTTCCTCGGCCACCTCCTCAAGAGTTGCCGTGACGCTAAGATTGGTGGTGCCCTCGTTGGCGATCTTGATATAGCAGGGGAGCTCATAAATGTAGCCTTCGTCAACGTCCTCCGGTCCCCAGATGTTGATCATGTCACCGTCGTTGATGGCCGTATACTCGGTCGACGAGCCGTTATACTCGGTGGCATATCCCACGTATAGGTTCCCCGCCTGGGTGGTGAACAATGTGCCCATAAGGGCAGTTGCAAGTAAAATTTTCTTCATATAGTAATGATTTTTGGATTTCTAATACGCCACAAAATTAGTGATTTTTGTGGAATATTCGCGGAAAAATCGTCGAATGTGACCTTAAAGTCAAGAAATGTGCTTATCTTTGTCAATTAAATGCATAATCGTATAAACCTCACCCCCGCTTCGGGGTCTAAAGAAATAAAACCAATGAAAAAACTGATTTTCGCTATCGTGGCTCTGGCCATCGCTTTTGTCTCCCAAGCCCAACTCCCCTCCGTGAAACTGCGCGACATCAACGGCCAGACGGTCGACACGTCCACCCTAAGCAACGACGGCAAGCCGATGATCGTGAGCTTCTTCGCCACTTGGTGCAAGCCGTGCCTGCGCGAGCTCAAAGCCATCAACGACGTCTACGAGGAGTGGCAGGAGGAAACCGGAGTGCGCCTCGTGGCTATTTCCATCGACGAGGGTCAAAACTCCTCCAAGGTGCGTCCCTTGGCCGAGGGCGAGGGCTGGGAATACCAAGTGCTGCTCGACCCCAACGGTGAGATGAAGCGCGCCCTGGGTATCCAGATGATCCCCTTTGTGATGGTGCTCGACGGCCAGGGTAACATCGTTTACCAGCACAACGGCTACACCGACGGCGGCGAGGAGGAGCTGATCGCCAAGGTAAGAGAGCTGGCCAAGTGAGAAGTATTAGTGATTAGTGATTATGTATAATAGCTCGGTTATTGGCTGGCTATTACTCCTTTATTAGATGAAAAATAAGATATTCATTACATTAGGCTTGGCTGGCCTGTGCGCCATGGGAGCCTCGGCGCAGACTGTCAACGACGGCACCCCCAACAAGGTCACCGTCCACGGCTCGGTGCAAGCCGACATCCTTATCCCCACCGAGGACGTCACCTACGGTGGTTACAAGTACAACGACGATGTGATGCTCAATTTCTACACCGACGCGTCGCTCTACTCTAAATTTGTCGACGCCGGCGTGCGATTAGAGTACCTGGAGCATCCCCTACCAGGCTTCGAGCCTGATTTCAAGGGCTGGGGAGTGCCAAACTTCTGGGTGAAAGGCAAATACGGCGGCGTGGAATTGACCGTGGGTGATTTCTACGAGCAGTTTGGCTCGGGATTCATCCTGCGCACCTACGAGGAACGCTCCTTGGGCGTGGACAACCCCATGCGCGGAGCCCGCGTGACAGTCAACTCCATCGCCGGCATGCGATTCACCGCCCTCGGCGGCGTGCAGCGCATCTACTGGGATTGGGAGAAAAAAGATATCGATTGGGGATTGAACTACGAGATTGACCTCCAGCAATTTATCAAGTCGATGGACAATCACGGGGCCAGCTTGACCTTAGGTGCGTCGTTCGTCGACAAATACGAGAAGGACGAGAACGTGGTAGTGCCCGGCACCAACTATCGCCTCGACCTTCCCCACCACGTACCGGCTTGGGACGCCCGCATCCACTACCTGCAAAACGGTTTTGACGTGCTGGCCGAATACGCCTGGAAGGGCCAAGACCCTTCGCTCGACAACGATTACACCTACGGCAAGGGGTCGGCCGTGATGCTCTCCACCTCCTACTCGCGATCGGGCTTGAGCGTCTTCGCCCAGGCCAAGCGATCGGAGAACTTCGCGTTCCGCTCGCGCCGCACCATGACGGGCATCGCCGGATACATCAACAACATGCCCCCCTTCGCCTACCAGCACACCTACGCCCTCGCGGCAATGTATCCCTACGCCACGCAAGCCGCTCCTGGCGAGTGGGCATTCCAAGGAGCTGTCGCCTACAAGTTCAAGAAGGGCTCAGCAATGGGCGGCAAATACGGCACCACTTTCCGCTTGAACGGATCATGGATCCGCGGCCTTACCGGCACGGAGCCTGAGAAATTCCACGGCACGTATTACGGCACCGATGGCGTCGACACCAAGTTCTTCGGCATGGGCGCGGGCTATTACCACGACATCAACCTGCAGATGGAGAAGCGCATCGTAAGCAACTGGAACCTCACCGCCATGTACATGAACCAAATGTACAACCAGCAAGTGGTCGAGGGACACGGCGAGCGCTCAATCAAGAGCAACATCATCGTCGCCGACTCCAAGGTGAAGATCAACAAGAAGTTCACCCTGCGCAACGAGCTGCAGTACCTCCAGACGAAGCAGGACCATGGCGATTGGCTCTACGGCCTGGCCGAGCTGTCGATTCTCCCCCACTGGATGATATCCGTCAGCGACCAATGGAATTGCGGAGGTGGCGAGGGCCATTTCTACAACTTCTCGCTTACCGCCAACTTCAAGAGCAACCGCATAATGGTGGGTTACGGCCGCACTCGCGCTGGCTATAACTGCTCGGGTGGTGTTTGCCGTTATGTACCTGAAACCAAGGGATTTACCATCAACTATAACTACAATTTCTAGTTGTTAGTTGTGAGTTGTGAGTTGTGAGTTGTGAGTTGTGAGTTGTTAGATGGCCTTTTAAGATTTAAAGATTTAAAGATTTAAAATACGATAATTTCATGAAATTTCTGAAATATATGCCTCTCTTGATGGTGGCTGCGTTGTGGAGCTGCGACGAGGTGGACGAGGGCGATCGCTATATCGAGATGCCCACAATCGAGGCACAGAAAGCCGTACTCGTGCTCGATTTCACAGGCCAGGAGTGCACCAACTGCCCCAAAGCCCACCTCTCGATAGAGTCGATGCAGGAGCAATACAGCGACGCGTTCATCCCCGTGTCGATTCACGCCGGCGTGCAGAGCCTGTCCTACACCTCAACCCGCCGCGTGGGCCTGGCCACTCCCCTGGGCGAGACCTACGACACCTATTTCGGCATAGCTCCCCACGGCTACCCCTCAATTGTGGTCGACTACAACTCGTCGTCGATTTACTCCGGCACCAGCAGCGAGTGGGTTGACCCCTGCCGCAACGCCATGGCCAAGGAGGCAATAGTGCAGATGTCGGGCGAGGCTCGTTGCACAGCCGACGCCGAGGGCAACGTCACAATCGACGTCACCACCACCATGATGGCCTCGCAGGACCTCAAATGCAAGCTCCAGCTATGGATTATCGAGGACTCCATCGTCGCTCCCCAAAAGGGCGTTGACGACGACCCCGGATGGGACAACACCTACGTCCACAACGACGTGCTCCGCGCCGCTGTCAATGGCGACTGGGGCCAGGATGTCAACCTCGAGGACAACGTCTTCACCACCTCCTCGGCCTCATTCACAATCACCACCGATTGGGAGAAGACTTGGGTGGTGGAGAACCTGCGCGTAGTTGCCTTCTGCTACACCGACGCCGACGGCGTCCTCCAGGCCATCCGCGTGCCCGTCATCGCCTCCCTTTAATCCTTTCCTCCTTTAAATAGCTTGTTCTAAAAACTTTAATATATCCCTTATGAAAAAAAGTTTACTATTAGCATCTATGGCCATCGCGCTTGGATTCACCGCGCAAGGCCGCGACGTCAATCCTCACGCCTTGTGGATGGAGGGTGGCAAAATCTCTGCTCCCCAAGCTAAGGCCAAAGCTGTGCAGCCCAAGGCTGAGACATCAATGTGGTTCGGCTACTGCTCCAACCCCTCCACCCTCGTGGGCGCCGGCACCTATTACTGCGCCGCAGCTATGGAAATCCCCGCATCGACAACAGCCGGTTTCGCTGGTTGCAAGATTGACGGATTCCGTTTGGTGTTCAAATCGGCCGCTGTAACCTCCGGTACCATCTTCGTGAGCAACTCTCTCAACGCTGCTCCCTCCTACACCCAAAACATCACTTTCGCCCTCAACTCCACCGCCTGGCAAGAATACACCCTTACCACCCCCGTCACCATCGACGGCACCCAGCCCATTTACATCGGTTACGGCTATCAAGGCGTCTCGGGTGAATATCCCATCGCTTTCGACAACATGGCCAACTCCGAAAACCTCGGCTCTTGGCTCGGTCTCGGTAGCGACCTCGCCGACTGCTTCGGATATTTCGACAGTTACACCAGCTCCTACGGCAACGTGTGCATCCAAGCTCACATCACAGGCGACTTCCCCGAGGTGAACACCTACATCTCGGCAGTTAACGTTACCCGCGACCGCGTGAAGCCCAACACTGCTTTCGACGCCACCGTCAACATCTCCAACATGGGTACCGCCGACGTCACCAGCGTAACGGTTGACTACACCATCGGCAACGGCGCCACCCAATCCTACACCTTCAACACCCCCACGAATGCACCCTTGAAGTTCACTGAGTCGACCTCCTTCACCCTGTCGGGCTTAACCGTTCCCGACTACGGCCTTTACCCCCTGAAGGTCACCCTCAACAAGGTGAACGGCGCCGCTTGTGACGAGTCGACAGCACAGGTTGACCTCGTGGGCACAATCAGCAACAATCCCCGAATGATGGTCGTTGAGGAAGCCACCTCCGTCGGGTGCGGCTACTGCCCCGTGGGTATCATCGGCCTTGAGTACATGAAAGAGCACTACGCCGACCAATTCATCGGCATCGCTGCCCACTGCTATGGCCTGGGCTACGACCCCATGTGCGCTACCCCCTACCAAACCCTCAACAATTACGTATCGGGTTACCCCGGCTGCTTGACCAACCGTAACACCTCCTACGCCACCTATCCCAGCGCCTATTATCTGCTTGATTCCTATACCACCAACTTCAAGGATTCCTACGCGGCCGCCGACGTGACTATCGACGCCGAGTGGACAACCCAGGAGAAGTCGGGTGTGAAGATTACATCCAACGCCGTATTCGACCTCGACCACGCTTCCAGCGACTACCGCTGGGCTTATGTGGTCCTCGAGAATCAAGTGGGTCCCTACAAACAGACCAACTATTACAACGGTGAATCGGGTTACGGCGACTGGAGTTCAGCCGGCAGTTCGGTTAGCTGGATATTCGACGATGTGGCTCGCAACATCAACGCTTTCTGGGGCAAGCAAGGCTCAGTACCCGCGGCTATAACCCGTGGCGAGACCTACACCGACACATCCGATGAGATCCAGGTACTCGACCTCATCAACTACTACGACGAGTATGTGGAGGTTAACCCCGAGAACATCGAAGTAATCGGATTGCTCATCGACTACTCCACTGGTGAGGTCGTAACCGCCGGACGTATCGCCTCAGCCGACATCAAGGCTTGCTCCGACCCCAACGCCATGCATTACCAGAAGATCGTCTTCGACAATGATCTCCCCGGCAACTACCCAATGGGCACTGTGCTCACCTTGGACGTTTCCTCAACCTCGGGCCTCCCCGTTTCAATCGCCATCACCTCCGGCGCTCAGTACGCTACCCTCGACGGCAATGTGCTTACCCTCAACGAGCCTGGCACCGTAGTTGTTACCCTCTCGCAGGAAGGCAATGACACCTACATGCCCGCCACCTCGCGTGAGCTCACCTTCAAGGTGCTTCAGAACCAAACCATCACCTGGGAGCAGGACCTCTCCAACTGCGAAATCGGCAAGAGCTACTCTCTCACTGCCAAATCATCGGCCAACCTCACCATCACCTACTCGATCAAGGAGGACACAACCGTAGCCAAGATCCAAAAGACCTCTCGCGGCACCTCGCTCGTGTTCAACGAGGCCGGAACCGTTACCGTTGTGGCTTCTCAGGCTGGCAACGCCACTTACGCTCCCGTAGAGATGGAGAAAGTGGCATCCACCCAGTCGGGCGTGCTCTCGATTGACGCCGACGAGCTTAACGACGCTATGCTCTACAACCTCCAGGGCCTGCGCGTCAACAACCCGCAAGCCGGCCGCATCTACATCATGGTCAACGGCACCTCGGCCCAGAAAGTCCTAATCAAGTAATAAGTATTAGTGATTAGTGATTAAGTATAATGGCTAAGTTTTAAGTCTTAGTGATTAGTGAATAAGTATAATGGCCTCGCCTGGGAAACGTCAGGCGAGGCCATTTCGTCCATTCGTGCATTCGTGTATTCGTGCATTCGTGCATTCGTGCATTCGTGTATTCGTGCATTCGAGAAATCGATTTCGAATCAACGAATACACGAGTACGCGATTAAACGACTTCCCCTCAACTAACAACTAACAACTAACAACTTTTCCCTAAATTTTTCTTATCTTTGTGGCCGCAATGCAGATAGATACGCTATATGTGACCGATTTGGACGGCACGCTGCTCGGCCCCGACAGCCTTATCAGCCCCCGTTCGGCCGAATTGATCAGCCGATTGGTGGAGGAAGGCGCCAACATCACCGTCGCCACCGCTCGCACCCCGGCAACCGTGGAAACCCTCCTCGAGGGCACCTATACCCGCCTGCCGGTGATTGTGCTCACCGGTGCCGCGATGTGGGACCGCGAGCGGCGCCGATACCTGTATCCCCACTTTATCGACAACGACTTGGCCGAGGCCGTCCTCGACGAGTTCCGCCGAGCCAATGTCGCTCCCTTCGTTTACACATTGCGCGACGATGGCGTGCTCCACGTCTACCACAACGGCGAGATGAACGACGTATCCCGTGAGTTCATGAACGAGCGTCTCAACCTCCCCCTCAAGAAATTCCACCTCGACCTGCCCGAGATGGATACGGCCCGTTTCATCCCCTCCACCGTGCTCTACTTCGCCATGGGCAAGGCCGACAAAGTATATCCGTTGGCCGACGCCATTCGCCAGCGTGTCGACTGCTCGGTCTATTCCTACCTCGACATCTTCCACCCCGACGTTGCCATCATCGAGGTGTTCGCCGCCCAGGTATCCAAGGCCAACGCCGTGAAAAAACTCGCCCGCCGAGAAGGCCTGAAACGCATCGTCGTCTTTGGTGACTCCTCCAACGACGTGCCAATGATGGACATCGCCGATGTAGCAGTAGCCCCCGAGAACGCCATTCTTGACGCCAAGCGCGCCGCCCACGTAATTATCCCGGGCAACGACCACGACTCGGTGGCCGAATTTATCCTCCACGACTACTATTCATCGGATATCGATTAAATGAGAGACATTTACGCCATACGACGCTACGGGAAGCTCGGTTTCTTGGTGCTCTCAGCCTTGGTGGTGGGCGTGTTCCTCTACTACGGCAATAACCTCGTCGACGATCTGGCAGCCCAAGAGCGCGAGCGAATGCAAATATGGGCCGACGCTACAAAGGAGATCGTCAACGCCTCGTCGATCGAATCGGACGACGCCTTCGGAGGCGGCAACGTCGAGTTTCTACTGTCGATCATCGAGCGCAACCACACAATCCCCGTCCTCCTCACCGACGACGACGGCACAATCCTGCTGCACCGCAACTTCGACCTGCCCGAGCCCCAGGATTCCATGGCCCCCTACTACACCTCCCCGGCCAATGAGGCATTCCTTGAGAAGAAACTCGAAGACCTCAAGGGCTCCAACAACGTCATAGAGATCAACATCGGCCCCGACAACCTGCAGCGGCTCTACTACGAGGACTCAACCCTGCTCAAACGCCTGAGCCTATATCCCTACATCCAGCTACTGGTGATGCTCGCGTTTATCGCCGTTGTATACTTCGCCGTGACCTCCACCAAGACTGCCGAGCAGAACAAAGTGTGGGTTGGCCTCTCAAAAGAGACCGCGCACCAGCTCGGCACCCCTATCTCATCGCTTATGGCCTGGGTAGAGCTTTTGGAGAGCCTCGGGGTAGACCAAGAAACCGTCACCGAGATTTCCAAGGACGTCAACCGCCTCAACACCATCGCCTCTCGCTTCAGCAAGATCGGCTCGCAACCCCAGATGGAGGCCTCCGACCTCAACGAGGTGGTGGAGCGAGCCGCCTCGTATATGCGCACGCGCATCTCCTCGCGCATCAACCTCACCATCAACCTTTACCCCGAGCCGCTGCCTGTGAGGGTGTCGGCACCGCTGTTTGAGTGGGTGATGGAAAACCTCATCAAGAACGCCGTCGACGCCATGGAAGGCTCCGGCTCCATCACTGTCACAACATCCGTCGACCCATCAGGCAAGCCCTACGTGGAGGTAGCCGACACGGGCCGCGGCATCCCCCGCAAAAAGCAAAAGACCATCTTCAACCCCGGCTACACCACCAAGAAACGCGGCTGGGGCCTGGGCCTTACCCTTGCCAAGCGCATCATCGAGCAGTACCATCGCGGCCGCATCTACGTGGCCTCCTCCGAGCCGGGCCGCGGCACCACCTTCCGCATCGACCTCCCCTCCACCCACGTTCACTAAGCTAGGCAGGAAGTCCCGCCGTGTCGGCGGGACAGTCACCCCATAATCCACGAGCGGCTCGCCCCTTTCGGGACGCGCCGCTCGCTTCGCGTTTCAACTATTTATTTATGAGAGCCTCAATATCTAGTATCACTACCTGATATAAAGGACGAGGGATGTAATTAATAAAGCTTGTTTCTATCCTTGATTTAAACTTATAACAACCCAAAAGCCCGATAGATAGGCCGATTTGCCCTAAAAGTGTTTAAATAGTGTTTACGCAAGCCCAATTTTAACATAAAATCGCTATTTAAGTAGGAAGTCCAGCCGTGCCGGCTGGACAGATGTCCCTCTGTCGGGCCGGCACGGCCCGACATCCTACTTAACTCCCCCCACAGCCAGATTTCCCTCTGTCGGGCCGGCACGGCCCGACATCCTACTTAACCGCGCCCCTTCACCATCTTGACTCTTGACTCTTGACTCTTGCCTCTTGATCTTGCCTCTTGACTCTTGACTCTTGACTCTTGACTCTTGCCTCTTGCCTCTTGCCTTTTGCCTCTTGCCTTTTGCCTTGGAGCTCTGCTCCTTTAATCTTGTTACCCTTTGTTAAATTACCTGAAAATTGTTGTAAGATTATAAAATAGATGGTATCTTTGCCCCCGTATATGGGATAATCTACCCTAAGCCCACGATACCATCTAAAATACAGCAACCTAAACATAAACAACACTTTACAGGACATATGAAGAAATCGTTACGCGCATTAGCAGCCTTGGCTTTGGCCGCGCTGCTGTCGTTGCCCACGCTTGCCTCGGCCGATACCAAGCGCGAGATGCGCTCCACGTGGCTCGCTACCGTCTGGGCCATCGACTGGCCATCTTCCACCGGTACATCCTCCAGCGTTATCACCAAACAGAAAAAAGAGCTTACCGATTACCTCGACCAGATGGTTGAAACCCACATGACATCCATCTGCTTCCAGGTGCGCTCGATGTGCGACGCCATGTACAACTCGTCCTACGAGCCCTGGAGCTCCTACCTCACCGGCTCACGCGGCACTAATCCCGGTTGGGATCCTCTGGAGTACTGCGTCGACGAGTGCCACAAGCGCGGAATCGAGTGCTACGCGTGGGTCAACCCCTACCGCTACTCCACCGGCTCCACCTGGACAACCACGCAGGATAAAGCCCTCGAAAACGGCGGCTATATCCTCACCTACGGCACCACCAAGATCCTAAACCCGGGCCTTGAGTACTGCCGCCAGCGCATCGTGAACGTGTGCAAGGAGATTATCACCAACTATGCCGTCGACGGCATCCTCTTCGACGACTATTTCTACCCCAACGGTATCCCCGAGTCGTCATCGGCCGAGGACTACAACCTGTGGAAAAACTCAGGCACCTCGCTCTCCTTCGGCAACTGGCGCCGCGCCAACGTCAACCAGATGGTGAAGGACGTATATGACATGATCCAAGACAACCGTCCCGACGTGCGCTTCGGTATCGCCCCCGCAGGTGGCGCCGGCGCCGACTACGCCTCCTATCCCGGCATGCCCAAGCCCGGCTCTTGGAGCGACTGGCAGTACTCGGGAATCTATTCAGCGCCCCTGGCCTGGATGAACGCCGGCACCGTCGACTTCATCTCCCCTCAGCTCTATTGGGCTTGCGACCACTCCACCAACCCCTTCGGCCCCATGTGCTCATGGTGGAGCCAAGCCGCCCAGCTGTTCAATCGCCACTTCTACGCGTCCCACTCGTTGAGCGAGATTGCGTCGTCGTCCTCTCCCGCCACCGTCATCGCCGACCGCGTGCAGCAAGTGGGTTACAACCGTCAATACACCCCCAACAACGCCCCCGGCTCGATCTTCTACTCCCAGAAGAATTTCAACTCGTCGATGCGCTCCGCCCTGCTTGCCGACTATTTCTCCAAGCCCGCGCTTACACCCGTGATAACTTGGAAAACAGCCGACAACTATTCGGCACCGGCCTCTGGCTCCCACTCGGGCACCACATTGACGTGGAGCGCCGTCACCAACTCCTCGCGCCCCGACGCCATCATCCGCTACTCGGTGTATGCCGTCCCCACCACTATCGATCTTGACAACGCCAAGGGCGCCGACGGCGACGGCATCTCAGTGGAATACCTCCTGGGCGTAAGTTACGCCACCTCCTACACGCTCGACTCCTCCAAGAAAAGCGGCTACTGGTACGCCGTGTGCGTCCTCGACGGCTACGGCAACGAGTTTGAGCCCTTGCTCATCGATTACCCCTCCTACAGCGAAACCACCGCGCCTACGCTCATCTCCCCGTCCAACGGCGAGAGCCTCACCGACGAGGTAGCTTTCACATGGAGCAACGCCGGAGCCGACACCTACGACCTGCAAATCTCGGCCTCCAGCGACTTTTCCACCATAAAATACTCGCTCAACACCTCCACCACCACGGCACTCGTGGGTGGCGGCCACCTCGGCGTGGGCACATGGTACTGGCGAGTAGTAGCCAACAAGAGCGGCTACAAGAGCGCCACAAGCTCCTCGCGCAAGTTTACACTCACCTCTATCTCCGTGGGCAGCTATGAGCCCGGATACTCGATTATCACCGACGGCTGCGACTACTCCTACTCTTCGGCGTTCTCAGTGAAAAACGACTGGATCCGCTCCACCGCATCATCGTTCGGCAATTTCGCCACCGAGAGCGACGGCGTGCTCAACCGCACTTTCGTGGCCGTGGGCGACTACCTCTACCTCTCGGGCCGCACCGAGAACTCCTCTTCTGCCACCTGCTACCTCGGCAAGTATGACCGCTACACCGGTGAGCACATCTCCGACATCATCCTCGGCTCGCAAGCCTCCATGGGATACTATCCCTGCAACACCGTCCTGCGCGACAATGCCGGCCACGTGATGATCGCCAACCTCACCCTCAACATCTCCTCCACGCCCCTCGTGATCCAAGCCGTCGACCTTGAGACCGGCGAGCTGACCACCCTGGCTTCCCTCACCTACTCGGAGGGCGGACGCGTCGACCACGCCGCCGTCTATGGCGACATCTCCTCGTCGACCTATTACATCTTCGCAATGGTGGCATCATCCAACACCCTGCTGCGCTGGAAGGTATCCAACGGCACCGCCAACTCGGGTAACGCCTACACTATGGCTACACCCTACAACGGCGCCGCCAACGTGGGTATAGCCCCACTGGTGATCCCCGTGAGCGCCTCCCAGGTGTTCATCAACGGCCAAAACATCGCTCTGACCCGCTACAAGGTGTCCAACGGTAACATCGTGGGCAGCTTCAACGACACCGACTCATCGGTGAAGCCCTCATCCTCCACCCCCAACGGAGGCTCATTCTTCAACGTCGGTGAGCAATACTTTATGGTTTACCCGGCCGACGCAGCCGCTGATGGTCACCACTTCACCCTGGTTACCACCGACAGCGACTACTCGTTCGCGTCGATGGCCAACCCCGTGAAGATCCCCGGCTGCGGCCTCGGCACCGTCAACTCCACCACCGCCATCGCCCAAACCGACTATGTGGTTAACGCCGATGGCACCTCGGCCGGTGTCTACGTGTACGCCCCAGGCAACGGTTTCTCGGCCTACACCGTTTCCACAGCCACCTCAGCCGTCAACACCATCCAGGGAATTGTCGACTCCACCGCCCCGGTTGAGTACTACAATCTGCAAGGCATCCGCGTGGCCCAGCCCACGCCCGGCAACATCTACATCCGCCGCCAAGGAACCCAAGTATCAAAAATCAAGCTCTAAGCTTGATTTTTGATACTAAGGATAAAGCGGCTAAGGCCGCAAGGATAAAGGATAATGCGGCTGAGGCCGCAAGGATAAAGGATTAAGGATAAAGGATAAAGTGAAAATAGCCTCGCCTGGCGCAAAGCTTGGCGAGGCTTTTTATCGGGCTCGCCGTAGCGGTCGCGTGCCCGGCGGGTTACCGCGGGGGCCTTTCTTTCCTCCTTTTTTCCTTTCCTCCCTTATTTCTTCCGCCTTTATCCTTTATCTTTTGTCGCTTGAAGAAAAATGTGTAACTTCGCGGGCGAAAAGCCGAGCGACCCGATTTTGGGCCCAATTCAAGGCTTGTTTCTGCGTACATTTCTATGGAATTGATTCAAACATTGCTGGCTCCAGGCAACGACAACTTGGCGAGTACCATTGTCCTGTACTCCTTTGTGATCGCCCTGGGCGTTTTCCTTGGCAAGATGAAAATCGGTGGCGTGTCGCTTGGCGTCACCTTTGTGCTTTTCGTGGGCATCCTTATGGGACACCTGGGCTACATCGTCGACGAGATGGTGTTGAAGTTCATCCGCGAGTTTGGCCTTATCCTCTTCATCTTCTCAATCGGTATACAGGTGGGCCCCGGCTTCTTCTCTTCCTTTAAAAAGGGAGGAGTGAGGCTCAACGCATTGGCGCTGCTGGTCATCGCCCTCAACGTCGCTATTGTGTTGTCGATCTACTTCATTGAGGGCGGACGTACGTCGATAGCCGCCCTGGTGGGAGTGATGTCGGGTGCCGTAACCAACACCCCCGGTCTTGCCGCCGCGCAGCAGACGGTGGAGACCGCCGAAGCCGCCAACACCATGGCGATGGGCTACGCCGCAGCCTATCCTCTTGGCGTTGTGGGTATTATCCTGGCAATGTTTATCATCAAGTGGATTTTCCGTATACGCGTCGACGACGAAATCAAGCAATTGGAGAAGGAGCGCGAGGATTCAGCCCTAAAGCCCTATCTGGTAACATTCGAGGTTACCAACAAGCTCGTGGACGGACGCACGCTCGTCGAGCTACATCACCTGATACAGTGCAACTTCGTGGTGTCGCGCCTCATGACCACCGACGGCGAGATCATCATCCCCAAATCCTCCACCCAGATTCACGTGGGCGACAAACTCTTCATCGTGATGTCGAAAAGCGACGAGGAGCGTTTCCAAGCCCTGATCGGCAAAGAGGTGGAGTTCAACTGGGACGACCTGCACGGCCAGAAAGTGACCCCCGTGGTTTCGCGCCGCATATTGATCACAAAGAGCGAGTTCAACGGTACGCCCCTGGGCTCCCTTCGCCTCCACAACGGTTACCGCCTGAACGCCACGCGCGTCAACCGCGCCGGCGTCGACCTGCTCGCCTCCCCCGACCTGCGCTTGCAGATGGGCGACCGCATCACCGTCGTGGGCGACCTCCAGGACATCGACCGCCTGGCCTCCAAGATGGGCAACTCGATGAAGCGCTTGAACGAGCCTAACATCATCACCATCTTCGTGGGTATAATGTTTGGTATCATCCTCGGCTCAATCAACATCGGCTTCGGCATGAAGCTCGGATTGGCTGGAGGCCCCTTGGTTGTGGCTATCTTGCTGAGCCGTTTCGGCTATAAGTTCAAGCTTGTCACCTACACCTCATCGTCGGCCTCGCTGCTTATGCGAGAGTTGGGAATCTGCCTCTTCCTCGCCTCGGTGGGTATAGCCGCCGGAAAGGGCTTCGCGGCAACGGTGTTCAACCCCACCGGCATGTGGTGGGTAATCTGGGGATTCATCATCACCCTCGTGCCGCTGATTATCGTGGGCGTCATCGCCCGCGGCGTGCATAAGATCAATTTCTTGACGATTATGGGTCTCTTCTCGGGCGGCTGCACCGATCCCCCGGCCCTGGCTTACGCCAACAACTCCACCGACAACGACCAGCCGGCCGTTGCCTACTCCACGGTTTACCCGTTGACGATGTTCTTGCGAGTGGTCGTCGCCCAGGGTCTAATCCTCTGTTTCATGTAATCCCTCGTCGACCCATCGTGTATTCGTTCACTCGTGTATTCGTTCACTCGAGCTACTTTTGACCTTTGACTCTTGACTCTTGACTCCATCCATTAGACACCACTATGCCCCGCCTACACGGCGAGGCATAGCCTACCTTACTTGAATGCGCGACGGGAAGGGAGAGAGTCTCTACTTCTCGTCGCTTTTTCGTCACTTCTCGTCGCTCTTGGTGCCCTCGTGCTCGTAAATCTTGGCTACGAGTAGCTCGGCTTGTTGCACGCCTACGGTGCGCCATACGGGCTTGCCGCATTTGAACAGGATCAGCGTGGGCACTGATTGGACGTGATACTGGGCGGCCAGCTCCTGATTGCGGTCGATGTCGATCTTCACTATCGTGCCGTGGTCGCCGATTTTCTCTTTCACTTGCTCAAGGATGGGGCTCTGCATCTTGCAGGGGCCGCACCATGTGGCGTAGAAGTCGACCAAGGTCGGCTTTTCGCTGTTGATTATGTCAGTAAACTGGCTCATGATTATAAAGTTTTTTGGCCCCCAACCCCCGAAACGGGGGCTTTGGCCATCCAGATGGGAAGCCCCCGTTTCGGGGGTTGGGGGGCCTTTTATTTTTACAACAATGCAGGGGTTATTGCGGTTTTTGTGGTTTCGGGTTTTTAACAAATTTGGCTGAAAAAGGGAAAATCGTTAACTTCGCGGCGGATTCCAAAAACAATTCCTATGGCGCATATCAATCTCAAAGGCATGGGCGTCGCCTTGATTACCCCATTCAAGGCCGACAAATCAGTGGATTACGACGCTCTCGCCCGGTTGCTAGAATACCAAATCAAGAACGGCGTTGACTACCTCGTGGTGCTGGGCACAACGGCCGAGACGGCCACTTTGACCCCCGACGAGAAAAAATCGGTGCGCCAATTTATAGTGGAGCGCGTAGCCGGCCGCGTGCCCCTGGTAATCGGTATCGGCGGCAACAACACCATGGCTGTCATCGACGAAATCCACTCCACCGACCTCTCGCCGTTCAGCGCCGTCCTCTCGGTGGTGCCCTACTACAACAAGCCATCCCAAGAAGGCATCTACCAGCACTACCGCGCCATTGCCTCTGCCTCTACACTGCCCATTATCCTCTACAACGTCCCCGGCCGCACCGGCGTGAACATGGCCGCCGAGACCACCCTGCGACTTGCCCGCGAGTTCCCCGACAAGGTTATAGGCGTCAAGGAGGCCTCGGGCAACATCACCCAGATGAACGACATCATCAAGCGCAAGCCTGCCGACTTCATGGTAATCTCGGGCGACGACGGCATCACTTTCCCCTTGATCACCCTCGGCGCCGTGGGCGTTATCTCGGTCATCGGCAACGCTTTCCCCAAGGAGTTCGCCAAGATGGTGCGACTTGCCCTCAGCGGCGACTACGCCAACGCCCTGTTGATCCACCACCGGTTCACCGAGCTTTTCTCCCTGCTCTTCGTCGACGGCAACCCCGCGGGCGTCAAGTGCCTGCTCAACGCCATGGGTTACATCGAAAATGAGTTGCGCCTCCCCCTTGTGCCAACCCGCATCACCACCTACGAAAAAATCCGCCAGGTACTCGAATCCCTCAGCTAACCCCCGAGTCACGCCCATTGTGGCGTCGATTGAACATCCTCCCCTCGTAAAACGTTGTAAATTGTGATTTCAACTGTTTTCGAGATGTTCAAGAGCAAAAAGACGATGGCCAATTGGGCCATGGGCGTGTCAAAGTTTTTCTCGGGATTGAACGAGAACGCTTTGCGATACCTCCTGCCGGGGTGGATGAACGCCATGTCGGGTGTCGTGTTCCGTATGGGATTCGGCGCCGTCGCTTTTTGGATTATCTCCCTGTTTCGCGGAAAGCGCAACACCCCCATCACCACAAAGCAGAAGCTTATCTTGCTGGCACTGGGCGCATTGCCCATGTACGGCTACATGATTTTCCTGCTCTACGGCTTAAGCTACACCACCCCTATAGCATCGTCGATATTCATCTCGCTGGAACCCGTGGTGGTGTTCATCCTGTGCGTAATCTTTTACCACGAGCACGTGACAGCCAAGAAACTCTTAGGCATCGCCCTTGGCTTGGGCGGCGCCTTGCTCATTATATGCACCCAGAAGCAGAGCGACGTGGCCTCCGACCCGCTGCTTGGCGACCTCATGTGTGCCGGCTGCTGCCTATGCTATTCCACCTATTTGGTTTTATCGGCCCGCGTGGTGAAGAAAATCGACAACATCACCGTGTCGAAATGGCAATTCACCGGTGGCGCCATCTCGGCCGTGGCCGTTGTGCTCTGCGCCCACAATTGGCACGCACCCGTACTGGAGCAAGGCATTTTCTCGACGCCGATGCTCGTGCTCGCGTTTGTGTTGATTTTCCCCTCGTGTATCAGTTACATGCTGGTTGACACTGGCCTGCGCTACCTGTCGACCACCGTCGTGGCCCTTTACGGCTACCTTATCCTCATTGTGGCCACCATCATGAGCTACGTGTTGGGGCAAGACCACTTCGACTGGTTCCAGATCGCGGCTATCGCGCTGATTATCGCCTCGGTATACTTCGTTGAGGTTGCTGAATCCCGCGACGCGGCCAACGCAAAGCCCTCATCCCCAACGCCTTCCTCGGCCCCATCGTCCCCCTCGTCCCCCTCGAAATAACTGTCGTTTACTCGTGTATTCGTGCATTCGAGTAATCGAGTAATCGACTTCACGAATACACGATTCCACGACCCTCAGCCCTTGCGATACCAGGCTATCTTATGCCCCCCAAGATCCTCCTCCTTCACCAAGACAGCCCCCGCTGGGATGCGCGGCGTGGGCAACGGTTCGCCCGGCTCAGCAAGCTTCTCGGGCGACGTTTCCACCCTCAATTGGTCCCACATCCCGCTATCGAGCATCGCCTGAAGGAACCGCGGACCCGCCTCCACCAGCACCGACGTAATCCCCTGCTCATACAAAGATTGCAAAAACGTATGCGCAGCCGACGCCAGTATATACGCCTTCGGATTCCTCCCGTCCCACAGCCTTACGTTCAGCCGCGGGTGGTCGATGTCGTATGTTGCTTGCGTGGTGACAATCGCGTCGTGCTCGGCGCGCAGCTTGGCTGTCGACAACGAAGTCAGCGCATTGGAGATCCTCACCGACTTACCACGCACGCCCATATACCCATCAGCGGTTTGGGCCAATTTCAGGGTCACAAATGGCCGTTTTTGGATTTGGCACGTCATAAAACGGCGATTCAACTCCTTGCACCGTTCCTCAAGCACTCCCACCACGACCTCAGCGCCTGCGTCGCGCAGCATCTGCACACCCCGGCCACACACCCGCGGGTTCGGGTCGAGCGAACCCACCACAACCCGCCGTATTCCCTTGTCGACCAGCAATTTGGCACATGGAGGTGTCTTCCCGTAATGGGAGCAAGGTTCTAGGGTGACGTACATCGTGGCCTCGGGGAGCAGATGCGCATCCTCTTTGGCCACCGAAGCCACAGCGTTGACCTCGGCGTGACCCTCGCCGCAACGGCGGTGGTACCCCTCGCCTATTATATGCCCCTGATGGACGATCACGGCGCCCACCATCGGGTTGGGCGACGTGTCCATCCGCCCCAGACGCGCGAGCTGCAGCGCCCGCTCCATATATAAAATGTCGGTCATCACGGCGCGAATTTACAAAAAGAATGTTAAAGATAGGGTATAATTCAAAAATTTCCAATACATTTGCGAAGATTTAGCTGATTATAGCCTATACATAACCAATTGAGCAATAAACAATAACCAAAATAAATTCCTTAATCCAAAATTCATCACATGAAAAAAATCTTATTTACTCTCTTAGGGCTCATCGCAGTCTTAGGCGCCTCGGCGACCAACTATGTTGTATGGTCGGGCGACGATTTGACCAGCGATGAGGAACAGATTAACGTTACCTATTATGGATGGTGGAATGTGGCCACTTCAACTGTTGATGACGCCGATTCCTCCGAAGGCAAGGCTTTCAAAATCTCCTGCGCTAATTGGTCAGACAATACTGCTTGCTCCTGCGGTTGGGATTGCAATGATTGGACCATTCTCCCCACCTTGGCCGACTACGATCTCGTATTTGACGTAAAACTCGAAGGTACAGGTGATTTCTGGATATGCGTTACCACTCGCAACAGCGACACCGACACCAATAATCGTAATCTTGAATACCATTTCGACCTCACAGCCGATGGCGCCTACCACACCGTGCGACTGAATATGGCTGAGGTCTTCCCCGATGCAATCGATGAGTGGAAGAGCCCCACGATGAATCGCTATGTCTTCGCCGGTGGTATTAATAATTCCTCGGAGGATGGCGCCCTTTATTTCGCTAACGTACACTATGAATCGGCCATTCCTCTGCCCTCGATCACCGCTTCGGCCTCCGATATTACGGCCAATACCGCCAATATCAACTACGAGGTGACTTTCCCCACGGGCTACAGCAACACCGCTATCACCATCAATGACCAAGCTGTTACCGACAATCCCGGCACCTTGGCCTTTACCAACTTGACCGCCAAAACCTCTTATACCTATACCATTACCGCCACGGGCGAGTATGAGGGTGTATCTCACTCCACATCCAAGACCGTCTCCTTCACAACCGACCGCGAGGCTGGAGACGAACCTATGTATTACGGCATCCTCCAAGGCGCCGATACTGACACCTACGTGGTTACGGCCTACTACTGGGTTCGTTACAACACCGACAAGACAGTCACCGTGTACGTTGAATACGAAGGTCTTGACATAGAACACAACCACAAGATCAACCTCCAAAACGGCGACGACCTCGACAACTGGAAGACCATGACCCAAGAAGGCAACGGCTGGATCTACGATTCCGTTGGCACCTTCGAGGAGGGCGAGACGCTGAACGGATTCTTCTGGTTTGAATACGCTGGTGGCGTTTGGGGTGGCAACTACCACTTCATCTTCACCATCGGCACCACCACCGACCCCTGGGTGAAAGGCCCGAGCCTAACGGCCTCTGCCGAGAACGTAACTTACAATTCCGCTGATATCGCTTACAAAATCACCGTCCCCGCTGGCCTCGCAAGCGCCACAACCAAGCTATATATGGACGATGTTGAGCAGACTATCATCGACCTCACCGGCACCATCGCCCTCACCGATCTTACCGAAGAAACCCAGTACTCCCACGTGCTAAAGGTCGTCTCCACCCTCGACGGCGAAACTTACGAAAGCAAGGAGGTCACCGTCTCCTTCAAAACCAAGTCCTCCACCGTCACCGATAAGGTGTACAAGGGCTACTGCCCTGCCGCCTTCACAAACGCTTATCTTGTTGGGGAATCTGATAGTGATCGTCGCGACCTGTATCTCAACCTGCCCTTCACTATCACTTATGACGAAGAGGGAACTCTCACTTATGAAATCGACCTTACCCAATGCAAGGATGTTGTTGGCTTAGTTCCACAACTTTACTGCGATGGATGGTTTAACTTGACTCAAGGCGAAAACAACAAATGGTCGGTCAACGTTGGTGCAGTCACTGAAGGTGGCGCAACCAATATCGCTCACTTTATGCCTTATAACGGAGGTGGCATAAACCTTAACTTCTCCAACAAATATCCCACCTATGGCTATGAGGGTGATCTGACAACAATCGGAACCACCACCGAAATCGCCAAATTCACAGCTTCTGGTGACATCATTCAAACTCAGGTCGAGCCTTGCGAAATCTCAGTTGGCGCTTTCACCCCCGCTCTCCTAAGTATCGTTGGCACCGATTCCAATGGTTACTACACCAGTGAAGAGTATACTCTTGAACTCCCCAACGGTGTTATGCTCAACAACGGCGCCTTGAGTGTTAATCAACACGGCGACTTTACTGTCACAGCCAAAATGGGCAATGCTACCAAAAATATGATTATTCACTGTCAGCGAAACAGCGAGTCAAAGAACTTGATTCCTAATATGACACCTGAAAGCGACGATGCGGAAAACCCAGCTAACGCTACTGATGGCAACAGCGAAACCTATCTCTTCTGGAATTGTTCCTCATCTGAGGCCCACTCCTTCACTCTCAACTTCGGCGGCAACTACTACGTAGAGTCGATTGAAGTACTGTTTGAAACTGCGCGCGCCAAGAACTATGCCGTTACCCTTTACAACGCTACTGAAACGGCTTCTCTCAGCATCTCTCCCAAGGCAGCCGCTGAGAACAACGTTATCACTGTAGAGAACAACACCAACAACCTCAACGTATTGCGAAATGAAAAGGCTCAGGAAGGCACCTATTCCTCGTTGAAATTCGAGACCTCAGCTGCCAATGTCGCTGGTTGGGGTATCAAGGTGAAGGAGATTCAGGTGTACGGCTCGGAGTCGACTCCTACCGGCGTGCAGAACGTAGCTGTCGACAATGCCGACACCGATGCTCCCGTTGAGTACTACAACCTCCAGGGCATCCGCCTCTCGCAGCCCGCTGCCGGCCAGATCGTGATCCGCCGCCAAGGCTCCACAGTCTCCAAAATCAAATTTTAATAGTCCCCCAACCCCCCGAAACGGGGGATTCCCTCAGATAATGTAAATATAGCCCCGCCTGGCGCTCGCCAAGCGGGGCTTTTTTATCCATAAAGCGCTAAATCAATCGGGTTTAGTACCCAATAAAGTCGCTAATTCTTTGAACTCTCGAAAAAGTCTTTCGGAATTGGGATTATCCCATCTTGCAATTAGAGTAGCGTAATTATCTACACCTTCTTCATCTTAGGCTACTCCATGGTCGGTAGTAAAGGCATAAGTTCCTTCTGGCTGAGCCTCCATTACTTTATATGGAGCGTGTCGATTGATATAATCAAGATCGAGGGTTACCATACTTCCACATAGACGGGGTATTCCCCATGCTCTTTCCGGAAATTTTCTTTCGCAATTTCAATGGCCTGAGCTACAAATTCTTGCTTGCGTCGCTTTGATTCCATAAAACGACGCATGGCCTCTTCTCGGGTTAGTTTAATATCAGTTTCCATACTCTACTTTATATGGGAACAAAAATACAAATTATTTAGATTAATCCAAAATTAATTTTTATTCGGCGGGGACGGCCGCGGCTGAGGCTTCCCAAAGGAGGTAGATGGGCAGGAAAACAACAGCAAGCGAGAAGGGATCGCCCGTGGGCGTGATCAACGCGGCCACAATCAACAACGCCACGATGGCATGCCTCCGGTATTTACTGAAGAAGCGTCGCTTCAGCACTCCCACTTTACCCAGCAACCACGCCAGCAACGGCAATTCAAACACCGCCCCCATCAGCAGGATCATCATCAGGAAATTGTCCATATAGGAGTCGATGGTGATCGTGTTGGGAATGTCGGTCGACAGTTGATAGTCTGCCAGGAATCTCAGCGTCAATGGGAAAGCCAGGAAATACCCCACGGCCATGCCCAAAAAGAACATCACATTGCCCATCAGGAAAGCCACCGAAGCGTTCTTCTTCTCCCGCGGATACAGCCCCGGGCTGACGAACAGCCACAGCTGGTAGATAATAATCGGGAACGCCACGATCACCCCAAGCCAACACGACGTGGACATGTGGATAAAGAATTGCGACGCCAGCTGGGTGTTGATCAGCGTCACGTGGAAATCGGCCGCCGAGGAGGTCAACCCCATCAGCTCGGCCCCGCCCATGGCGTCAAACAGGCGGTAAAGCGGGAACGATCCGCGCGTGGGCGCCAGGATCACGGTGTCGAAAATCCTGGGCATGAATATGAAGAAAATTACCGCGAGAGCAGTCACTGTCACGGCGATACGGATCAGCGTGGCGCGCAGGGCGTCCAAGTGATCCCAGAATGTCATTTCACCCTGAGGATTGGGCATTTATTTGGCGGGGGTGTCGGTGGTGTCGTCCTTGCGGTTGATCTCCTGTTGCATCTCGTTCATCCCCTGCTTAAAAGCGCGGATACCCTGTCCCAAGCCCTTCATCAGCTCGGGAATCTTCTTACCGCCGAAGAGCAGCAGGATCACCAGAACGATAATCAGCAATTGCCAGCCTCGGATATTGCCCAGGAAAAGTGGAATTATAGCGAAAGTGTACATGGTCGCTCAGTGGTTAATTGGTTTAATACTGCGAAGTTACGCGTTTTTCAGCGAATAACCGCGAAATTATCGTATTTTAACCACTTGGGTGGCCGGCCTTGGACGGCCATCACGCGGCAGCCTTGGACGGCCATCATGCGGCAGCCTTGGACGGCCATCACGCGGCAGCCTGTCGTGCATTCGTGCATTCGTGCATTCGTGCATTCGAATACATGATTTCACGATCCCCCTATTATTAATAATGTATGTTGTCAATTTTCTATGAAATATTACAATTTCGCGACATAATGCTAAAATTATTTTGGTTTGTAAAGAAATTTGCTTTACCTTTGTGGCGTGAGAATAAAAATTTGTCACAGACATCGCAATTTTCTGACACATTCACCTGATGTTTCACTATTTAAAAATTTCTAAAGGTATGAAAAACATTAGTGTCTCTTAAAATATGTTAACAGGCAAAATCAAGTCTCAACTGGAGGT
>CAZLSW010000014.1:31153-54216 GCA_964562375.1 uncultured Muribaculaceae bacterium | reverse complement strand
GCGAAGTTAGGCCGAATCCCCGTCGCTTGCAATCCGGCCTGTTTCGGATGGTTACCAAAGAAAAACCGCGAAAGACCGCGAAAGACTGCGTGCAAAATTCACGTATACCACCGCAGAGGCTTAGCGTTAAAAAGTCAGCGTGCTAATCGCCTTCAGGGTGGCGTCAACGGGCCTGGCGGAGCCTGGCCGGGATAGTAGCCCCTAGCGCAGTGCTGGCGGAGCCTGCACAAGCTAGGGGTATCGCATGGGTGGTATCAATTGAGGTATTTGAACGATTGCGAGCGCAGCGAGGGAGCCGCAAGGCCAATCGTGAATCCACAAAATCCTGGTTGATGGTATCATTCGCTTTCGGCCTAACGGCTCCCTCGCTACGCTCGCTCAAGCTCAAATACCCCGGATGATTCTCGGCTGACCTTTACCCCCACCTTGCGCAGGCTCCGCCAGCGCTGCGGTGGGGGCTACTTTCCCGGCCAGGCTCCGCCAGGCCCGCTCTGGCACCCCCTGTGCAAGAAATCTCTACGAATGCAACGAATCTTGATACCTCTCAAAACAATTGGCGCTTGCGCTTGGCGAATGGCAACGAATCCATCCGGACGGCATTCGTTTCCGATTGGTTAAGCGCAAGCGCCATTCGCCGTGTTCCCCGCTCGCATTCGTTTAATTCGTTGCATTCGTAGTCAATTGAAGATAAAGATTGGTGTTCTTCGTGTTTTTAGTGGTTAAAAGAATTTGCGGTGAGTGGTTACGCGGGCGAAGTTTAAGGTTAAATATGGTTAAAAATTGTGAGGGATAGCGAAAAGGGTTGTAATTTTGCAAATGGATTAGAAAATAGCACGCTTCCCATACCCCCCTGAATTAACGGAGATTAAGGACCAGTAAAGCGTACCATCTATAAGAGTGACCACAAAAGGACACGAAAGGACACCCATACCGCTTTGTGTAATTTCATGTGTTTTTGCGGTATAGGATTAGGAATACTAAATAACTTACATATAATACTCACTTACATTACATTAACCATGAAGTGCAAATGGCTTCCCGCGTTGGCCTCTCTCGCCGCGCTCACGCTTGTGTCACCCCCCGCCATGGCCGATTATTACGTCGTAGGCGACGATTTCGACTGGTCGGCGAAAGACACATACAAAATGACCGAACTTCTTGATCCTGACGGAAATTCCACCGGAGTCTACCATTACACCGCCTCCAAAATCACTAAGGGCAATTGGTTTACAATAAACAACGGCTCCTCGAAATTAGGCCCCACTACCACTGTTTCAGCCCAAGACGAATCTTGGAGCACCAAAGAGGCCCCGAAAATAGGTTTACCCTATGCTATAAGCACCAGGCATTCAGGCAATTCCTTCCAAATGGGTGAAACGGTAAACGATATCACCCTGGTATACGACTCCAATCACGGGCTATTGGAACTCGTTCAGCCCGATGAGGCATATAACGTGTTTTCGATTTCTGGAGCGTACAACGACGGCGCCACTTCCAACTCCATGGCCGCCGTAGGCTCCGAGGGCTGGTATATGCAGACAATCAGCTCATTCTACAACGGCGATTGGGGCTTCAAAGTGGCTGTAAATGAATGGACTACAGAATATGGCACCAACGACAACCCCTTAACCATAGGCCAAGGTTACATCGTTTCCTTGAAAGGCATGATGTACAACACCGGTACTAGCGACGACAATATTTATCTCACCTCCAGTAGCTCCTATACCACTGAGGATGACGCAATTAGGGTGCGTTTCTACTTCCATCAGCCCACCAACACCCTCTTGGCCAAAACCCCCGCCATTGCCGACGGCTCGACAATCTACCTCTTGGGCACCGACAAGGAATCCTCTTGGGGCTGGCATGACGGTACTTGCACCAATATCACCGACGAGATCTTCACCACCTACGATGATGGCTCCTACATCTACAATGTGGGCGCGATCAACTCCTCCACCACGGAAAAATATTTCGGTATCGGCATCGGTGGCAAACGCTATGCTCCGGACAACAACGGTGACGCCGTTGACGAATCGGTGGATGGTGTGGTTACCCCTGTATGGCGCAACATGAACGGATACGAAACCACCAACGACGCTTACCAGATTACCCAGGAATATGAGGATGCGTATATCGTTATCGACCCTTGGGAAGCCAAGGTCACCATCCAAGAGTGGGGCGGAGCTGTCGACCCCGACGACGTGATTGAGCATGTATATATGTACAATAAATCTACCGGCCTCGTTGGCGAATTGACCTCGGAGGACGGCTCGACTTTCACCATCACTGGTCTCATCGTCGACAACACAAAGAGCGGCGTGGAAACCGTTGATACCGAGCGTTACTACATTGTTACCACCACCGTGGGCGGCACTGAGGCCCATTGGGCAATCGGCGTGGACGACGAATCGGCCGACAACCAAAACTACTGGGTTCAGATCTCCAACACCCCCATCGCCCTGGGCACTGGCACCGGTTACTTCTGCTTCTGGGACGACGACCCCTATGTGGATGTTACTGTAACCCTTAACTACTTGAAGGATGGCCTCGGATACCTCTCCTACTCCATCACCCCCGAGACTACCCCCTCCACCTACATGCCCTTGACCTCGGCCGACTTCTCGGGTGGCAAGAAGCACTACTTCTACGTGGGCACCCGCACCGCCAACTGGCGCCTTCTCCCCGAATGGGAGCTCAAAGCCCAGGACGACGGCACCTACAAGCTCTCCGGCCGCTTGATGTACCCAGGCCTCTGCGGTATCGCCGAGGTTGACTCCTACGCCAACTACATCAAGCACATCTACACTCTCTACACCTACAACACCTACTGGATCACGGCCGAAAACCACGCCGACATCGAGCTGAAAGATTCCCGATCAGCCACCAAGATGGACGCCGCTGCCGACGGCTCATCGGCTACCGATTACACCATCGACAACGCAATGCTCTGGCGATGGAACAAGAAAGCTTCCACCGACGGCGAACTTGACGTGACCGGTGTCAATGCCGTCAACAACGAGTTGATGATGAACGTCGCCCCGGCCTACCTCAACTCCATGATCCTCGACCTCTCGGGCGACACCCCCAAGGTATCCTTTGACGCCTCCACCGACCGCTCCGTTGTCGCCGACCACATGACCTTTACCCTCGTTGGCTCCGACCTCAAATACGACGGCCGCTACAACGACGCCTACACCCTCACTAACAAAGCCTACTGGCAGCGCATGGGCGACACCGGCGGCTGGCAAGACTCCTGGATCCAGTGGAGCGGTGCAGGTCAGCCTTACATCGACGGATACGGCCAGACGATTTACAACACAGCCTTCGACGACGTGTGGCTCAAAGCCCACCCCATCTTCTTCCACGAGGGCACACGTGACTTCTCCTACTCCTCGCGTAACCTCACCCTCTACAACCGCGACGTGCTCGACCTCTCCTCCGACGCCTACAAGGCCCTCTACTACATGCACCCCAAGCGCGACCCCGAGACCGGCAAACTCTCCCTCGTCGACGACGAGCAGCAGTACAACAAGATCGGCGATGAGCAGACTGTCTCCAACGGCGATTTCACCTACAACGAGCACTTCATCCTCTACCACGGCGACTCCGACTCGGATGCCGAAATCGACAACACCTATTACGAGGACACCAACTGGGAGTGCTACGTGATGAAGGACGTGTGGATCAACGGCGACTTCAAGATCTGGACCGGCTGGGGCGGCAACCGCCAAGCCGACGAATCAATTGACGAGGTTGAGTGGAAGGACTCCGACGGCAACACCGTGGTCCCCGTTGACGCCCGCTGGTTCTACGAGAACGGAGGCCACGCCCACGAGGGATGGAGCCACGCCGTGCTTGGCGCCGACCCCACCGACGGTGGCACATTGAACGTTTACGGCACCGGCCGCGACGTCAACCAAGCCAACTTCATGATCTACACTACCGACGCCAGCGGCAATGAGGTATACGCCTCCGAGCCTGTCTACTTCAAGCGCATCATCCTGTGGTACGACCCCGACAAGGGCTTCACCAACTCGGTTGTGCAGCTGATTACCGAATCCTATGGCCCGCAGATCCAGGCCTATCGCAAGACCGGCACCAAGAATACCCTCCAATACATGTGGCGCATCTCGGCAAGCGACCTCACCAACGCCGCCACACGCGCCATCTCCTCGATCCAAATCAACCGCTACGTATACGACGAGGAATCCGACTCCTACGAGCTTGAAATCGAGGATCTCGTGCCCGGCTACGGAGCCAACACCACCGCCGCTGATTGGGCCAACTGGACGGCTCTAATTGACGACGAGAACACCGTCGCCCAAGGCACCTACTACTACGAGGTGATCGTGCATTACGAATCGAGCGACAAGTCGGCCGAGAGCAACACCGTCACCATCGCCTACGCTGGTGTGCCTGTCACCGCCCGCGCCGAGCAAGTGATGGACGGCTCGCTCTATACCTTCGACCTGCGCATCTCGGCCCAGCCCAACTCCTCAGTCCTCTCAATGCCCGTGAAGAAAGTGGTAAAGAACGACGCTGGCGAGACCGTTTACGAGGAGGATGGCGTTACCGCCAAGACCGAGGATGTCACCGTAGCCGACGTCGTTAAGCGCTACTACGTCACCGCCGCCGACACCTACACCAAGGGCGCCGCGCTCGCCTCGGGTGCGTTCACCGTCACCGAGGATCCCCTCGATATCGCTTATAACGGCAAGGCCCAAATCCCCGCCGAAAGCGCTTACACTCAGTATGAGATCCCCGAAGGCGCAACCTCACTCGCCCTTCCAGCTATCTACCTGCGCAACCTCGCCGCCAACAAGGGCGTCACCGAGGCATCCGGTCGCCAGCCTTACAAGTTCAACATTTACCTTGTGGCCGATGACGCCGATGAGGACTCCTGGAACGCGCTCGCCTTCGATATGGCCACCGTGCAAACCGACGTTGTTATGCCACCCGCAGGCCTCACCGCTTCCAAGCTCGACATCGCGAAGCTCTCGACGGGTATGACCACCTACGGCGACGTTGAGATGATGCCGGTGGGCGCCAGCGACGCATCCCGCGACGTAGAGGGCAACCTCCTCGCCACCGAGGCCCCAGTGATGTACTCGCTGATGAACGACCTGCAGATCCCCGTTACACTCGACATTCCCAAGCTCTCCGACAAGGTTACCGCCGCTGGCTGGACCATCGACTACACCCTCAAACTGTTGAACCCCTCCAAGGAGGTCGTTTCTACCGCCACGGTCAACAACTCCACCGCCGTCGTTGACGTGCCCGGCACGATGACCCACGTCCCCGCCGCGCTCGACCTCACATCCAAAACCACCATCGGCAACCACTCCTACTATGAGCTCCCCGGCGGCTACACCCTGGCTCTCAACGCTTCGGCCAAGTACGTGCAGGCTAGCACCGACGACGACCCCATCACCGAGGCCATCACCAACACCTCGTCGACCACGGCTACGGGTACCAGCGGGTCCAACCTCTCCGCCGTCACCCAGTCCAACTGGATCGCTCCCTCTAAGAGCGCCGAGCTAAACTACAACGACGTGCAGCTCCTCGACACCGACGACAACCTCTGGTGGGTACGCCACGGCAACGCCCAGTACAAGGCTTTCGCCACTGGTTCGGTTCCCGCCGCCGATGATTGCACAATCCTCGAGAACGTGGCCAACAACAATCTCAACCTCTACCTAGGCTACTACGTACCTACGTCCCATACGACGCCCTCTAACGGCACCTGGACGACCTCACGCGCAGCCAACGGGGGCTCGATTGTGCCCCAGGGCGGTTACTACGGCCAGGACGCCGGTCTTGACGGCTACGCCATACTAAGCGGTACCTACGACGACTCCAAGCACAACTGGTCGCGCCTGGCAGCCCAGAACGTTCTCGGCGGCGGGTATCTCCCCGTGCAGATCCTGCCCTTGGTGGCTCCTTCGGCCGAGCCCAACACCAACTCGTCGATTACCCTCCCCGAGGCCAAGTTTGTGTGGTACATCCCCTGCTACCAGTACAGCGACCTGTCGTTCGACTTCGTGCCCACGGTTGCAGCCGCCGACGACGATGAGGTGACTTCAACCCGCGGTATCTCCACCCGCGAGAACGATGACGAGGTGATTACCCCCACCCGCACCCTCACAGCCATCCCGTTGGGCGTGCCCGCGAAGGCCGAAACCGTCACTGTCTACGGCCAGCAGACCGGCGTGGAGGCCATCTCGGTTGACGCCGCTGGCAACGATGCTTACTTTACCCTGCAAGGCCAGCGGGTAAGCCATCCCGTCAAGGGTCAGGTTTACCTCAAGGTGAATGCCCGAGGAGCACTGAAGGTAAGGTATTAAGTGATAAGTATTAGTGATTAAGTATAATAGCCTCGCCTGGGAGACCATGGCGAGGCTAATTTTGTGTAAGGGGTTGATTATCGCATTTGGATGACGCGGAGGATGGCTCGCTGGCAGACGGGGCAGAAACCGGTGTGAGTGTTGGTGCGCATTCGGCAATTGTCGGCCGGGCGATAGACACCTTTGGAGGTGTATCCCCCACCCTCAAAGAGGCCCACGCCCTCTTGGTCCATCATGTCCTCCCACTTGGAGGCGAAGTCGACACGGGTGGTGATATTGGGTTCCCACGGCTCCACGTCGAGCGGATAGCTGTCCTCCATCACGTCGCCGTCGTAGAAATACTCGTCGGCCAAGCCTCCAAAGCTATGCCCAAACTCATGGACAACGACAGGGAGGAAATTGGGGTCGTTGGCGCTTACCATCGTGTAGGAATTGTAGATACCACCGCCGCCGTATTTCTCGGTGTTGGCAACGATGATGATATGCTCGTAGGGGATGCCCTCGAGCAGGTCGTGGAGACGAAACACGCGGGGGACGGTAAGGTAGCGGTCGGAATAGAACGTGTTGAAGTGGCTGCCCAGGGCTGTGGAGCGCCACGAGCCTGCCACAGGGTCGCTCGCACCCGACTGCTCGGAGGGGGCGCCCACGGCGGTGAAGGTGAAACGGTCGAGATTGGACGTGAACGGCTCGTGGGAGGCCAAGGCGTTAACCACCTCGCGAGCCTTGGTGTAAAACGCGGGCATCTGCGCCTGGGTGTATCCCTCGGCCACGATGGCCACGTGGATGGCGCTGGTGGGGTCGGCCGCCTTGCGCAGGGTGACGTGGGGCGTTGGCACGCCTTGCCCCCCTACCCTCACGTTGGGGTCCGCCGGGTCGTAGCGATGCCGCATATGAGCAATCACGTCGCGGTGATTGTCGTATAGGGCGATGTCGATTATGGCCTTTCCCCGGGGCAGAGGCACCAGGTAAGTGTTTTCAAACGCCTGATTATGGGTAGCGGCCTCATCGGTTGACAACCACTCTTGGAACAATGACGAGAACGGGTGGCGATAGATCGTGTCGCCCGAGGCCTCGTCGATGACGTTGATCTGTCCCGAGCCTGCGAATGGCACCTCGGCCAGATGGGCGCGACGGCCGTGCCACCCGGGATGCTTGCTTTGGCTGTGCTCCAAGATCACAGGAGCCGAGGCGTTGCCTCCGAAGATATAATCGAGCCTGAGCGTGGAATCGCTGAAACACGTGTCAAATGTCCCCTGAGCGACGGCCCAGAGTGGGAGTAGCAGAAATATTAGAAGTATTCTTTTCATATTTCCGCAAAATTACCAAATTTTCTCTGCCTCAGCAAATTCCACTGCTTTAGCAGTGTTCCGGCAGAGTCAGAAAGGATGTCGGGCGGTGCTTAAGTAGGATGTCGGGCCGTGCCGGCCCGACAGAGTCAGAAAGGATGTCGGGCCGTGCCGGCCCGACAGATTATCTTTGTCCCGCCGGCACGGCGGGACGTCCTACTTATTGTGTCCCGCCGGCACGGCGGGACATCCTACTTAACACGGCGGGACCTCCTACTTAGCCAGAATCTTGGTGGCCGTGGTGCCGGCGCGACGGATGTAGATTTGGCCTGGGACGAGGCGCGAAACTCGCTGTCCCTGAAGGTTGTAGTAAACCGTGGGGCCGTCGATTGCCGTTGCCGTGTCGGCACCGATCGAGCCTACGCCCGAGGCGTTGAGATAGATGGCCGTCAAGGCACCGAGATCCACCGAGCAAGCGTCGCCGTTGGAGCCAGTGATGTTGAGGGTGATCTTCTTGAGCATCAAGGGATAAGCATCGGCCGATTGGGTGTCGAACGCATCGGCCCAATCCACAAGCACGCGGCCGTCGACTGGTGCTACCTTTACCGACGCGCTACGAGCCCCGTCGCACGAGTAGGTAAAGGTGACGTTCTCAACCGACGAGGTGGAGGAGTCGAGCAACAGTTCGAGCTGGTCGGGACGGCTCCAGAAAGTGATGTCCTCGGCCAAAGCGATCGAGGTGGAGCGGGTGCTGGTGATGTTGAAGGCGAGATTACAGCCGCCGTCGCTGAGGGTGGTGACTTCGGGCGTGGAGACGCCTGAGGTGGTTACCTTGAAGTTGTCGAGGGAGTTCATCTCGTCCACCACCATGCGCTGACTTTCAGGGATTTCCACCACCACCTGCAGGGTGTTGACGATGTCGCCCACAGTGCCGGTGATAGTGGCAGTGCCGTTAGCCACGCCATGCACCACGCCCAGGTCGCTCACTGTGGCGATGTCGGGCGATAGCGACTCCCAGGTGAGGGCCTCGTTGGCGATGGTCATGTATTCGCCGTTGACAAGTGCCTGTACCTCAACGGTATAGTCCCACGTTCCATCAACCAGTACCGATGAGCGCTTGAATTCGGGAGAGCCTTCGCCGATAGTCACGGCCAGGGTAGCGGTGGCGCCGTTGTAAGTGGCGGTCAGGGGGTGAGTACCCGAGCCGGAGGCCAAGAGGTGCAGACCGCCGTCTACGATTTCGCCCAACTCAGGGTCGCAGGAGAGCTGAGCCTCCACGGTGCCCACGTAAACGCCATATTTGTTAAAACCGTTAATCACAGGGCAATAGAGTCCGTATTTGGGTAGGGAAATCACATAGTCGTTGAAGGCGATGGAGGCGATTTCGTCGTCCTTAGGGGTGCGGCTCACGGCGAAGACACCGTTAACCACCGAGCGGGGCGAGCCGTCGCTGGGATTGTTCTCCACCCCGTTCATCTTGGTCCACATGGTCGAGGAGCCGCCGCCGTCGAAGTTAAGTGCCTCGGAGCAGCCCACATAGCGCATGATGTCGGCCAGAACCTTTGACACGACTCCCACCGAGATAGAGGTGCGGCCATCCACGACTAGCATCACCACCTTGGTGCCGGTGGCGTCATAGCCGATTGCCGTGCGGGGATTGAGCGCGGTGAGGTGGTCGAGGGCATCCTGGGTATTGAGGGTGACACCCCCCGAGAGGATTATCGGTTTGCCTCCGGCCAACTGGGTGAGAGCCACCTCGTTACCGCCAAAAGAGAAGTTGGAGGAGATTGTCACTAGGTCGCCCTCCTGAAGGTCGGAGAGGAACGTCTTGGCGGTGCCATGGCCCGAGATCACAATCCCGTCGCTGGGGATGGTCATCGAGCCGTCGGTGGTGGGGGCGACGGTCACGCAGGCCTGGAAAGTGGCTCCGGGGGTGAGTTTGGCACCGTCAACGGGCACGACGGTCACCTCGGTGCCGTAGGCGTTGGTGCCGGTGTTGGTGCCCTTGTGGGAGTTGAACAGCACCAGGAAGTTCTCGTAGCGGGTTCCGTTGATGGAGTTGATGGTGCAGGAAGTGCCGTCGGCCTTGGTAACAGTACCGTTAAAGCCCACCGAACCAAGATATTGGGTCTTCTCGTCGGTTTGGCCCCAATAGAACCATGAGCTACCTCCCACAGCGTTGTAATATTCGCCGTCGACCACCTCCATGCCTATGGGAGTGGAGTCGCTGAAGAAATCGGCGTTGACACCCGATACGAAGTGCAGGTTGTCGGTGGCCCATTTGGCGGCCATGTTGGGGATTGTCGAGCCACCCTTGAGGGTGTTGGCCGCCGGGGTGGCGCGCAGGTCAATGTAGGGGTTGGTGAGGTCAACCGTGGAGTAGAACACGCGCAGGGCCTGCGCGCCGGAAAGCTCGAGGGAGGTTTGGGTGACGCCCGGGCCCACGGTGGCGTGGTACAAGGTGTCGACGTAATAAGTTTTGTCCTGAAGGGTCCAAGTTTCGGTGGCCGAGGCACTTAGAGCGGCGGCCATCGTCAAAAAGAGTAGATGCTTTTTCATGGAGGTTATTTTTGTGTTTTATGTATCTTGAAATCTTTGAGGCTTTAATGCATTAATGCCTTATTGATTTAAAGCTTTAAAGCCTTAAAATAATAGGTGTCAGCAACTAAGCTATCACACTTAATCACTAACACCTATCACTTTATACTTTAGATAGCGTCGTCCTCGACGGTTTCAAGGGCATCGGCCGTAGCCGGAGCGGGAGTGTCGCTCGTGGCGGCCTCAAGCTTCTTCATAATCGAGAAGATGAACGTTGCCGAAATCAAGCAAACGACGATGAGAATGCCCCACAGCACGGCCACATTAATGTGGTTCCAAAGCAATGTGGGGATCACCACCAGGTAGTTACCGATGGCCGTTGCGCCAAACCAGCAACCCATCATCAAGCCCTTGTACTTGGGAGGTGCCACCTTCGACACGAAGGAGATGCCCATGGGCGACAGCAACAGCTCGGCAAACGTCAAGAACAGATAGGTGGTAATCAACCAGTTGGGCGATACCAGTTTGTCGGCCTGACCCTCGGTGGGCGCCACGCCCAGGCCAAGCGAACCGATCAGCAACAAGCCGAAGGCAAAGGCGGCAACAAGCATGCCGTAACCGATCTTGCGAGGTGCCGACGGCTCTTTCTTTTTCTTGGCCAGCCAAGCGAAGATCGCCACTGAGAAGGGTGTCAAAGCCACGACGTAGAAGGGGTTGAATTGCTGGTAAATCTGAGGCTGGATGTTGGTGGCCTCTTGGGGCAGGTAGATGTAGAACAGGCCGATGCCCACGCACGCGCTCACGGCGATTACAGCGTTGATGATGATGGCGCCGAGCTTGCGTGTGGAGAAGAGGTTGAACACCGAGTAAACGAGCACGACGATCGTGGCCAATGCCCACACGTTGAAGCCGATACGGGTCCAGGAACCGTTGGTGGTGGAGGTGAATACCTCGGCGAATTTAGTGAGGGTGGCGCCATTCTGGTGGAACACCATCCAGAAGAAGATCACGACGGTGAACACCAGCAGCAGGGCGACGATACGCGACTTGGTTTGAGCCGGAGTAAGCTCGTGGTCGGCGCCGGCGGCTTTGGTCGTGCCGGTCGACTTATCGGTCTCGTTAAGCTGCTTGTAGGTGGAGCGGCCGAGCTTGTAGATGAGGAACGACAGCACCATCGAGCCGCAAGCCACGGCAAATGCGTAGCTGTAGCCCTTGGAGATGGCGTCGATATATTGGCCCGCGTAGGCCATCAGGGCGTCGCCCGAAAGGCCCTTGGTGAACTCGGTGATTGTGGCCAAAGCCTCGGGCTTAAGCACCTCGCCGGCGAGCAACTTGTTGCAAATCGAGGGGATAGCGGGGTTGTACACCAGGCCGGCGTCGCGCAGCGAGAGATTCAACAGCCCCTCGGTAACCGACGGGGCGAACATCGCGCCGATGTTGATGGCCATGTAGAACAGGGAGAAGGCCACGTCGCGCTTGTCGCTGTAACGGGGGTCGTTGTAGAGGTCGCCCACCATCACCTGGAGGTTGCCCTTGAACAAACCCGTACCGCAAGCGATCAGGATCAAGCCCGCGAACACGATAATCAGCGTCGACGTCGCGCCGCGCTCGCCTTGGTAACTCATCACCAAGTAGCCGAGGAACATCACGATGATGCCCAGCGTGACGGTCTTCTGGAAGTTCCATTTGTCGGCGATCCAGCCGCCGATCATGGGCATGAAGTAGACCAATGCGAGGAATGTTGAATAGATAAAGCCGGCGGTGGCTGTCGAGAAGGCGAATTTGGCCTGCAGGAACAGCAGCAGGATAGCCAGCATTGTGTAGTAGCCGAAGCGCTCGCCGGTGTTGGCCAGGGCGAGCACGTAAAGGCCTTTAGGTTGGTTTTTAAACATAGCTTGGTTTATTATTTATAGGGTTACTTTTTTCTTTTTCTCGAATGCACGAATGCACGAGTGCACGAGTTCACGACATCTCGAGGTAGACGAGGGGACGATGTTAATGGCCTTTTTCGATTGTCTCGAAGGCCAGGGCGTACATCCTCATCTGCTTCACCATGGCCACAAGGCCGTTGCTGCGGGTGGGCGACAGGTGCTCGGCAAGGCCGATCTTGTCGATAAAGTAGAGGTGGGAGTCGAGAATCTCGCGCGGCGTGTGGCCGTTCAACACCCTGATTAACAGTGAAATGATTCCCTTGACGATAATGGCGTCGGAATCGGCTGTATAGTACACCTTGCCGTCGCGCAACTCGGCGTTGAGCCACACGCGGCTTTGGCATCCCTCAATCAGGTGCTCGGGGGTCTTGTATTTCTCGTCGATCGGGGGCAACTGGTTGCCCAGGTCGATGATGTAGGCGTAGCGGTCCATCCAGTCGTCGATGTCGCTAAACTCCTCTATTATCTCGTCTTGGATCTGGTCTATGGTCATGGATGGTTTTCAGTTTTCAGTTTTCGGGAATTTTCGGGATTTCCGGGATTTTCGGGATTTCCGGGATTTCCGGGATTTCCGGGATTTTTCGGCTGATCGGCTGATTGCGACAACTGCCACCAAGCTATTATCCCTTCATCCTTTATCCTTTATCCTTTATCCTTTGATCTTCGAGCTCCGCTCGAAGATCATGCTGGTTCGTTGTAGATTACGTCGGTAACCACTTGGCCCACAGCCTTCAAGGTGGCGGGATCGATTACCGTTATATCGTCGCTCAGGGTGTGCCACGAGGGGTGGAACGTGCGCGTCTCGTCGTTGAGGCTCTCGATGATGTCGATGCACGGGATGCCGGCCTTGTTGACAAACTGGTGGTCGTCGACAACGCCGCCACCCAGCTCGTTGGGGAATCGCGATTCGTATCCGCTCTTGCGGGCCTGGCTCCACACCTTGTCGACGATGCGGGGGGCAAGGCGGTGGGAGGTGTACTCGCGGTGGAATTTGGCTCCTTGAGCGCCCACCATGTCAAGCAGTATGCCATATTCGGGCAGGCTGTCGGGAGAGTAGAAATCGGAGGCAAGGAAATATTGCGTGCCCAGGCACCATGTCTCGTCGCTGTTGCCCCAACCTTCGAGGCGTCCGTAATCCTCGCAATCGGTGAGGAGGATGTCCACGCCCACGTCGGCGCGGGTTTGTTGCAGTTGACGGGCGATCTCCATGGCCACGGCCACGCCCGAGGCGCCGTCGTTAGCCCCGAGGACGGGCTGCTTGCGTGCGCTCTCATCGGTCTCCTGATCGGCCCAGGGGCGCGTGTCCCAGTGGGCGAGGATGAGCACTCGCTTGGTGTTGTGGTCGCCGTTGTAGCGGGCGATGATGTTGCGGGCCGGGAGACGGTCGCCGTTATAGGCGGTAAGGGTGGTCTCCTGCACCACCACGGTGTCGGCCCCCAAACGGTTGAGCGTGTCGATCAGCCAGTCGCCACAGCGACGGTGTCCCTCGCTGCCCGGGGTGCGAGGGCCGAAAGCAAGCTGCGCCTTGATGTAGGCGTAAGCGGTGTCGGCGTTGAAATTCATCGACGGTATAGTGTCGGCGAGCGTCTCCGCTTGCTGTTCACCTTTCCCTGCCGAAGAGCATGAAATCAATGCCAATGCCAAAGATAGTAACGAGCATTTTGCAAAATTCATCACTGTTGTTGTTTATTCTTGGTACTTTACACGTTTGCGGGCACGCCGTGTGAGCCATTTTCCACACGACGCGCCTATTACGCCCCAAAGTTACAAATTAATTACGAAACACCAACCAAAATGTAACTAAATTCGTAACTTTGCGCCGCTGAAGCCCCACATTAAGGATTTAAGGGTTTAAAGCATTAAAGCATTAAAGCGTTAAGGGAATAGGTACAAAAAGATGAGTTTTAGGACATTTCGCGATCGATTGAAGCCGTGGATGCTGCCCATAGCCATGTTGGGCGGCTTGCTGTTCCACGATTTTATCAACGCCATCGCCTTTCTGGCCCCTTACTTGATTTTTGTGATGTTGCTGGTGACGTTCTGCAAGGTTAAGCCTTCGGAATTCCGCGTCACGGGCTTGTCGTGGGGGCTGTTGGCCGTGCAGATTGTGGGCGGCGTGGTCGTCTACTTGGCGTTGTTGCCCTTAGGGCCCGAGTTGGCACAGGGCGTGTTTATCTGCGTGTTCTGCCCCACCGCGACGGCCGCTCCCGTTGTGACTGGCATGCTCGGGGGGAGCATCTCCCGCGTGGCTACTTATTCCATTGTGAGCAACCTTACCGTGGCTGTGCTGGCACCCCCGCTGTTTTCGTGGATGGGTGCCACGGGGGCCGATTACCTGGTGATGCTCCGCGGCGTGTGCTCGGCCGTGGCGCCGTTGTTGATCGCCCCGCTGGCCTGCGCTATCGTGCTGGGGAAAGTGGCACCCCGGGTGCACCACGCGATGGCCTCGCATCAGGGGCTGTCGTTTTACATCTGGGCCGTGTCGCTGTTCATCGTCGTGGGTCGCGCCGTAAGCTATATGCTCGCCCACCACGAGCGAGTGGGGCTGATGATCGCCTTGGCCGTGGGTGCCGGCGTCGTGTGCGTGCTGCAATTCTGGATCGGACGCAAAATCGGCACTCGCTACGGCGACAAAATCGCTGGCGCACAGGGACTTGGACAAAAAAACACTGTGCTGGCGATATGGATGGCGTTGACCTATCTAGCACCAGTGGCGTCGGTGGCTCCAGCCGCCTACGTGGCTTGGCAAAACACCATCAACTCGGCCCAACTATACTTCCATCAGCGCCGGATGCTCGCCCACAAGAAACAGCAATGCGTTGGCTCGAAACAAAAATAATAGTAACTTTGTTCCGTAAATAGATACTATTTAGAAAACTATTAATTTAATTTCACGCAAGATGGACAGCATGTATGAATTACTGCTCGGCCTGCCGCTGTTCAACGGCGTGAGCCATGAGCGAATCTCAGAAATAGTGGGGATGGCTAAGTTCCATTTCCTCAAGTACTTGCCTGGTGAGAACATCATCGAGGCCGGGAACCCTTGCACCCACATCAAATTCCTCATATCGGGCAAAGCGCGCCTTACCGTCGCCAACCACGACGGACGTTTCCGCGTGTCCCAAACCCTCGACGCCCCCGACGTGATCGCTCCAGAATTCCTTTTTGGCAGTGCCACCAATTACCCTTGCTCAGGCGTGGCCCTCGAGCCTACAGGGGTACTCCAAATCAACAAAAACGATTACCTTCGCATCCTCAACAGCGACCAGATATTCCTCCTTAACTTCCTGAATATCTTGTCGATGAATGCACAAAAGGCTACCCAAGGCGTACTCGCGGTCACCACCGGCAACCTCGAGGAGCGCATCGCGTTCTGGATCATCGCCCTCACCCAGCGCCGAGGCTACGACATTACCCTCGCTTGCCGCCAGCGCGACCTATACTCGCTGTTCGGCGTCCAGCGCACATCGTTCATAGCCACCCTCGAGGGAATGCGCAAGCGAGGCATCATCGATTTCGACCAAAACGAGATACGCGTCACCTCCCGCCCCGAGCTCCTCAAAATCCTCCAAACAGCAGCTGCCGATTAATAGGATCCCTCGGCCCCCAAACCCCCGAAGCGGGGGCTTTTAGATAGCCCCTTTGCTCCTTTCCTCCTTTAAAGATTTAACGCCTTAAAGATTTGAAACTAAAAACTAGAAACTAAAAACTAAAAACTAGAAACTAAAAACTAGAAACTAGAAACTAGAAACTAAAAACTTGTTACTCAGCCTATTCATCACGTTTTGCAAGATTGGAGCCTTCACCTTCGGTGGGGGCTGGGCCATGATCTCCATTATCGAAAGGGAGATTGTTGACAAGCATGGGTGGCTAAAACGTGACGAATTTCTTGATTTACTGGCTGTTGCACAAGCCTTGCCAGGCATACTCGCTGTCAACATCGCAGCGGCCGTGGGTGATAAAATCAGGGGACGCGCCGGTAGCATTTGCGCCGCCGCCGGCACGATTATGCCATCATTCCTGATCATCCTGGCCATCGCGATATTCCTCACCCCCGACATCATCAAGAACAACCCCATCGTGTCGCGCGTGTTCATGGGCATTCGCCCCGCCGTCGTCGCGTTGATCATAGCTCCCGTAATCAACTCAGCCAGAGCGGCTAAGATTTCGTGGAAAACGATATGGATACCGGTCGGGACAGCCCTGTTGATATGGTCGCAGTGGACGTTCATCTCCAACCCCATCTTGTTCATTGTCCTGGGCGGCCTTGGCGGCTACCTGTGGTACACTCGTCATAATCTCAACAAAAACAAGGAGGCGAGGCTATGATGATCTACCTAAGATTAATATGGAGTTACCTGAAAATCGGACTGTTCGGCTTCGGTGGAGGCTACGCGATGCTTGCGCTGATTGAGCGCGAAATCGTAGGTCCCGGATGGATCACCGAGCAGATGTTCACCGATATAGTGGCCATTTCACAGATGACTCCGGGGCCAATCGGCATCAACTCAGCCACTTACATCGGCTACGTCGTACCAGGCGAGCAGTGCGCCGAGCTGGCTTCACCGTTGTGGGGGATTCTTGGCTCAATCATCTGCACGCTGGTGGTGGTAATCCCCTCATTCCTATTGGTTGTGTACACAAGCCATTTCATCCAGCGCCATCGCGAGTCGGTGATTATCAAGGGAATATTCGCTGGTTTACGCCCAGTGGTGGTGGGATTGATCGCCTCGGCGGCTTTATTGCTGATCAACGGGGAGAATTTCGGTCGCGACCACTATCAAATCATCTGGAGCACAGTGCTTTGCGCTGGGGCTTTCTGCGCCGTCTATTTCGCCAAAATCCACCCTATATGGGTGATTGTGGCGGCTGGCGTGGCAGGCTTAATTATTTATTGACCAATCATCATCATGACTTACGAAGAAAATATAACATGGCTCTACAACCAACTACCTGCGTTTCAGCGAATTGGCGCAGCCGCATATAAACCCGGATTGAGCCGTGTCATAGCCTTGGAAGAGGCGTTCGGCAACCCCCACACCAAGTGGCCCTCGATACATGTCGCGGGCACCAACGGCAAAGGCTCCACTTCGAGCGCAATCGCCTCGGTATTAACGGCTTCGGGACTGAAAGTGGGACTTTACACGTCGCCTCACCTGGTGGATTTTCGCGAGCGCATCCGCGTTAACGGCCAGATGATTCCCCGGGAGGCCGTGGTCCACTTCCTGGATCGCTATCGAGCTATGAATCTGGAGATTGAGCCGTCGTTCTTTGAGCTGACAATGGTGATGGCTTTCGACTATTTCGCTCAGCAACAGGTGGATATCGCCGTGGTGGAGGTAGGCATGGGCGGCCGACTTGATTCCACCAATATCCTCACACCCCTTCTCAGTATCATCACTAATATCTCGCTCGACCACACCGTCTTCCTTGGCGACACGCCGGGGAAAATCGCCGCCGAAAAAGCCGGCATCATCAAGCCCGGCGTGCCAGTGGTGATTGGCGAGGCTCAGGGGGAAGTGAAGCAAGTGTTTGAGGATAAAGCACTTGAGGCGGGGGCACCCATTATTTTCGCCCCCGAGATGCAGATGGAGCAAAATGAGGATGGATGGCATATACCCCACTCTCCTTTCGGGTCCCTAACTTTCTCATTATCGGGTGATTGCCAGCGATTCAACGCTGCCACAGTCCTCACCGCCTTAGATGTCTTGCTTCCCATCCTCAAGAGGGTGACACCCCAAGCCGTCAGAAACGGCCTGGCCAATATTTCCAGGTATTCGGGACTGATGGGACGGTGGATGACGCTAAGACACTCACCCACAGTAATTTGCGACACCGGTCACAACATCGGCGGCTGGCAATATCTCGGCCCCCGCCTTACCCGAATCGCGTCCAATCCCAACGCCACTCTTCACATGGTAATCGGCTTCGTCAGCGACAAGGACGTGTCGCATATACTGCCACTGATGCCACGCAACGCTCGTTACTACTTCACTCGCGCCTCCGTACCACGCGCTATGGCTGCCGAGCAGTTGGCCGAATCGGCCAATCAAGCCGGATTGCAAGGAGAGGTATATCCCTCAGTTTCTGAGGCTTATGCGGCGGCTCTCGCCTCGGCCAAAAGCCAAGATACCATCTTTGTCGGTGGCTCCACATTCGTCGTCGCCGATCTCCTCCATGATCTCTAAGGAGTGTCGGGGGTGGAGGGCGCGTTTGGCTCGGGAGGTCCCTGGTGGACGATAATGTCGGAGCCGTCGGAGGCGTTGTAGATCGACAGCCCGAAGTCGCGCGAAGCAACGGCGATATGCTCGAAAATCTCGCTCTGGATGGCCTCGTAGGCAGTCCAGTTGATATTGGAGGTGAACACGTATATCTGAAGCGGCGTGCCGTTCTCGTCGGCTTCCATCAAGCGCACCAACAGCTGCTGGTCGTGGGCGATCTCGGGGTGGTTGCTCAGGTACACGCACATATAGGCGCGGAACAGACCCAGGTTGGTTTCCATCGTGCCGTTAACGCCGAAGGTAGCGCCGTTGTAGGCCGTCGGCACGCCCTTGGCGGTGTTGATGTACTCCTTCATCTCGGGATATTTTGTCACGACACTTTCGATAAGCGCTGGGGTGAGCGGCGTGATGGTGTAGTTGTCGACAATCACCTGCCGGCAAATACGGCGAGCACCGGAGGAAATCATCCCGCGCCAATTCTGGAACGATGTGGAAACCAGCGTGTAAGGGGGCAGCATCACCACCGTGTTGTCCCAGTTTTTCACCTTCACCACCGTCAGCGACACGTCGATTACCGTGCCGTTGGCCGGGGTGTTGGGCACCACGATCCAGTCGCCCAGTCGCAACATATCGTTCTGCGACAGTTGCACGGCAGCTACAAGTCCCAAGATTGAGTCCTTGAAAATCAGCATCAAAGCCGCCGCGAAGGCGCCCAATCCCGTCAACAGGTAGGCCGGCGACTTGTCGATAACCACGCTCACCGAGATGATCACAACCACAATCCACACGATGCCCTGAGCCACGTTGAGGATGCCTCGCAGGGGGTGGTTCTTGTTGTTCTCCCGCTGGTCGTATCGGCTCCAGATGAAGGTGAGCACAGCGTTGGCAGCCACGCCGATGGTCACCAGCGAGTAGACGATCACGATTTTTTGGATTACATGGAGCGTCTTGGGATCGGTCTCGAAGGCGAACGGTATCATTGCCAGAAATACCAACGGCGGTATCATGTGGGAACACCTCGAGAAGATTTTTTGGCTGAGCAAGGCCTGGTCGATGGCGCTGCGGTGGATTAGGAGCAGCTTGCGGGCGATCCACACCACGATTTTTCTCGCCAGCCATCCTAAACCCAAGGCCAACAGGGTGATAAGCACCGTGTAAATCACCTCCTCGATCGTTTGGGAATGACGCAGGCCAAGCTGCCGCAGGGTCCAGTCGATCCCATGCAGTATCAGGTAGGCCAATCGGTGAGACGGAATTAGTAGCGGCACCATATCGAAACGCGTTTTAGAATATAACGCATTTCATGGGGAAAGAGTTGACATCACTCGTGTAATCGCGCATTCGTGCATTCGTGTACTCGATTACTCGAATACTCGAATACACGAGTGCACGATTACACGACAGGATATGTGGGATTACTACTTGGTGTCTTCCCGGGGGAGGGTGAATCCCTCGGAGGCGAAGAGGTGATAGTCCTGGTCGATATTGTTGCCCACGGTGGTGAGCATATCGCCCACGAGGGCGCCATTCATGCCGCCGCGCAGGATGCGCTGGTTGGCCTCGGGGCTCAGGCGCGATCGGCCGCCGGCGAATCGCAAGGTGCAATCAGGGGCGATGAGTCGCATCAGCGCCACGGTCCTGATTACCTCGTCCTCCGAGATCAGCGGCGTGCCCTCAAGCGGCGTGCCCGGGATGGGGTTGAGGATATTTACTGGGATGGAAGTAGCGCCCGCCTCGCGGGCCTCCTGGGCCATCGTAAGGCGCTGGCGCATGTCCTCGCCCATGCCAATGATTCCTCCCGAGCACACCTCCATGCCCAATTCGCGGGCGGCGCGGATGGTGGCGAGCTTGTCCTCGTGGGAATGGGTGGAGCATAGACGGGGAAAGTAGTCGGACGACGTCTCCAGATTGCAGTGGTAGCGCGTGACGCCAGCCTCTTTGAGTTGGCGCAGCTCGTCCTTGTTCAACAACCCCATGGAAGCGCAGAGCGAGATGTCGCTTTTCGACGCGGCCTCCCGGTAGAGGGCGCAGAAGCGCTGGATGTCGCCCGGGGCAACCTTGCGCCCGCTGGTGACGAGCGAGAAACGGCCCACGCCGCGCGAGGAAGCCACCTCAAGCAACTGCTCAAATTCCCTATGCTCAACTATCTCATACTCAGCGATTCCCGTAGCGTGAAAACGGCTTTGGGAACACCATTTGCAATCCTCGGAGCAGCGACCCGAGCGTGCGTTGACGATGGAGCAGGTGTCGATAACGGAGCCCACCCGGGCCTCGCGCACGCGGTTGGCCGCGTCGCATATCTCATCGGTGGAGTATAATCGGTTGATTTCCAGCGCGTCGTCAACGCTGGCGGCAATGCCCTTGAGGGCGGCCTCTTCTATAGATTTCAGCAGATCTTTTTCCATTTTTAGCGTTTAGCGTTTAGCATTTAGCGGGGCGTTATTACGTTATTACGTTATTACGTTATTACGAAGCGCAAGGAGATGTAATCCTAGGAACGAAGGGCAAGATGATAAAACCCTTTGGGTGCGGCAGCCCTCCTGAGAGTGGCCGCTGCCCTCAGCGGCCCAAGCCATCGCGAAATTACAAAATATTTTGGCGCGTAAAGAAAAAGTTGTAACTTCGCGCTCGGGTAAGTCCTACACGGCATGCTCCTTGGGAACTCCGCCAGGTCTTGATCGAAGCAACGGTACCAGGTTGTAGCGGCGCGATGTAGTCAGCTTACCCTTTTTTGTACCCATTTGACAACCAATAGATTACCTCAAAATCAGGTAGAGCCATGGGCGACATACTCCAATACTCATTTTTCCAGAACGCCATCGCCGGGGTGCTGATAATCTCGGTGGCCGCGGCCGTCATCGGCACCTACATCATCGCCCGACGCCTTGTGGCCATTTCGGGGGGTGTAACCCATGCCTGTTTCGGCGGCTTGGGACTCGGTTACTTCCTGGGAATCAACCCCATACTTATGGCCGGCGTATTTGCCGTAGCCTCATCATTGGGGGTGGAGTGGATGGCGGCGCGTCATCGCGTGCGCGAGGATTCAGCCATCGCCGTGGTATGGTCGATAGGCATGGCCATCGGCGTGCTGTTTGTGTTCCTCACCCCAGGCTATGTGCCCGAATTGAACACTTTCCTTTTCGGCAACATCCTGACAATCAGCACCTCCGACCTATGGGCGTTCTCGATTTATATCGTTGTGTTGCTGGGGTTTATGGCTTGGAAATATCGCGAGATAGTGGCTGTGGCTTTCGACGCCGATTTCGCCCGGGTGGCTGGGCTACGCTCCACGCTTATCTCGCTGACAATGACCGTGTTGGTGGCCATTTGCGTGGTGTTGACCATAAGGCTTGTGGGTGTGATGTTGTTGATGTCGATGCTTTCGCTGCCGCAGATGACCGCCGAGATTTTCGCCCACCGTTTCGGCAAAATCATGGGCTTGTCGGTGGGGATTTCGGTGGTAACGTGCTTGGGGGGTTTGGCGCTGTCCACGGTGATCGACGTGCCATGCTCGGCCCTGATCGTGATAGTGATGGCCGCCGTGTACATTTTGGCCCGCGTGGGCGCAACCTTTGGCAAAAAACTCGCGTCAAAATAAATAAAACGACTTTTAACGGCCGATAATATCGGCTTTTTTCTTATCTTCGCGTAATTTACCATTCATATCGAATTTACTCACAATTAAATAGGAATTAAGCAATGGCAGAGATCAAAACCATCGGCATCCTCACCTCGGGAGGCGACGCCCCGGGCATGAATGCGGCCATCCGCGCGGTGACCCGTTCCGCCATTTTCAGTGGTTTTAAAGTAAAGGGTATCTATCGTGGCTATCGCGGCCTGATTACCGACGAAATCGTCGACTTCAAGACCCAAAACGTCTCCAACATCATCCAGATGGGTGGTACCATCCTCAAAACCGCCCGCTGCAAGGAGTTCCAGACCCCCGAAGGCCGCCAGCTGGCCTACGACATCCTGCGTCGTCACGAGATCGACGCCATGGTAGTGATCGGTGGTGACGGCTCATTGACCGGTGCCCGCATCTTCGCCAACGAGTTCAACTTCCCCATCATCGGCCTGCCCGGCACCATCGACAACGACCTCTACGGCACCGATACCACCATCGGCTATGACACGGCCTTGAACACCATCATGCAGTGTGTCGACAAGATCCGCGACACCGCCACCAGCCACGAGCGCTTGTTCTTCATCGAGGTGATGGGCCGCGACGCCGGCTTCCTCGCTCTCAACGGCGCTATCGCGTCAGGAGCCGAGGCGGCGATCATCCCCGAGATCTCCACTGAGGTCGACCAGCTGGGCGAACTCATCCAGAACGGTTTCCGCAAGAGCAAGAACTCGTCGATCGTGCTTGTTGCCGAGAGCCCTGTCACCGGTGGTGCCATGGCCCTGGCCGAGCGCGTGAAGAACGAGTGGCCCGGCTACGACGTGCGCGTAACCATCCTCGGTCACTTGCAGCGTGGCGGCTCGCCCACGGCCCACGACCGTATCCTCGCCTCCCGCATGGGCGCGGCCGCTATCGACGCCCTGCTCGACGACCAGCGCAACGTGATGATCGGTATCAAGAACGACGAAATCGTTTACGTGCCGTTCACCAAGGCCATCAAGAACGACAAGCCCATCAACCGCGACCTGCTCAACACCCTGCGCCGCCTTTCGATTTAGAATCGGCCCCCAAACCCCCGAAACGGATCGGCCCCCAAACCCCCGAAACGGGGGCTTAAAGAT
>CAZLSW010000014.1:0-31143 GCA_964562375.1 uncultured Muribaculaceae bacterium | reverse complement strand
AAAACTTAAAACTTAAAACTTAAAACTTAAAACTAGAAACTAGAAACTAGAAACCAGAAACTTTTATACTCAAAATGGCTCAATATTACATCGCTTACAACGGCCAGCAAGTTGGACCCATGGATGCTCACCAGCTCCTCAGCTACGGCTTGAACCCCAATTCGCAAGTATGGCGCGAAGGCATGCCCGCTTGGCAAGCCGCCTACACCGTGCCCGAACTGATGGATATCCTGGCACAAAACCATCAGGCTTATCCTCCCCAGCAGCCCGGCCAGTACGTAGGGTCCTCCGGCAAGAGCCAGGTGGTAGCCGGTGTCCTCGCCATCCTTCTCGGCGGCCTTGGCGTGCAATACTTCTATCTCGGCAAGATCGGCGGCGGATTCATCACCATCCTGCTGTCCCTTTGCACCTGCGGCATCTGGAGTATCCTCACCCTTATCCAGGGTATCCTGATGTTGACCATGTCCAATCAGGAGTTTGAGCGCAAGTTCGTTTACTCCAAGTCCATCCTACCCCTGTTTTAAATTTATAGCGGTCTCCCGGAGAAAGCACAGAAATTCACAATATTTCTGTGCTATCTGCGTTTTCTGTGGGAGATTACGATACATTAGCTGATGAAGAAATACAATCTGATTAACAACTCCCTGGGCTGGCTTTGCTTTGTCATTGCCGCCGTGACTTACTTGTTGACCATCGAGCCGACGGCAAGTTTCTGGGACTGTCCCGAGTTTATTACCCAAGGCTACAAACTTGAAGTGGGCCACCCGCCAGGCAACCCCATCTTCATGCTTACGGCCCGTTTCTTCATCACCCTGTTCGGCGGCTCGGCCCAAGTGGCCTCGGTGGCCGTCAACTCCATGTCGGCATTGCTCAGCGCTGGCACAATCCTATTGCTGTTCTGGACCATCACCCACTTGGTTAAACGCTTGATTGTCAAGGATGATGCCAAGGAAATCTCATGGCCCAAAATGCTGGCCATTATGGGCTCGGGCGTGTGCGGCGCTTTGGTTTACACCTGGAGCGACACCTTCTGGTTCTCGGCTGTCGAGGGAGAGGTTTACGCCTTTTCGTCGTTCTGCACCGCCCTGGTGTTCTGGCTCATCCTCAAATGGGAAAACCGTGCCGACCAGCCCCACAGCGACCGCTACTTGATTCTAATCGCCTATGTGATAGGTATTTCAATCGCTGTACACCTGTTGAACCTGCTGTGTATCCCCGCCATCGTGCTGGTGATCTACTACCGCAAGTTTAAGAACACCACGGCCACCGGATCGCTCATTGCCCTGGGTATCTCGGCAATCATCGTGGGATTGATTCTATACGGCTTAGTGCCTGGTTTTGTGGAGGTTGCGCAATATTTCGACCTCTTTGCCGTCAACTGCCTCGGGTGGGGCTACAACTCGGGCGTGCTGCTCTACGCAATCCTGTTCTTCGCCGCCTTCATCTGGTGTATCGCCGAGCTTTACCGCCAACGCAACCCCTTGGCTATCAAGGTGTCGTTCATCCTCTCGGTATTGCTTTCGGGCATCCCGTTCATCGGCTCGTCGATGTGGATTCCCGTGCTGATTGTGCTGGGCATGGTGCTTTACTTCTTCGTGTTCTGCAAGAAGCTGCATATCAGGATATTGAACATCACCGCCATCTCCATCTTGGTGATGTTTATCGGCTACTCGAGCTACGCTTTGCTGCTAATTCGCTCCGACGCCAACCCGCCCGTCAACCAAAACTCCCCCGATAACGTTTTCGCCCTCAGCTCCTACCTCAACCGCGAGCAGTACGGCGACCGCCCCCTGTTCTACGGCCAGACGTTCGGCTCCAGCATCCTCTATCAAGTCACTCCCGACGGCAAGCTCGACCCCGTGGTCAACGGTTACAAAACCTCCTGGGCCAAGAAAGTGAAAGCCTCTCCCGACGAGCCCGACCAATACGTGCCCACCTCACCGGTGCCCGACTACGCCATGACCCCCGGCTTGGACATGATATTCACACGCATGTACTCGGGTAAGCACCGCGGTGAGTACCTCTCGTGGGCCAACATCAACGAGGCCGACCTCCAGCAGGTGGAAGTGCCTCTCTACGTCGACTCCAACGGCGAGCCTTGGCGCACCGAATACCGAGCCAAACCCACTTTCGCCCAGAACATGGCGTTCTTCCTCAACTACCAGCTCGTGCACATGTACTGGCGCTACTTCATGTGGAATTTCGCCGGACGTCAAAATGACATCCAGGGCAACGGCGAGCCCAACCACGGCAACTGGATCTCGGGTATCCCCGTGATCGACAACCTGCGCTTGGGCGACCAGTCGTTACTGCCCGACGAGCTGGGCAAGGGCAACAAGGGCCACAACGTGTTCTACATGTTGCCGCTGTTGTTGGGCATCCTCGGCCTGATTTGGCAGGCGTTCCTGTCAAAGCGCGGCATTGAGCAGTTCTGGGTAATCTTCTTCCTGTTCTTCATGACCGGTATCGCTATCGTGCTATACCTCAACCAGACTCCCACCCAGCCTCGCGAGCGCGACTACGCCTTCGCCGGCTCGTTCTACGCCTTCGCCATTTGGGTGGGCATGGGCGTGGCCGCTATATGGTGGTGGCTCTCGCTCTATCTTAAGGGGAAAGCCGCCAAGAAAGCCGCCGAAAATCACGGAAATCCCGGAAATCCCGAGAATCCCGAGATTCACGAGAATCCCGAGAATCCCGAAATTTTCGACAACAAAAATTCCCTTGCTTGGGCCATCGTTGCTTGCGCCATCGGCCTGTTCGTGCCCATCCAGATGGTATCCCAGACGTGGGACGACCACGACCGCTCGGGGCGCTACACCACCCGCGACTTCGGTATGAACTACCTGTCGTCGGTAGGTCCCAACGGCATCATTTTCACCAACGGCGACAACGACACATTCCCCCTGTGGTACGCCCAGGAGGTGGAGGGCTATCGCACCGACGTGCGCGTGGTCAACCTTTCCTACTTGACCACCGACTGGTACGCCAACCAGCAGCGCATCCCCGCCTACGACGCGCCCGCGATCGACATGCAAACCCCCGCTACCGTCTACGGCTACGACCGCAAGCAGTTCTCCTACATCCTCGACCCGGCCGCCGAGGAGGTGTCGGCACAGGCCGCTCTGAAATGGTTCGCGTCGCCCGAGAGCGACAAGAACGCCTATGGTCTGCCCGAGTGGAAGTACGACCGCGTGTTCGTGCCCGTTGACATCGAGAAAGCCAAGGCCAACGGCGTAATTACCGACAAAGAGGCACAAGCCGCCGAGGAGGCTCTCCACGTCTACCTCAGCGAGCCGCGTGCCACCCTGCAAGACGGCGGCTTGAACCTGTCGCAAGTGCTGTCGCTCGACATCATCGCTACCTCAGCCGCCAAGGGCTTCGACCGCCCCGTCTACTTCGCGATGACCGTCCCCGACAACTACTACCTCGATTTCAACCGCTATATGCTCAACACGGGTCTCGCCTATCAAGTGACCCCGTTCTTGACCAACGATCCCGAGCAATACGACATCCCGGCTGACACCGAGCGGATGTATGACGTGGTGATGAACAAGTTCCGCTGGGGTGGCCTCGACTCAGGCAAGAACCTCTACCTCGACGAGACCGTGCGCCGCATGGTCACCACCCACCGCTCGGCAATCGTCACCCTCGCCACCTCCCTTTACAACGAGGGTGTGGAACTGGAGGATAACCCCGAGATCGCCGACTCGGTGGCCGCCGCCGAGAAGTTTGCCAAGGCCATCAACGTGCTCGACCTGATGCAAGAGAAACTGCCCGTGAAGCAGTCGCCCTACTCCATCCAGGTGGGCAAGGAGATTGGCGACCTCTACGTGGCTCTCGGCGCCGCTACCCACGACGACAAGGTGAAAGCCAAGGGCATCAAGATCCTCAACGACGAGATCATGCGCTACGCCCCCTATTACACCTATTATCAGAGCCTTATCCATTCGGGCCATTACAACACGTTGACCCGCGTCGACCGCTATGTGCCCACCTACCTGATGCAGCTTATCCAGAGCTACGCCTACTCGGGTGGCGACATCGATGAGCTTAGCGACCAGCTCGACGAGATCAACTTTGATGTCGACGGCTTCAACCAAATGCTTCAAAAATGATACGCTTAGGCAGCTCCCTGATTGAGCGTCCGCCATTGCCATATCGCCTCATCTTCCCCGAGGCGATATGGCGCATTAAGCGCAAGCGTCGCAAGGTGGTCTACCTCACATTCGACGACGGACCAATCCCCGAGGTGACACCGTGGGTGCTCGATGTGCTCGACCACTATCAGGTGAAGGCCACGTTCTTCATGGTGGGCGACAACGTGCGCCGACACCCCGAGCTGCTCGAAGAGGTGCGCCGTCGCGGCCACAGCTACGGCAACCACACGATGCACCACCTGCAGGGTTTCAAAGAACCGTCGATCAAGTACTTGCGCGACATCACCGAGGCCGCCAACCTGATCGACTCACCCCTGTTCCGTCCGCCCCACGGGCTGATACGCTGGGGTCAAGCCAAGGTGATCAAGGAGCATTACAACCTGGTGATGTACGACCTCATCACCCGCGACTATTCCAAAAAGGTCACCCCGCAGCGCGTGCTCGACAACGTGAAGCGCTACGCACGCAACGGCTCCATCATCGTGTTCCACGACTCCCTGAAAGCCGAGGTAAACATGACCTACGCCCTACCCCGCGCCATCGAGTGGCTCAAATCGCAAGGATATGAGTTCCTCCCCCTGCCCATGTAAGGACGACCTGCGTCGAGCGGCTTTCGCCTTGGGGGCCAGCCGCATAGGCTTTGCCCGGGCCGACGCGTTGCCCGAAGCCGAGGTTGACAAATACCGCCGCTGGCTCGCCGAGGGTTGCCACGGCACCATGGGCTACCTCGAGAAATACGACGCCCTGCGCGCCGACCCGCGCGAGCTACTCCCCGGCGCCCGCACGGTGATCTCCCTCGCCTTTAATTACTATAACGACCCCGCAGTGACCTGCGGGGCACACGACCGCCCTCAGCAGGATGGAAATGGTATCGGCCCCGGCGCGTCACAAGTAGCCATGTACGCCTGGGGGCTCGACTACCACTGGGTGGTAAAAGAACGCCTGCAAAAGCTCGCTGAGATGCTTCCCGGCGACACGCGCGTCTGCGTCGACACGGCTCCCTTGCGCGAGCGATGGTGGGCGCAACAAGCGGGCGTAGGCTTCATCGGCCGCTCCGGGATGCTCGTGGTTCCCGGCCAGGGCACCCATTTCTTCCTTGGCGAAATCCTCACCACCGTGGAATACGAGCCAGATGAGCCGTGCCGCGTCACCTGCGGCAAATGCCGCCGCTGTGTCGACGCATGCCCGGCCAATGCCATTCGCGACGACTTCACCATCGACGCCCGCCGTTGCCTGAGCTACCTCACCATCGAGCACCACGGCGAATTTCCTCTCGACACCAACCTCCACGGCCGCGTCTACGGCTGCGACACCTGCTCCGACGTCTGTCCCCACAACCGCGGAGCCGTTCCCACCGACATCCCCGAATTTCAGCCTCGACCCGAGCTACTGGCCATGACCGACGACCGCTGGCGCAACATCACCTCGGGAGACTGGCGCCGCCTCACCCGCCGCTCCGCCATGTCGCGCCTAAGCTACTCCGCCCTCCGCCGCAACCTCAAGCTTTAAGGGAGTCTGCCTTAATAGCCAGTAGTGTTGCTGTCGCTCACTCGTTGATTCGGGCATTCGTGCATTCGAATACACGAGTAAACGAATACACGAATAAACGAGTGAATAAATAAATGATAACATCTTATCCAATTGAAAGGGCGCCCTCGGTGGGGCGCCCCTGGATGGCATTGGACGATAAGCCGGGTTATGTCGGCGACCTGTTACCCGAAGCTGGGCGGTGGCGTCACGCCAGGCCCGGCCAAGGGCGGTCGCGTCTCGTCATTTATCTATGCCGCGCGGTTGCCCGCGGGCTAAAGCGGTCTACCCCCCGGCAATGGGCGAGCAACCCTTAAATGCCGGTATACTTGACCTTGCAACCCATGGGACATGCGGCGGAACCTGTCGCCAGGCTCCCCGGTGGGCTCTTACCCCGCCTTTTCACCCTTGCCAAAGGAGTTTTCAGTTTTTAGTTTTCAGTTTTCAGTTAATAGCGATTACTCACTACTCCCTAATTACCTAATCACCTAATCACCACTCGCTCGGGCGGTTGTTTTCTGTCACGCTTGCCGCGCCGTTGCCGACGCCTTTCCGTTAGAAAGCATGGCGCTCTGTGTTGCCCGGACTTTCCTCATGGCGCTTCCCCATGGGTGGGTGGGGAATTGCGCCCCGCGACGAGATGCCCAAGCCAAAGTGTCGCGAAGATACAAAAAATTTCCGTAACTTTGCCACCGCTATGAGTAGCCAATCATCTGTTCACCAGTTCTTGTCACCTCCCAGCCGTTGGGTAATCGCCACCATTATCCTGTTTCTGGCGGCGGTGGGCGTGCTGATGTGGCTATACGCCAAGGATGTGGTGCTGATGAACGATGAGTTGTATTATCGGGCGGTGTGGCACAGGTTTTTCGGCGACAATCACGAGATGGTACAGTCGCTTGGGGATGTCGCCCGCTCGCAATGGAACCACTACTTTACGTGGTCGGGACGAACACTGGCCCACACCGCGGAGCAAATTTTCTCAGGGCCGTTACCCTATCGCTGGTTCTTCCCGTTTAACACCTGTGTTCTGCTGGCGTTCTTCATTCTTATTGTATGGCTTGGAGCCAAGCGATTGGTTATCAATTCGTTGTGGCCATATCTTATAGCGGTTGTGGGTTCGGTGTATCTGTTTGCCGAGGCTCCTAATCTGTTGACAAGCCTTAATCTTGGTCCCAATTACTTATGGTCGGGCGCAGCAATGCTTTTGACAATTTTGCTGTGGCGACGATGGACGGGCCGACGTTTCCGATGGTGGCAATCGGCGCTGATTGTCATCTTGGGCATCGCACTGGGATGGACCCATGAGGGCTTTTCCGCACCGCTATCCCTCACTTTTGGCGTGTATTACTTGACTCGCCACAACCGGTTACGCCTGGACGGTGCCCTATGGCTTGTCGCCGGCTACTGGCTGGGCACGTTGCTGCTGGTGGCGGCTCCCGGAAATTACCTGCGAGGAGCCACCGAGGGAAATGTTTTCAACTTGTCGTCGATGCTGGTTTTCCTGCTGTATATCAAGGATTTATGGTTACTTGTGGCCAGCGTGGGGATTGTGGCGATTTTTAAGCCGCGATGGGTGAAAAGATGGTGGCTGGAAAGCCGATTCTTGATGGCGCTATTGGCGGTGCAGCTGGTGGTGCTTTTGATGGTTCATGCGCTGCCTCGCTCAATGATGCCGGTTGACCTGACAGCGATAGTACTGCTGGTGCGCTTGTGGATGCCGGTTTTTGACAGTCGCCCTGGACGCTCCCGGTGGAGCTACTGCCTGAGCCTGCTTGCCGGGGTAGCTATTGTATGTCATCTCGGTGGGCTTGTGAAGACGCAACGAGCTATGAACCAATCGATTCAAGCCGTAGTGGACGATTTTGTGACCCACGACGATATTATAGCCATTTTGGGGGATGTGCCCTCTAACACTTTATATAACCGATGGGTGAGGCGTATCATTCACCCCGAATCCTTACATTGGTACTATCGTCCTGACAAAGAGGGGATTATCATCGTGTCGAAAGCCGAATCTTGGGGATTGGAGAACCCTCAGGAGGTCCTGGTGGAGTGTAACCGCCTGTACCGTGACGTGCCTATTTACGGTTGGGAATATTGTGAGCACATGTGGATACCGGGCGACAGCGTGTCACCCGGGACCTGTTACCGCATGATTTTGGGGGAAAGCGGTGAGGCTCAAGGAGTTGGGGCCGAGATCATCAAGCGACTCGTATCGTCGGCCCAAATTGACACATTATACCTTCCCTCCGACTCGCTCCACATCAGCGACACGCGCTTCGGCCGTTGGGGTTACCTCAATTTCCCCGACCGCGAAATTATCGTGATACAACCCGGTAACTCTGCTCACCGAAAGGAAAATTGAACCACTAAGAACACTAAAAACACGAAAGAGAAACGTATTAGGAGAACATCTTTTTATGTCAGAAACCACGAATTAACAATAATGAGCACCAATGAGTTAGCTTGGGAACCAATAAATTTTAGAGAGCCTACGCTCTTTAATTTTCACTAATCCCTGTAGGGGTAAGTATCGAAATTGGTGTTAATTCTTTGCGCAGCAAAGCAAAATTAATGGAAGAAATAAAGTTAAAGCTCTGAATTAGTGATAATTAGTGAAAATTAGTGGTTTCTTGGATCTCTTGAGAAACTTGAATTAGGAGAAAAATCGGCTCGTATACTCGCCAAAAACACGAAACCAGCCGGATGGCTATAGTGTTTTGGGAAGTTTGCGACCTCTTTTCTCAAAAAGATTAGTATTCTTCGTGTTTTTAGTGGTTGAAAGAAAATTCGGTGAGTATTTACTGCAACCCATAAACTCAACCCATAAACGACTGAAAATCACCTTAAAAGACGCAATAATTTGCACAATTCGCAGAAAATGTGTAACTTTGCCGATTAAATAATCCAATTGCCTAAAAACAATCACTCATTTGCCATCTATTTGCACGACCAATGACTTATAAAATACACCATGAAGGGACTGAGATCCTAATCGGATTGGCGGCTGTGCTGCTGGTGCTCAACGTGCCGGCTTGGATTTTTATACGGCCTCTCGGATTCCCGATTGGCCTGACGGTGGTGAGCGCCATCTTCTTCTTGTTGGTGGTCAACTTCTTCCGTTCGCCCAGGCGCCGTTTCCGCGGCGACTCCAAGAATCTGGTCGTGGCGTCGGCCGACGGCAAAGTTGTGGCCGTCGAGAAGGTTTACGAGCCGGAATACCTCAAGCGCGAGGTGATGCAAATCTCGGTGTTCATGAGCGTATTTAATGTGCATGCCAATTGGTATCCCGTTGATGGCGAAGTGATTATGGCAAAACATCACTCTGGACGTTTCCTTGCGGCCTATCTGCCGAAATCGAGTACCGAGAACGAGCGCTCAACCGTAGTGATTCGCACGCCCGAGGGACAAGACATCCTCGTGCGTCAAATCGCCGGAGCCATGGCGCGCCGTATCGTCACCTATGCGCAGCCCGGCGAACACGTCACCATCGAGGAGCACATGGGTTTCATCAAATTCGGCTCGCGAGTCGACATCTACGTGCCGCTCAACAGCGAGATCCTCGTGAAATTAGGCGAAACCACCACCGGCGGCATCACCCCCGTCGCCAAGCTTCACCCCTAATTTTTAAGGCCGTCGAACGCTGGCCTCCTATAGGGTGACGCGGCGGGTGACGTTGCCCATTTTGAGGATGTAGATACCGCGCGAGGCCACGTGCAAGCGGAACGTGCCGGGAGGAACCGCCTCCTGCGAAATCATCTGACCCAGAATGGAATAAATCCGTATCGTCACAGCCCTTGGCGCTGTGATGTAGATGTACCCGTCCTTTACCCACACTTCCGGCTGGTCGGCCTCCACCTTTTCCACCGTGGCCCCCTGTCGCGCCTTCGTCGGGTCGGTGGTTTCCCAACGCCCCGACGCCTGAGCGCCTGTCGATTGGGCCGCGACACCCACCGCCGTCGCCATCGCGACAGCTAATAACCAGGCTCGTATTCGGGTCGTCTTTCTCATAATATCGCCCCAAAATTACAACATTTATGCAATTTTCGCAAATGGTATTAGGAAAACCCACGTAAGCAGTTACTCCCCCTCATTCAGAAGATACCCATCCTTAAGGTTACCATTCCTGAACTTAACTATCAGTTATATAGCCTATTCTACGACGCGGAGGCAAGGTCTTGTTATTGGCTTGAAGATCGGCTAAAGCCTGGCTTACACAATCAATCTGCATCTGCAATTCTTCATTGGTGTCGTTTTGGTCGCGCAGAATGTCTTCGACCTCAGCGGCTAATTTATCAATCTTCTTTTCAAGTTGAGCTATGGGAGTTTCGCGGGCCTCCGTGACCTTTTGGCGCATCAACACAAAGGCTCTCATTATCGCCATATTGACTTGTATGGCGATAGGTGACCTTAAGACGCTTGACAGCATAGCCACACCTAATTCGGTAAAGGCATAAGGTGTATACTTGGAATGCTGACCTCGTCCGTTCTTTAAGGTCACAATTTGTGACCTTAAAGCCGTGTTCTCATCTTCGGTTAATTGGAACATAAAATCTTCCGGAAAGCGTTCCAGGTTGCGTTTCACCGCTTGGTTGAGCACCTTGGTCTCTACTCCGTACATAGAGGCAATGTCACGGTCAAGCAGGACGCGTTGGCCTCGAATCTCCAGTATTTTGTTCTGAATAAGGCTAATATCTTGCATAATCATATCTCTGTCATGTTTTCGGCTCCAAGATTAAAAACTTTTTATCGTAACTGTATTTAATGGTACTAGAATGTCACTTACGGGTGGTCGCGGAGGTCGGAGACCAGGAGGAGCAGCTCGTCGCGGACGGGGGACGGGAGGGTGATGCCGCGCAGCTGCACGCTGCGGCCCCAGGGAGCGATCTCGTCGGGTTGCAGGGTCAAAAGCACGTCGCGAAACTCCTCAATCTCCTCGTCGGTGTAAGCGTCGGCCTCGCGCCCGGCAAAGCGGTCCAGCTCCTCGTCGTCGAAGTATTCCACTTCCCCTTTAGTGGCCGAAACCGCCGAGAGCAGCGAGTCGCGCTCGCATATCTGATGCTGACCGCAACACCCCTCGGGAGGCTCGTTGACCACGGTCTCGGCAGGGTTGCGGCGGCGAGCGATAGCCCAGGGAATGTAGCAGGCCAATCCCACTATCACCAACGCGCTCAGCAGTATCAGAATAGGCATCATCGGGGCAAGGCGTTTTTGAGCGATTCGAGAGCGGCAAGGATGCGGTGGCGTGGCGAGGCAACGTTGAGTCGCATGAATCCCGAGCCTTGCGTACCAAACATCGCGCCGTCGTTCAGCGCCAAGCCCGCACGGTTGATAAACAGGTCGATCAGGCGGGCGTGGGTCAATCCCAATCCGCGGCAGTCGAGCCAAACGAGGAACGACGCTTGCGGCTTAATCGCCTTGATACCAGGCAGATTCTTGTCGACGTATTGCACAACCGCCTCCACCGTGCCCTCTATATATTTCAGCAACTGGTTAAGCCACTTCTCGCCATGGGTATATGCGGCCTCGGCGGCTATTACCGCGGTCATTGGAGCCTCGTTAAACTCATTGGCAGCCAACCAGTTGAAAAAACCTTCACGCAACTCGGGATTCTTGACCACAATCCACGAGCTCACCATGCCGGGGATGTTGAACGTCTTGGACGGGGCACCGAGCATAACGCCCACGGCCTCAGCGTCCTCTCCCGCGGCCAAAAACGGGATGTGGCGGCCACCCCACAGCATCAAGTCGGCGTGGATCTCGTCGCTCACCACCACCATTCCGGCCTTGCGGGCGATGGCGGCCAAGCGGGCCAGCGTGGCCTCGTCCCATTGGATGCCCACCGGGTTGTGGGGGTTGCACAGCACGAGCATACGGGGCTTCTCGCACTGGACGATTCGCTCCAGCGCGTCGAGATCCATGCGGTAGTCTTCGGTAAGGGGATTTTCGATACAGCGTCGCTTGTTGCCCTCAACAACCATCTTAAAAGGATGATACACAGGAGGTTGGATTACGATACCATCGCCCTCACGAGTGAAATAGTTGACAGCCAAGGCCAATCCCTTGACCACTCCCGGGGTGAAAGTAATTTCCTCAGGGGCGACGCGCAAACCGTGACGACGCGAGAGCCAGGAGCGAATCGACGTCCAGTAACTGTCGGGCGTGGCCGAATAACCCAGTACGGGATGGTCGAGACGCCGGCGCAGGGCGTCGATGATATGGGGGCACACCTCGAAATCCATATCGGCCACCCACAGCGGTTGCAACCCGTCGCGGCCGAAAAATTGTGTGAGGCAATCGTGTTTGAGCGCGCCTGTGCCGCGTCGCTCTATTTCATGGTCAAAATCATATCCTTTTTCCATACCTGATAATATCTTGTGGGGGATTCCACCCCCTTTCAGTCGCGAATTTACGAAATTTTTGCTAAATTCGCGGCATGATTGCACAATGGATGTCGAAGTGGCAACAGCGACTCGATGGAGCGCTTGCCCTACCGATTGTGATTTTGCTCGCTCTCATGGCCCAAACCGCTGTGGCTCAGTCGTCGTGGCGATATCTGCGGCCCCAGCAGATCAAAAATGTGGAGCCCGTGGTGCCACCGTTGGAGGTGGATACCACGCTGGATGTGAGCGGGTTGATGTTCCCAAGCTACTATTACGGTCCGGTGGTGTACGACCACTATATTATCTTCGACTCGGTACCCCAATTCCCGGTGCCCGAATTGAAAATCAGCACCAAAGAGCCAATCCCCGATTCGTTGCAAACGCCTGAGCCTCGCCCTGTTACAGCCTGGGTCGATGACCGTTTGGCCTCGGCCAAGAAGTTTTGGGAGATGCGTCAGCGCTATATGATTAACCACCCCGACCAAGTGCGCTACAACACGCTGTTCCTCCCCGAGCCGCCCAAGGAGTATCGCGCCGTGGTCGACCCCACCAAGTACACCATCACCATCGAGGAGATATCGGTGGACAAGAAAAAGGCCATGGACGACGTGCCCGACGCCGTAATCCAGCGCCGCAACTGGATCAAGTCGTTCGCCGGCTCCGTGCAATTCTCCCAGGCCTACATCTCCCCCAACTGGTACCAGGGCGGTAACAACAACCTCAACATGTTGCTCAACCTGCTCTACTCGGTGAAGCTGAATCCGGCGTTCTATCCCAACTTGCTGTTTGAGAACACGATACAGTACAAATTAGGCCTCAACTCGGCACCCGACGACTCAATCCGCAACTACTCAATCTCGGAGGATCTTTTCCAAGTCAACTCCAAATTTGGCGTCAAGGCTGCCAAGCGCTGGTTCTACTCAATCACGGCCCAGTTCAAGACCCAGCTTCTCCACAATTACAAGAGCAACACCCGCGACCTCACAGCCGCCATCCTCTCGCCGGGCGAGTTGAACGTAGGCCTCGGCATGACCTACAACTACGCCTCGCCCGGTGGCAAATTCACCTTCGACGCCTCTATCTCCCCCCTTAGCTACAACCTCAAAACGTTGATCAACAGCAAGATGGACCCCGAGAGCTACGGCCTCGACCCGGGGCACAAGACGTTGAGCCAATACGGTAGCAGCGCCGAGGCCAAGATGATGGTGAAAATCTCGCGCGAAATCACCTGGAACTCCCGCCTTTTCGTCTTCACCGACTATCATAGCGCTCAGGGCGACTGGGAAAACACATTCGACTTCGCCCTCAACCGCTGGATCTCCACCAAGCTCTACATTCACCTGCGCTACGACTCCACGACGCCCTACACCGTGGATACCCGATGGCACAAGTGGCAGCTGAAGGAAATCCTGTCGTTCGGGTTCTCCTACACCTACGCAACTCCTTAACACTCACCATGGTACAGGATGATGCGATTGATTTTGATGACATTGATGATGATTACCATGACGGCCACTGCCGCTGTGAAATCTTCGTTGTCGTTGCCGTCGAAATCACCGCGCGTTTGGGGATATTCCACCGTCGACAGCGTGCGGCAGCGAATGTCCACCGCTCCCCTGCTCCCCCTCGAGGGAATCTGGGAGATGACCGCCGACGGCGCGGTCGTGGCCATCGAGCGCGAGCCCTCGGCAACGCGCCAAGCCACAGCCACTTACCGTATCGTGATCGTACGTTCCCCCGACCGCTCTATTCCATGCGGCACGCTTCTGGGCCTGGGGGTAGACACGTCCAAGCCCGGGCAAGTTGAGTGCCTGCTATACACCAAATCCTCCTGCGGCCGGCTATACTCCCCGGCGGCTTTTGTGCTCGAACTCGGCTCCAACGGCCGTCTCGGGCTGTACCAATACCGCCGCGGGGTGAGAGTAAACGCCTGGGGTCTACTGCCTTACATGTGGCGACGCACCCTGGGCTGGCGTGATGAGCGACCCAAGGGACTTGACGGCATGGTTAGAATTTTCCCGTTCGACCCCTCAAATTACCCAATGATCTATCTATGAAACGATTACCTCTCATCCTCCTTCTTATGTTGGTGGCCTTGGTAACCTCCAGCAAAAAGGTAAAGACCACTCATGCGAGGCCCTTGCAACGCGCTGAGTCAATTGTTGTTACGCCCGTCAAAGTCACTCCCGCCATCATCCCCGACAGTGGCGACATCACGCTTGCCGGCTACGACAAACCGCTGCGCACGCGCCGGGAGACAATCCTGGCCACCAATCACCGCGCCGACACCATCGACTCGCTGTTCATCACCATCCGCTACATCGACACCGACGGGCGCCAGCTCCACGAGCGCCCGGTAAAGATCGGCCAAAGGATACCCGCAGGCGAGACGCGCCAATTGCAATTCCCCACCTGGGACGTCCAGCAAAGCTACTATTATTATCTCTCCACCCCACCCCGCGCAGGCATCCCCTACCGCATCCTCGCCCGCGTGGACTCCCTCACCCTCCACTGTTTCTAGGGGACCGCCTAGGACGGCTATACCACGCGGGGAATTTTTTAAATCACGCAGAGGGGCGAAGAAGGTTCGCGTCAATGGATGACTGCGAAAGACTGCGTGCAGGTATTCTCGTTGGCCGCTGAGGGCAGCGGCCGCTCCCGGCTGGGTTGTCGCGTGATGGCCCGCCGAGTGAATTTTGGCACGCGGTCTATCATCTGCGAGAGAAATTTGCACGCAGACTTTCGCAGACCGAGATGACGCGAGGCTACTGCGGGTGTCCCAACGGGCCTGGCGGAGCCTGGCCGGGATAGTAGCCCCCACCGCAGCGCGGGCGAAGCCTGCGCAAGGTGGGGGTAAAGGTCAGCCGAGAATCATCCGGGGTATTTGAGCTTGAGCGAGCGTAGCGAGGGAGCCGTTAGGCCGAAAGCGAATGATACCATCAACCAGGATTTTGTGGATTCACGATTGGCCTTGCGGCTCCCTCGCTGCGCTCGCAATCGTTCAAATACCTCAATTGATGCCACCCATGCGATTCCCCTAGCTTGTGCAGGCTCCGCCAGCACTGCGCTAGGGGCTACTATCCCGGCCAGGCTCCGCCAGGCCCGTTGTCGCCCCCCCGCTGAAGGCAATTTGCACGCCGACGACCGTGCCGCGAAGATTACTCTTTGTGAAAAGATTGCTTGACGTAGGCTTCTATTGACTACGAATGCAACAAATTAAACGAATGCGAGCGGGAACACGACGAATGGCGCTTGCGCTTAACCAATCAGAAACGAATGCCGTCCGGATGGATTCGTTGCCATTCGCCAAGCGCAAGCGCCAATTGTTTTGAGAGGAATCAAGATTCGTTGCATTCGTAGTCAATATTTCGACCCGACCTCGGGGACGCCCTTCATACCCTGAGGGCCGGGATTTATTGTGATTTTATGCACGCGGACTTTCGCAGAGGGACGCAGACTGGGGTGAGGCGCGGGGGCTATTGGTTGAGGATTTCGCGGAGGATGGGGGTGAGCTTGTCGGCGTAGTGGCGGAAGCCCAGGTCGGTGAGGTGGATACCGTCGACGGTGCCGTCGTCCTCAAGCCCGTCGAGATTCTCGGAGGTGACGTAATAGAGGTTGTCGGGGTTCTCGGCTTTCAGGCGCTCGTAGTTGCGGCGATAGGCCTCGTTTTTGCGGGGGAGGTAGGAGCCGAGCGACTGGTCGTAGCGGCAGTAGGGGTAGATGGGACCCTCGACCATCACGATTGGCACGTCGGGGCGCGCCGTGCGCAGGATTTTGACGAAGTCGTAGGTGAGGGTGTCGCACTGCATCTCGGTGCAGTTGGGCACGGGATCGAGGAGATAGAGGGCGACATCGGGGATTGAGGCCATCGCGCGAGCCATGCATGCGTCCTGCTTGCCCTCGCCCGAGATGCCGATGTTGATCACCTCGCGGTTGAGTTCGCGCGAAATAATATTGGTGGAGGCCATGCCCGTGCGCGACGCGCAACCACCCTGAAGGATGGATGTGCCGTAGGCGACGATGCGGCCGCGGGGGGAGATCACGTCGGGGCGTCCGGGGGTGATGACGGCTCCCGAGTCGACTTGCACGTACAATTCCTCAACTCCGTCGTAGAGAGGGAAGTAGATCATGCACTCGCGCATCGCGGGGGCCATGTTCTCGACGTATATTTTCTGGCACACCTTCAGGGAATCGGTGTTGGGGCGGTTGGTGTTGACGTAGTGCCAAGCCGAGTCGCAGTCGTCGTAGATGTAGAGGTCGGTGCCTTTGAGGCCGGTGTCGGCCATATGGAGCATGTGGGTGTCCCATTTCAGTCGATAGCGCACGCCGATGCGTTTGGAGTCGGTGGCGAATCGTACGCCGATGCCGGCCGAGCACTGCGCGCGCTCGTAGAGGGTGGGTCGCACGCTGTCCTTTAGGTACTTGGGGATGCGGGTGTAGGGGCCTTCGGTGTCGTCAAATCCTTTGTTGATCACACGCAGCTGGCGCGCCTCGACCTCGTGCATTTTGGGGGTGGACTCCTCAGGGAAATCGCTCGCCGCGGCTCCCAGTGCGCACAAAAGCGTGGCAAGAGCTAAAATCGCTTGTTTCATGGTTGTTTTATGTTAGGGTTAAAGATTTTATGGCGCGAAGATAAGGAAAAATCCTTAAAGAGCCATAATTTTGGAACCACCGCGGCAAACCGCGGGGCACCGTGGCTTGCTGGGGATGGGGCGGCCGAGGGCGCTTTCTCTCCGCGGTTTCCCCTCGGACCGCCGCGGCCCCAGTGAGGGCGGGGCACCGTGGCTCTGGGGAGGGGTGGATGGAAAAAATGGGAAAAATTAGGGAGGAAAGCGGTGGAATGAGAAAAAATGCGTATCTTTGTGCGCTTATTGCGTTTTTCATACGACTTAAGTCGACTTAAATCGATTTAAGGCGACGGAAAGGCACCACATTAGATAAACCAATTATTAGAAAATCAAATAAATAACCTCAAACTATAAATGGCAACATTAGAGAAAATCAGAAGCCGCTCGGTGCTTCTGTTCACTATTATCATCGTCGCCCTGTTGGCCTTTATCCTCGGTGACTTCCTCACCTCAGGGCGCACGTTCTTCAGCGACCCCACGACCTTGGCAAAGGTCGATGGCAAAAAAATCGATATCAATGAATTCTCCCGCCGTGTGGAGGAGGTGCGCGCCCAGCGTCAAAACGCCGGGTACACCGACATCGACATCGCTCCCATCCAGCAGCAGGTGCTCGACCAGATGATCTTCGAGGCCCTGATGGAGGAGGAGATGGACAAGATGGGCATCGTCGTTACCGACGCCGAGCTTTCGGCCGCCATGACCGGGCCAAACGCCCTTCCGATGATCACCGCCCAGGCCCAGCGTTACGGATTTGAGAGCGCCGACGATTTCTACGACAAGGCTTTCAACCCCACCAAATACAACATCCCCACCGAAAGCGCCCGCCAGTTGCAGGCCGCTTGGGTGGACATGGAGAAGAACACCGCCGAAATGCTTCGCAACCAGAAGTTTGGCAACCTCTTCATGGGCGTAATCGCCGCTAACACTCTCGATGCCAAGGCCCTCTACGACGAGAACGCCTCGACCTCCAAGGTGTTGATCGCCAAGCAGGACCTCTCGACGCTTAGCGACGACGACTTCGCCGTGACCGACGCCGACATCAAGGCACAGTACGACAAGCGCAAGAACATGTTCCGCTTGGACGAGCCTCGTCGCGTGGTCGACTATATCGTGGTTGACGTGACGCCGTCGGCCACCGACCGCGCCGCCGCCCAGCGCGAGGTTGAGGACGCTATCGCGGCCCTCAAGGCTCAGCCCGGCACCGAGGGTGTCAACGGCAACGTCAACTTCGGCGTAAACCGCGTGTCGTCGCCCAAGTCGAAAATCACCAACCGCGCCGTCAAGACCGCCCTCGATTCGATGGCAATCGACGAGGTGAAAGTGGCGCAGGCCATGGGCAACAATTATACCATCGTGAAGCTGCTCGGCCAGAGCAACGAGGTTGACTCGGTGAACGTCGATTTCGCTCTCGTAGAGGGTGACATCGCCGCCCGCGACTCGGTGATGCGTCGCCTCAACGCCGGCGCCAAGACCGCCGACTTGCTCGCCGACGGCACCCTGTCGGCCGGTCAGGACTCGATCTGGTTGTCGCTGCTCGACCCCCAGGCCGCTTCCCTCAAGGAGCAGCTCCTCGCCGCCGAGACCGGTCGTTACTTCGCTGTTGACACCGTCGAGGGCCAGCAAGCCTACCGCATCATGCGCGTGAAGACTCGCCGCGCTCCCGTCAACACCATCGACTACGCCGAGATCACCTACAAGGTAGAGCCCTCGAGCGCTACCCAGTCGCAGCTCCGCGCCGACCTTAACAAGTTCATCTCCGAGAACAAGACTTCGGCCACCTTCGCCGAGAACGCTCCCAAGGCCAACTACGCCGTGATGACCGCCGAGATCACCCCCTCGTCGCTCGCCCTCAACAATCTCCCCGACACCCGCGAGGGCGTTAACTGGGCTATGGACGCCAAGAAGGGCGAGGTTTCGCCCGTGTTTGCCGACGAGGCCAACACTCGCCTCGTGGCCGTGGCCGTGAAGGACATCTACGACGGTGAGTTCATCCCTACCACCGACGCCAACCTCAACCGCTACCTCACCGACCTGGCCCGCAAGGACAAGAAGGCCGCCAAGCTGATTGCCGACTACCAGGGCAAGGGCAAGACCGTTGACGACTACGCTTCGTTGATGAAGACGCAGGTCGATACCGTAAGCGTCACCTTCGGGCAGCCCCGCATCGTGGGCTTCTTCACCGCCGAGCCTGCTCTCCAGGGCAAGGTAGCCGCCGCCAAGCAGGGCGTGGTTACTGGTCCGTTCCAGGGCTCCAACTCGGTGATGGTGTTTGAGGTGATCGACGTTGAGAAGAGCGGCATGGCTTACGACGAGGCCAACTCGGAGGCGCAGTTCAGCCGCATGCAGGGCGCCGACGCTATGGCCCAGAAAGCCTCGCAGATCCTCCGCGGCAAAGCCAAGGTGGAGAACCGCATCCAGAAATTCTACCGCAAGTAAATCGTTGCATACGATATATGGCGGGGCGCCCTTGCGGGTGCCCCGCTTTTTTTCTGATTTCTTGCACGCCGAGGACCATGCCGCGAAGATTACTCTTTGTGAAAAGATTGCTTGACGTAGGCTTCTATTGACTACGAATGCAACAAATTAAACGAATGCGAGCGGGAACACGACGAATGGCGCTTGCGCTTAACCAATCAGAAACGAATGCCGTCCGGATGGATTCGTTGCCATTCGCCAAGCGCAAGCGCCAATTGTTTTGAGAGGTATCAAGATTCGATGAATTTGTAGAGATTTCTTGCACAGGGAGTGCCAGAGCGGGCCTGGCGGAGCCTGGCCAGGAGAGTAGCCCCCACCGCAGCGCTGGCGGAGCCTGCGCAAGGTGGGGGTAAAGGTCAGCCGAGAAACAACAGAGGTATTTGAGCTTTCGCGAGCGAAGCGAGGGAGCCGTTAGGCCGAAAGCGAATGATGCCATCAACCAGAATTTTGGGGATTCACGATTGGCCTTGCGGCTCCCTCGCTGCGCTCGCAATCGTTCAAATACATTACTTGCCGCCAACACCTCTATACCCCTAGCTTGTGCAGGCTCCGCCAGCACTGCGCTAGGGGCTACTCTGCGCGGCCAGGCTCCGCCAGCCCCGTTGTCGCCTCCCCCCTGAAGGCGATTAGCACGCAGACTTTTTCTTGAGCGAGGCTGCTGTGGTGGTATACGTGATTTTTTGCACGCAGTCTTTCGCGGTCTTTTTTTGACGCGAGGCTGCTGCGGTGGTATACGTGAAGTTTTGCACGCAGTCTTTCGCAGTCTTTCTTTAACGCGAGGCTGGCGCATGGGGATTTTGTGGAATTTTGTGGTTTTTTTGTGGTCGGATATTCTGCGGTGGATGTTACAATGTTGTTACGGGAGGTATAAAAATTGTTGTAAAAGTTAAAAAATATGCGTAGATTTGCCGCGCCAAACGTTTCGGCGGGAGGCAATTGGACACTTACATATAATTAATATAATACCATCAATGAAAAGGATTAGAAAATGGGCGGCGGCCGCGCTGCTCCTCATGGGCATATGTATGCCCCCCGCGGCCACATCAGGCACCGCCATGCAACCGGCGAACGGTTACCCGGATTTCGCGTTGGGTGCTGACGTGAGTTGGTACACGCGCGTGAACGACAATGGCACCCCGTATTTTTGTTCTGTAAATACGTCGAGCTATAAGTCAAACCTCACTACCCAAAAAGACATTCTTTATAATTACGGTGTTGACGCCATTCGCTTGCGCGTATGGGTTAATCCCTCTGGCTCATTGGTAAAGAATGGTTTCTCGGCCAAATTAGGCTCTGCCACCTCGACTACCTCTTTCACCAACACCTTGGGTTATGACGATACTGATGACGTATTGGCTATTGCTAAGGAATTGAGCGCCAACGGTCACCGATTTATGATCGACTTCCATTTGTCAGATACTTGGTGTGACCCGGAGCGCCAAACAGTACCATCTGATTGGGCATCATGCACAAGCGTCGCTCAGGTTACTGCCAAAATCGAGGCTCATGTAAAAGAGGTGATGGAAGCCTGCGTGGCCAACGACATTAACGTGCAATGGGTGCAGATCGGCAACGAGAACAACACAGGTATGTTACTCTATACCCTTCCTTCATCCTCCGGCGGCACGGCTTCGTCATTTGCTTATGCTGGTGGTATTTCCTCGAGTGGAGCAAGCAATTTTGTAACCTACTTTAACGCTGGTTACGATATGGTAAAAACTTATTATCCCAATGCCAAGGTGATTTACCATCACGGCGAAGGTTGCCCCTCGAGCAGTGGCCTTTCCAACTCCAAGGCTTATTGGGCTGTGGGCATTATCAAAAACGCCGGCATCAAGATGGACCTCGTGGGCCTTTCGGCTTATCCTATTTGGGCAACCGAGGACAATACAGCCGATTGGGCTACTCGCGCAGGTTACCTTTCCACTATTATTGATGGGATTAACAACTTGGGTTACAAGACTATTCTTTCTGAGATGGGTATGCGTTGCGACTACTCATCCTCTGCAAGTGGCACTTCTCATCAAGAATGCATAAAGCAGTGTAACACCGACATCCAAGCCTATACCGAATGGATTCTTACCAATTACAAGGACGCAACAAAATGTGTGGGAATGTTCTATTGGGAGCCTTTGGCTTACAATTATGATAGCTACCAAATGGCAGCTGTTTATGATGTCCCTGGCTATCTTGGTACTTCTAACTCTTGGGCTCGTGAATACGCCTACCCCAATACTTGGTGGGACGTGGTAAAGACCAATTCCTCATTCCCCGACGGCGGCTTGACCGAGTTTACCCTCAACGGCTCATCGGATAGCGGCGACGACAGTGGCGACGACAGTGGCGACGATGACAACACTGGCGACACCACTACCTCCTGGTACGTCATTGGCGGCGGTCACACCGAGAGTACCTCGGCTCCTGACGCACTTACATATCACCCCGCTACTGGTCTTTACACCACCTCAGTGGATTGCTCGAGCAATCTTTGGATTTGCTTGTTTACCACCACAGCCGATTCTTACACTGGCATCAGCGGTGTGATTACACCCTCGTCGAGCGTCGTGAATGGCGTTACCCAAGCCTATACCTCGGCTGATGATGGCACTTATTTCGCTCTTCCCTATGCCGCTACTTGGGAAATCACCTTGAATCCCACTACTGGCACGATCAACTGCTACACAACCACCGAGGAGGACACTGAGGAAGTGTTCTACACCTTGTATATGTATAATAACACAGCGGGTTCCGATTTCACCATTACGCTTAATTCCTATAATGGTAGCTCCACCATCTTCCGCTCCGATGCCGCCACCACCTATCCTAAGGCCGATATGAAGGATGGCGTAGTGATGAAGAACGCCACTTGGGGCACTGAAAGCTATGCCTCAAACGCTTGGTTTGAGCTTGATACGGAAACAGAATATGCCCTTGACGAAAAAGGCAAATTCTGGAAATATAATTCTTCGATTACGGGCTACTACACCTGGTACAACGCTGAAACCAACACTCTTTACCTCTCAAGTAGCTCTTCGTCCTATCCTTCAAGCTGGGGTACCACGACAGCTACTACCGATTACACCGTCTACTACAACAATGAGGTGACCGAGTGGTCGACCGTATTCGCTTCGTTCTATGACGCGAGCGGAAATCTGCTGGTTGGCGAGTGGCCGGCTGTGCGCATGACCTACAACGAGTCAACTAGCCTCTGGGAGGTGACTGTTTCCCTCACCTCCAAGCCCTCTACCGTGACCTTCTCCAACGGCTCCTATGTTTATGATTCGACGACCGCTGGCGATACCGACACGTTCACCGCAGGTAGCACCTATAAGTACACGGTCGTTACCGAGGCCGATGTGACCTACGACGACTTGTGGTTGGCCGGCTACGGCTATGTGGTAGGCACTTACGGGACCGACGGCTACGAGGACAACCGCAACTTTACCCTCAACGACACGTGGAAGCTCACTAACAACGGCGACGGCACCTATTCTCTGGCGTTCACGCAGGATATGCTCGACACTTACGCCGCTTACGTTGAGAGTGGGGCTTCCAACGGTTTCACCCTTGGCAACCTCGTTACCCAGACGTGGAATCCCCGCTACGGCGGTCCCACCGACTATACCGACGCTAACTGCAACGTATGGCTCGACTACGACTTCGTGCTTTACAAGGGCACCTCGGACAGCGACACCTACAAGCTGATGCTCACCGAAGAGCCTAACACCGACTGGGTATTGACTTTTGATGTTACGACCCAGACCCTGCGTATCACCGGCACGGCCGTTGAGGGTGGTTCGACAGGCGACACCAACTCGCTGTATCTCGCTGGCTACGGCTACGTGGAAAGCACCTGGGGTGAGAGCGACTACATTGACAACTGCAACTGGACCCTCAACGACACGTGGAAACTCACCTACGACGAGGAGAACGACGTATACACGTTCAACTTCACCGACGATATGGTCACCGCCTACAACAACTACCTCGCTTATGTCGACGGCGGTGGCACCAACAACGGTTTCTCGTTCGGTTACATCACCAACGGCGACTGGACGACCAAGTATGGCACTCCCACCGATTACACCTTCGAGGGTGACGATTCCGCTCCTTACAAGATCTGGAAGGACCACACCTTTGTTCTTACCCTCACCACCAGCGATCAAGCCTCGCTTACCCTTGCCGAGGCTCCCAAGGCCAACTGGATCGTGACCTTCAACGCCAACACTCGTGAAATCACGATCACTGAGCCGGAAGACGGCAACCTCTACCTCGTGGGCTACGGCGTGAAAGACGCTCAGACCTTCAGCATCTCCGACGACTGGAAGATGACACTCAACGACGACGGCACTTATACCTACCAGTTCACTCAGGACATGGTTGACGCCTACAACGATTACGTTGCTGGCGGCACTCAGGTAGGCTTCGCCCTTGGCTACCTTACCACAAGCCAGTGGAAGACCAAATACGGCGCCGAGCTTGGCTACACCGAGGATAGTACCGACAAAACTACCTTCAACATCTGGGGTGGCCCGTCGTTCACCGTCACGACTGGCGATGCCGACGCTACCGGATTGGAGATGTGGCTCGACGTTCAACCCTCCACCTCTTGGCAACTCTGCTACGACCCCGTGGCTGGAACCGTGATCATCTACGACACCAACCTCTACCTCGCCGGCTATAACGGCGACTGGAACCTCTCCGAGGCCAACCAACTAGTTTACGACGAGGAGAGCGGCACCTATTCGCTCGAGTTCACCGCCGACATGATCAACGCCTGGACCGACGAAACAGCTTACCTGTCGTTCGGCAACATCACCAACGGTACCTGGAATAAGAAGTATGGCGCAACCGCCGCCTATACCAACAGCGATGGTGACGAGGTTACCGACAACTGGAATGTATGGCTCAACACCCTCTTTACCCTCACCGCTGGCGGTTATGGCGACAACCTTGTTATGACCCTCACCCAGCAGCCCGAGGAGAGTTGGACCCTCACCTTCAACCCCGCCGACAACACTCTGAAGATCACCGATGGGAACTTGTATCTCGTGGGGTATGCCGGGGATTGGACCAACTCGACCGTTAGCGACGCGTGGAAGATGACACGGAAGAGCGACGGCACGTATCAGTACCGGTTTACCGATGATATGGTTAACGCTTGGGACGCCGACAACGGCGGCTGCTACCTGGGCCATATCACCAACGGTGACTGGAGCGTCAAGTATGGCGCGCCCGTGATCGACGGCTCCGACGAGTACAACGTATGGCACGGCGAGGACTTCCAACTCACCGTCGGCGACAATGCCTCCAAGGATATGTCGCTTTGGCTCTCCGAGCGTCCTTCCACCGACTGGCTCATTACCTTCGACCCCGCCACCTCCATCCTCAACATCTCGGGCTCCGCCCAGCACGACTTCTATATCTGCTCTGGCCCTGCCGTTGATTTCAGCGTTGCAGAAGATCCCTACACCAACGACTATGGTTATAGCGGCACCTATAGCAAGTATGTTCGCCTTGTATTCTACAAATCCAACAACAGCACGAGCGGTAGCAATGTTCCTTCCGTTGAGTGGATGCACAGCTCCGATGATGATGTATTCTGGTGTGAGGTTGGAACAGGAACAACCGGCTATGTTTTGTCTACCGACTTAACCTATGCCAAGAACTATGGATTCACCATCCGCGTGACCACAGGTTCAAGCCAATACTCCCATTATCACACTTCAGATGCTGTTTCGGCATTGAATACGATTTATTCAACTACAGTTACTACGAATAGCTCCTCGTCTTACGACCGAAGCAACATGAAGAAAATCTCGGCATCGGTTTCGACGGGCAACTACTTCTGGTTCCGCAAATCCACTGGCGAGTTCGCAATCACCGACGACAGCACTTGCCCCTTCACCGAGTATTATCAGATGACCCAGGATTGCGACACCTATTATGTAACTGGTATCGCAACGACCGCGGGGCAGAACTTCTATGTCACCGACAAGTATGACGACGACTACGCTAATGGCGCGGCCGTGGCTGTCGAGACCATGACCGACCTCACCTACCAGGCCGACGCCTCTAACACTGCCACCGCTGTCACCAGCGAGTACTACTGGTGGTGGAACTACACGACCAAGGAGCTTATCATCACCACCTCCTCCACCAACCCGTGGGCTACCCCCGAGGTGACCTCCGTGCACTTCCTCAACTCGGTCGAGGGCACTACCGTCAACGACTCCCGCAAGATGAACTACATCGAGGAGGACGGCTCGCCGCTCTACTACCTCGAGCTTACCGGCCGCATGGACCACTGGAAATCTTGCTACTTCGTGCTCAACGCTGGCGAGTCGAACGAGACCCGCGTGGGCAACGCAGGCTTGACCAACGGCGTGAAGAACAAGATGAACGTGATGACCTCGGCAACGAAGGCCGGCTGGAACACGTCGGACGCCGACGCTTGGAACACCGTATGGTACGACCCGACCACCGGCGAGGCCTGGATGACCGGCCCCAAGATCCTCTATCTGGCTTGCGCCGCTAACAATTGGCTGGATGACAGCTCGTCGTCAACGTCCGTTCGCATCAAGGCCGAGGAGGAGGATGACGACTCCACGGATTCGATGGACTTCTACCGCCTCACTTACACCGACGAAAGCTGCGTGGACCGCTACTTCATCAATGGTGTGACGATGGACGCTAACACCCCGTACGCTATCGCCGACCGCGAGTGGAGCGTGCGCTACTCCACAGGTGTAGAGGAAGCTGCCGATAACACGGCTACGGAGGTTTCCGAGAACACCGACGACTCGGCGCTGTACAACATGTGGGCACCCGAGGATGGGTACGACAACGTGAACATGGATCTCGTGCTCAATCCCGACTCCCCCGTCTTCACCGTGTACACCTCTGAGAACCAGCAGACTGGCATTGAGGGCCTAGGCGCTGAGGCTGACACCGACGTGATGTACTTCAACCTGCAAGGGATGCGCATCCGCAAGCCTGTTCACGGCACGTTCTACATCCGCGTCGAGGGCAAGACTGCCGAGAAGATCCTGTATTAAACGATAGGCTTAAAGCTTAAAGTTTAAGGTTTAAAGTTAATAGCCTCGCCTGGCGCAAGCCCGGCGGGGCTTTCTTGTGGCTGGGTGTCGACTGAAATCGAGGGAAGTCGAGGGAAATCGAGGGAAATCGAGCTCGCGAGGATAACCCAAGCGTCCGCGCGGGGGGAATGTGGGGGTGAAGCGTGAAATCGAGGCGATTTCACGGGTAAATTTTGTGGAATCGGAAAAAAGTGTTACCTTTGCCGAGCAAAAGCCCAGATGGCGGAATCGGTAGACGCGCTGGTCTCAAACACCAGTGGAGCAATCCATCCCGGTTCGATCCCGGGTCTGGGTACAAGAAACCACCTTCAACTCGTTGAGTTGAAGGTGGTTTCTTTTTATCGGGTAGCCATAGGGTAGATCCAACCGTCAATACCCTTATTTTATCGGGATAGCGGGGCGCTACTCTTCCTCGAGGTCGACGGTGAAGACGGTGGCGTCGGGACTGCGAGATACCGTCGGGCCGACACGGATCAAGTAGGAGGTTCCGCCGTGCCGGCGGAACAGCGAGATACCGTCGGGCCGACACGGCCCGACCTCCTACTTAGCCAATACGTCGGGCCGACACGGCCCGACCTCCTACTTGGCCAATATTTTCGTGGCCTCGGGGCCTTGGCGCAGGATGTAGATCTGGCCGGGCGAGGGGTGCTGCACGCGGCGCCCCATCAAGTCGTAGTACTCGGCGGGATATTCGACGAGGGTGTCGTCAACGAGAGTGCCGATGCCTGTCATCTGCGTGGGGTCGTAGGAGGCCTTGATGGGATAGTCGATGCGGTAGAGATAGTTGTCGTCGGAAGTCGACGCCGTTGCCTCCAGGCGCACCGAGCGGCTACCCACGCTGCCTCCAGCATCTTCCGAAGAGCCTGGGGTGCCGGCGTTGAGCGAGGCGGTAACTTCCGAGATAGCTGTGGCGATCTCGGAGTCGGTGGGACGTTGGTCGAAGAGCATCAGCGACAGCAAGCCGAGGTTTTCGTTGTTCTCCGAGGGCTCGTAGTTGGGGAACGAGTGGTGGGTCATCAATCGGTGGTTGATGGCCGCGGGGAGTTTGTAGGAGTCGTACCACAGGAGGTCGTCGCTGGTGGCCGCCGCCGCGCTTTCAACGCCAGTGATACGCATATAGTCGATGGCCTCGGTTTCTGTATCGTTGCCGGGCAACAAGCGTGAGAGCTTGGTGGGGGTATAAACACCATTGGTGGATTGCTCCCACATGGCGAGGACGCCCGACTTGCCGTATGTCCACTCGTCGGGGATCAACACCAGGTCGATGTAGGTGTAACCCATCTCGGTTTGGTAGTCGTAGTGGAACGTCAGGTCGTTGTTGGCGCGATTCACGCGGTAGTCGGGGTATTCCATCAGGTCGACTTGTGGTTCGGGCCACTTTTCGGGCCACTGCTTGTATTTGTCGGGCGACTGGATTCGGTCGTTGTCCGAGCTCCACATGGCGTGGGTGTCGTCGCTCTCGCCGTAGATGTAGCCCGTGTGGCCCTCGGTGTAGATACCGCCCAAGAGGTTGAACCACGCGTATACGGTGATACAGTCGTGGTCGTCCTCGTCGCCGGGGAGTGTCTCAACGTTGGGGATGTAGATGCGCAGCTGCTCGGCGTCGTCATACTCCTTGGCGTGGAATATTTTAACCTCGTCCTTGGTCCAGGCATCCTCCTTGGGATGGTACTCGAGGAATGTCTGGTTGCGCAGGAGGGTCTGATCGTTTTTGTTCAGGGCACCGGTTTCGGTGGTGGTAGGCTTGGTTTCACCATCGAGGTTAAAGCCAAGGAATGTTGCCTTTACCCCGTCGGAGATGATGGCTTGCATGTCCACCGGATAGTGCTCCGAGTCGTAGTTGTCGCTCCAGTCGCTGGGACGCACGTACATCTGGGTGTCGGCATGGGCCACGGCGAGCGATGTGCGTATAGTTACATCGGCCTCTACCTTCTCGGGACGCACCTTCACGATCAATTTGCGGGCTGGGGCCACGGCGTAGTAGCCGGTGTTGTTCACCAGGCTCTTGTCGGTCAAGTTGCCATCGGCGTCATAAACGGCCACCCAAGCCACGATCACGTAGGAGTCGCGGTTGGCGAAATCGGTTTTCTCGCTCATCCCCGGGATGTCGAAAGTCACCTGGTTGAAATCAGCGACCTCCGAGTCGCTCCAGTAGCCGTAACCAGTGTAAGTGTCGTTGACGCCGGCGAAATTGGTGGAATTTTCGTCGCTGGGGCAAGCGTTGAGCGACAGGGTGGAGCCGGTGGAGCTACCCGAGTTGCGGAAATACACTTGGAACTCCAATCGCCAGTGCTCGCCGTCGAGCACCGAGATTTTCTCGGGGTCGATGCTGACGGTGACCGACGGCAGGCGCCGCGTGGAGCCTTCCATCAGCTTGCCGGTGGCGTTCTCGGTGTCGAGAATCTCGATACGGAAGGTGGAGTTCTCGGGGTCGATATCAGGCTTGTCGAGCGTGCGTGGATCCACAATTGTCTGCACCGTGTTTTCGGTGATAAACTCGATGGGCACCGAGTAATAATAAATGTTGTAGAGGTAGTCGCGCTTTCCCACGGTGCAGTCGTCGTAAGCTGCCGGGCGGTAAGGAAGCGGGTGCTCCTCGATCACGATACCGATGTTACCGTCCTTCTGAGCCGACAGGCAGGAGTAGCAAGCGGCGTATTGGTTCATCGACATCTCCTTGCCCGTCACCCAGTTAAGCGTTGTGCTGCTGCCCGAGATAATGTCGCTCAGGGGCGCGGCCTTGATGTACAGGCCGGCGCGCGAGCTTTGGTCGAGCTGGCCGATGGACGGTCTGGTGGCGGTTGCGGCGGTCTGCACAAGGTATTTCTCCTTCGCGCCCGAGGAGTTGAGGGCCTCCATCACGATAAAGTTGGAGTTGCACGTGCCAGCGCCCGTTGCAAAGCCGTTGTCGCCGTTGGTTAGCTCGTTGAGAGTCCACACGGTGGTGCGATTCCACTCACTTCCTTGCGTGCCCGATGTATGGCGGCTAAGCGTCTGCTGTGAGTTGGTGGAGCTGGATGTCCACGAGGGATAGTACCACGAGCCGTTGTACTGTGTCAACTTCAAGCGCAGCCACTTACGGGGATTGCTGCGCCCCGAGGTGCCACCGGCCGAGCCATACTCGTTGCGGGTGGAGATGATGAACGTCTCGTCGTCGATCTGCACCATCTGCGACTCGCCGAAACCGCAGTCGTAGAGGCGACCCATATAGGTGAGGCGCTCCCAGGTGTCGGTATTCTCGTCGTAAGCCAAGATGTAAAGCGGCCCGTAAGTGTTGGCGTTGTTGATCCAAGAGTAGCAGCAAAGGAGGATTTTTCCGGCCAAGTGGCCCGACTCCACCTTGAGCATGCGGCCAGGACCGGGACAGGCTACCATGTACTTCAAGTCGTAGCCGTCGGCCTGCGTGCCGGCACTGTTGGTGGCGAAAAGCTCCTGCGGAATCATCTTGGGCTCGCTCCACGAGCGGCCAGTGGTTGTCGACACGGCGTAATACACCGAGGGGCCGTCGGAATAGGAGCTCAGGGCGTTGCCGCCGATGAACACCGACAGCACGTTGCCCGGCGTGGCGAGGTCGCACACCGCGCAGTCGCCGTAGCCGAACACCTTAAACTGCCCGCTGTCGTCCTTGTCGTTCGACGAGCAGTCGTAGCCGGTGCCGTTCAAGCCACGCCCTTGGGCGAGGATGGCCGCGTTGGTCCAGGTGCGGCCGTTGTCGCTGGAGGTGCGTGAGAGGATGTCAAAGTCGTTACGCACGTCGTGGTTGTGATACTTGCGAGCGTCGGAAGTCACCACAAGGGTGCCGTCCGAAAGGTCGCTCAAGCCCGGGATACGATAGTAGCGCGAATAGCCGTCGTAGGGGGTGAACATAAACACGCGCTCAGGCAGGATGGGGCGCGTCAGCTCTCTCTGATCCTTCTGGAAGTAGTGGTAGCGATTCGCGGCCGTGATTACGTCCCCGTCGAGGGCCGTGCTCCAGCGGTCCCAGTAAGCGCTCTTGGCGTTGATGGTTGACACGCCGCTCCAGCTATTAGGGCCCATCTTGATTTTTTCGACCACGGCTCCCACCTGCGCATAGTTGCCTTGGCCGTCATTGGTGGAGGCGTTGGCGTCGATATCGGCACAGATGTAAAGGTAGAATCGAGGGTCGAAATAGGTGTTGGCGTCGGTTTCACCCAGCACATCTTTAAGGTTGTTGTAAACCTTTGACAAGCTGGCGTATATCTGTCGGGCGACGGTGGGGGAGATTTTCACCTCCCAGTAGGAGCCGTTGGCGGGATTGGCGGCGATTTCACCGAGGGAGAAAATCGTTTGGTTGTCGGCGTTAAGCGGCGCGCGATGATCCCACACGCCCAAGTCTATCGCCTCGTCTATACCGCAACCGCCACCGATGGTGCCGGAGCCTTGGTTGCCTCGCAGAGGGTTGCCCGATGTCCAGAAGACGTTGCCATCGGTTCCCATCACTGCCACGTTCTGGGGGTAAACTTTAACGAAAGCCTTCAGCTTGGTGACGAGCTGCTCGCTGTTCATCGCGTTGAAATACAGGCGAAAACCCACGGCATAGTAGTTGTCGTCGGATATCATTTGCGGGTACTCGGTTTGGCTGAAAGAGGTCCAATTTTGTGTGTTGAAAAGCACTCGTGTAAGCGGTTCGTTTTCGTTTCGACCACAGTAAGTGCGCGTTTGGTCCACAAGCCACCACTCTCCCGAAGAGACAACCGTGGCGGCTGTAGCCAACGAAGTGACGCAAGCCAAAGCGGCCAACGTCATGGCAAATGCAATACGTTTCATCTTGCGTGATTCAGATTCCTGTTATTGTATGTTACAATACTTCGGTAAATTTTTAAAGTCCACGAGGCCTGAGCCTCAAAATGTTTAA
>CAZLSW010000013.1:5220-55495 GCA_964562375.1 uncultured Muribaculaceae bacterium | reverse complement strand
CTTAATTGGGTCAGGCACAAAATTTGGGCAGCCTGTACTTTTTAGAGGAAAGTTAACTATTTTTCGACATCCTACAAAACGCCCAGCACCCGCGACCTTGCGCCGACCGGGGTGGCTGGGCGGAGGCCTTTATCGCTTAATCAGCCGGGTTGTACGGCCATCCTCAGTGGTAGCCAGCAACAATCCGGGGGCAATCCGCGACAAGTCGAGCTTACCAAGGGTTGTCTCGCCAAAATCGAAGGTGCCCACCAATCGACCGTCGAGCGTGTGCAATCTCACCGTTCCCAGAGGCTTGCTTGAGCTGATAGCGGCCACGTCGTGCGCGGGGTTGGGAAACACGTTCAGCGCGGCTTTCTCAGCCGAAGCGGGAGCCACGATGCCTGAGCTGGGCAACACCGCCCCCTCAGCCTTGATCTCATAGAGGCCGTAGCCGTGGCCCATCGTGTAATTATAAAGGTAATAATAATCGTCGGCCATCTTTACGGGCTTCATGAACGTGCCAGTCGAGGCGTTGGCGGTGTAGCCGGTCGTCCCCAGCGGATCGAATGTGAGCAGGGGAGTGTTGCCACCGGTGATGTCGCGCACGGCGAAGCCACCGTTATAGTTGCTGCCGCTGGGATGGCACAGGATCTCATGCCCGCCGATCGACAGGTAGGCACCGCCGCAGGAGGAGTTGCGCGAGGGCTGCGTAGTCGAGGTCGACGAGGTGAAGTAGGCGCCCTTGTCCTCTCCGTCCCACAAGTAGTAGCCGTCGCTGCGCACCATATATATAAATTTGTCGGGGCTCTCCATGGGCATTATCCACGACGCTGTAGATCCGGCAATCGACACCGTGTACTCCTGAACGTCAACCAACGCGCCGTTGGCGATATGCACGCGGGCTACCGTGTAGGAGCGGTTGGGCAGAAAGTAGATGTAGCCCCCCTCCTCCGAAAACACGTCGCCGCAGGCCGACACGAAATGATTGCCACCGCTGCAGGTGAGCTGAAACTCCACCTCTACGGGCACGCTCGACCCGTACTTGAACAGCCTCACCTTGCTAGGCGTGGCGTTAATCGATTCCTCGTAGCGAAGAATCAGGTTTTGGGCGTCGTCGGTGCAGATACCGTGCATCACGGTGCCACCAAACTCGGTGTCGCTCTGCGGTATCACCACCGGTTCCACGCACTCCTCGTCGAAGAGGAGAATCGAGCGGGTGCCGTAGTCGCTCACGTAGAACACTCCGTCGACCACCGCGGCCATCTCGCCTGTGGTGTAGGTGTCGCCGCCCTTGTCGGGATAGTTGGCTGGCAGGTTGTCCTGCACGGTGGAGCGTGTCCATAATACTGAGCCCTCGAGGGCCACAGGGTCGGGAGCCGGGTCGGGTAGCGTAGGCTCGTCGAGCTCGGGCATGTCGTAGGGTCGCAGGTAGTCGCACGTCATCATGAATGCGCCCATCCCGCCGTACAGCTTGTAGTTGGCCTCGGAGTTGACGGTCCACACTGCCACCTCAAGGCCGGCTTGACGATAGCGCAAGGCGATCTCCTCGGTCAACGAGCTTGCCTGGAAGCTGGGGTTGAAGTCGTTGTCGATACACGTCTGCAATTTCGTGTCGCTGTCCGACGACAACAGGTACTGGCACTTGGCGTTGGGATAGTTGGCGCGGATATGGCGAAGCGAGGCTACCATCGAGGTCAAGAATATGGCCTTGTCCTCCAGGCCGTGGTCAACTACCAGCTGGTATAGGCCGGCGAAGTTGCTCATGTCGTTGGAGTTGATGCCGGTGGTCCACTTCAATTCGATCATTGGGAACACCCCGTACTCCACGCAGATGTCGAGATATTCGTCTACGGTGCATATCTTGCCCGTATAGGTGACTCCGCTGCGAGTTTGGGTAAGGGTGAGGGCCTTTAGCTCCTCCAGGGTGGCGTCGGCGATGGTAAGCGACGTTTCACACAGTGCGGCTGTGGTCTCGTCATGGCTGATCACATAATAGCCGTCCTTGGTGACGCGCACGTCACATTCCAGACCGTCGTATTTGTAAAACTCGGCACCGTTGCGGAACGCCTCTTCGGTGTTAATCACTCCCCGATAGGAGCCGCGATGGCCCACGAATATCGGCTTCCAGGCCCATGCGCTTGTCGCAGCGCTCAGGGCGATAAGGGCTGTAAGTAGTGTTCGTTTCATGGTGTTTTGGGTTATTATCCGCGAAGATAGCGAAATTTTTGTTAACTTCGCGGCCGAATAGGTACTTATTGTTGATGAAAATGAATCCACAGTTTCAGCTCCACCGCCTCGTGCGCCCCAATATTCTGGCCCTCAAGCCGTATTCCTGCGCCCGAGACGAGTTCAAAGGCACAGCGCGGGCCATGCTTGACGCCAACGAAAACGCCCGCATCACCCCCTACAACCGTTATCCCGATCCGCTCAACCTCGACCTTAAGGAGCGAATCTGCCGAGTCTACGGGTTCGACGATCCTCACCGCGTGTTCCTCGGCGTGGGAAGCGACGAGTGTATCGACATGGTTTACAGGGTGTTCTGCCGTCCGGGGATGGACAACGTGGTGGCTATGGATCCCAGCTACGGCATGTACGGCGTGTGCGCCGACATCAACGACATCGAGTACCGCGCGGTGTCACTGCGAGCCGATTTCAGCCTCGACCCCGAGGCGATTCTCGCCGCTTGCGATGACCGCACTAAGGCCATTTTCCTGTGCTCGCCCAACAACCCCACTGGCAATTGTATCCCCGAGGATGTAATCGAGGAGATTTGCGACCGTTTCCCCGGGATTGTGGTGATCGACCAGGCCTATGGCGACTTTTGCGGAGCCACTCTGGATATCGTGAACCGTCAGCCCAACGTTATCGTAATGCGCACGTTCTCAAAGGCTTGGGGTCATGCTGGCATTCGTCTTGGAATGGCGTTCGCCTCCCGCGAGATTGTGGACCTATTCAACAAGGTAAAATACCCCTACAACATCTCCATGTTGACGCGACACGAAGCCGAGAGCGTGCTCGACCGGGCCGATACTGTAGCCCGAATAGCCCGAGAAATTGTCGAAGCCCGCGACGCTATGGCCGTGGAGCTAGCTAAGTTGCCTATTGTCAAGAAGATATACCCATCGGATGCCAACTTCCTGCTCATCGAAGTGACCGATGCCAACGCCATTTACCGTCACCTGTCGATGGAGGACGGCATCGTCGTGCGCAACCGCAACACAGTGCATCTTTGCAACGGCTGCTTGCGCGTAACCATCGGCACCGATGAAGAGAACGACCTGTTAATCAACACCTTAAAAGCTTATGGAAAGTAACGTTAAAAGCGAGGTCAAGAAAGTGGCTCTTTTCGTCGACCGCGACGGTACCATAATCGTCGAGCCACCCGTTGATTATCAGGTAGATAGCTTTGAGAAATTGCAATTTGTGCCAGGGGCTATTTCGGCGTTGCGTCACCTACGGCGCGTACTGCCGCACGAGCTGGTGATGGTGACCAATCAGGACGGCCTGGGCACTGCATCGTTTCCCGAGGATACATTTTGGGGCCCTCACAACTTGATGCTCAACACGTTGCGCGGCGAGGGGGTGGAATTTGACGACATTCTCATCGACCGCTCCTTCCCCGAGGACAACGCTCCCACGCGCAAGCCCGCGTTGGGCCTGCTAGGCACCTATACTTCAGGCGATTACGACCTCGCGACATCATGGGTAATCGGCGACCGCCTGACCGACGCTCAACTCGCCAAAAACCTTGGCGCGCAGGCTATTGTGCTTGCCGAGGATACTCCCGAATTACGCGCTGAAATAGCTGACAAAGGCCTTGCGGAGACGGTGAAAATGGTTACCCCCGACTGGTGGGAGGCTTTGGCCCTGATTCAAGGAGGCGTGCGGCAAGCCACAGTGCGCCGCAATACTGCTGAAACCGACATCGAAGTCTCGGTAAATCTCGATGGCTCAGGACGTTGCGACATATCCACCGGCATCGGCATGCTCGACCATATGCTCGAGCAAATCGGGCGCCACGGCCAAATCGACCTCACCGTCCACGCCCACGGCGACCTCCACATCGACCATCACCACACGATCGAGGACACGGCCCTCACGCTCGGTGAGGCCCTGGGGCGCGCCCTGGGCGACAAGCGAGGCATCGAGCGTTACGGATTCGTGCTGCCCATGGACGACTGTCTGGCCACCGTCGCCATCGACTTCGGCGGCCGCCCCTGGCTCGTGATGGAAGCCGACTGGCACCGTGAGGCCATCGGCGGCTTCCCCACCGAGATGATTTACCATTTCTTCAAAAGCCTCTCCGACGCTGCTCGTATCAACCTGTATATCAGTGCCAAAGGCGACAACGAGCACCACAAGCTCGAAGCCATCTTCAAGGGCCTAGCCCGCGCCATCCGCCGCGCCATCCGCCGCGACCCCGAGCATTTCACCCTCCCCTCCACCAAAGGCACCCTTTAGGGTGTTAGGCAGGAAGTCGGGCCGTGCCGGCCCGACAATCAAGTAGGAAGTCGGGCCGTGTCGGCCCGACACTCAAGTAGGACGTCGGGCCGTCTCGGCCCGACACTATCTTTCTCTCCCGCCGGCACGGCGGGACTTCCTACTTAAGTGAAGGGAAGGGCGAGTTAAAAATTCTGAAAAAGGGACACTAAAGTAAAATATGTGGAAAAGGTTGCGTAACTTTACACGATAATCCATGAAACAGCATCCCGCATCTACCCCAAATGCCCTGATGTAAAGCGCTGAAAAATCAATAAAACACTATAAATAAAAACCATCTAAAACACCCTGCTTATGAAACATTTCAACATTACGGCATTGATGCTCGCGATGGCATTCGCGGCTACAGGCCAAGTGTTGTCGGTTGGTTCAATCGAGAAGGTGGCTATACCGGCCGAAATCTCAGTGGATCAGGCCGTTATGGCCCCTGACGGCAAGTCGGTGGTCATTTCCACCAACACCGACCGCACCCTGCGCTACCTCTCGCTGGAGGACGGCCAGATGAAGACATTGACCAACAACGGCTCGATTCTCGACTTGAAAATCGCCGACAACGGCACCGTGATCTACCGCCAGAGCACCGTTAACGAGCGTCACCGTCGCTTTACCTCCATCCAGGCCGTTGAGCCAATGACGCTGTCCACCAAGCAATTGGTTGCTCCGTCACGCGAATTGGGCGGCATGGCCGTGCGAGGCAACCAAGTGATGGCTGTCGACCACCTTCAGCTGAAAGCTCAATCGCTTGACAACAAAGCTGTTGAGGAAACGCCCGTGGCCTCAATTCACCGCGGTCAATTGATGATAACCCGTGGCGACGTAACCACTGCTATCAACCCCAACGGCAAGCACGGCCAGAGCTACCTGTGGCCCTCGGTAAGCCCCGACGGCACCAAGGTGGTGTACTACCTGGCCACGATGGGTTGCTGGACATGCGACATCGACGGCGGTAACCCCCAGCGTATCGGCGTGATTCGCGCTCCCCGCTGGATCGACAACTCGACAATCGTGGGTATGCGCGACGAGGACGACGGCCAGTTCTATACCGCCTCCACCGTAGTCGCCGCAACCTTGGACGGCACCACCCAGGACCTCACCCCTGCAGAGGTGATTGCCATGTTCCCCACCGCTTCGGCCGATGGCTCCAAAATCGCCTTCTCAACCCCCGCTGGCGAACTATACATTATTAATATAAATCGTTAACACCCTTAGCTCCTTACCATTATGAAGAAAATATTAGCAATCGCGGCAATGGCGGTAATAGGCATTGCCTCGGCCCACGGGCAGGACGCTGAGGACCTGCGCATATACCTCAATCCCGGTCACGGCTCATGGACGAGCAACGACCGCCCGATGATGACCTTGAAAGAAGTCGACGGCAAGGTGCAGGCTTTCGACCCGGGTACCAAGAGTGGTTCCTACGCCAATTCGCCCGACACCACCTGCTTTTACGAGACCAATACCAATCTGCGCAAAATGTACGCCCTGCTCGACCGCCTGGTCGACGACTATGGCTTGACTTTCGACCGCACTCTCAACCAGGACAACGACAACCCCTATCGTGTGGGCGCCGCTCTCGACCTTGAGAACAATGTGGTGATGAGCCACGTCAAGGCCGGTCCCTACCCTCACGACCCGAACAACGCCAACGTGTGCAACCGCTCGCTGAGCGAAATCGCGATGGAGGCCGATATCAACAACTTCGACATGTTCATCTCGGTACACTCCAACGCCGCCTCGACCGACGGACCCAGGACCAACTATCTGGCGTTCTTCTACCGCGGCACCAACTCCAACGACTACGCCTCAGGCTCAGCGGACATGTGCCAGGCGGCTTGGCCCTACGCTCACGCTATTGAGCATCACACGTGGACGGCTCGCAACTCGGCCGACGTTGGCCAAGGAGTATTGGGCGACATCACCTTCTATGGCTCTTCGTCGACCGTCAACGGTTACACGGGCTATCTGGGTGTGCTCAAGCATGGCGTTCCCGGCTACCTTGTCGAGGGCTATTTCCACACCTACCAACCCTCACGCCAGCGCGCGATGAACTTCGACGCCTGCCGTATCGAGGGCTACCAGTACGCCCGCGGCGTGGCCGACTACTTCGAGTTTGACAAGGAGTCGACAGGCGAGATCTACGGCGTGATTCGCGACCTCCACAAGAAATTCGCCCACGACTACTACAACCCCAACACCTCGTCCATGGACGTTTATAAGCCCCTCAATGGCGTCACAGTCACCCTTTCGAAGGACGGCCAAGTGGTAGCCACGAAGGTCACCGACCTTTTCTACAACGGCGTTTTCGTGTTTGACAACCTCGAGCCAGGCACCTACACACTCTCTTACTCCCACCCGGACTATAAGGAGCCTGACGCCAACCAACCCACAACCGTCGTCGTTGAGGCCGCTACCACCGTCTATCCCACCGTTTACCTCGAGAACGTCAACTACGTAGAGGGCGGTATCACGGGATACGACGACCCCTTGGCCGACGTTGAGGGCATGGAGATGCCTGAGTCGTTCGAGTTCAACCAGGCTTACATCGACGAACCCATCGAGGAACTTGCCGGCAAGACTATACGCCGCGCCATCTTCCGCAACCAATACGCCTACATCCTCGCTGTTGACGCCCAAGACCAGCCCACCTTAATAATTTACGACACCAAGGAGAAGGTGGTTCAGCGCACCGTAAGCACCGAGGGTACCTGGGGCACTGTTATGCCTCTGAGCTCGATTTGCTTCAGCGCCGACGGCGTGCTGATCGGCTGCAACATGGGCGAGCAACCCCTCGACGGCGACGCCAACGTGGAGATTTATAAATGGGAAAATGACGACGAAGGTCTGCCCGCGGGCAATCCCACGATCCTTACCAAGATCAACCATGCCGGCAACTGGGGTACGTCGCTTTTCGGCCAGTCAATCGCCTTCTCGGGCACTCTCGAAGAGGGTTTCCTGGTGATGGGCAACCAGAACACCACCTCCACCGGCATCCGTCTTGAGATTATCGAATACGTTGATGGTCAAACTATTAACTACTATCACAACAATGTCAACTCGATCTTCGGTGACCCCTACAATCAGTCGACTCTAGGCGATTGGCGCATCAACGTGTCGCCTCGCAACAGCGACAATATCGTGATTACCTCCGAGCTGATGTCGCCGATCGAATTGTCATTGAACAAGGGCACCTCGGCAGGCGTTCCCTCGCTTGTGTCGAAACTTCCCGACGGCCTTGTTGAGGGCTCGGCCACCAACGCTGGCATCCTCAAGTACTGCGGCCACTGCCTGTTGGCGGCTCCCGTGGTCACCTCCGAGGGCCTCACCGGCCTGTCGCTGATCGACTTCACCGATGGTCTTGCCTCGGCAAAGGTCGTGACCACCGTCAACACCGATCTTCCCGCGGCTGAGGGTAACGCCCTGGCCACCGGTGGCGTTGTGGACGTGAAGTGGGGCGAGACTGGCGACTATGAGTCGTCGGCCCTCAACCTGTTTGCTCTGCGCGGCGACGCCCTTTTGTCGCGCCTCACCACCGAGGAACTCTCTGGCGTAGAGGATGTTGTAGTCAACGAAGGGAATGTTGACGCTCCGGTTGAGTACTACAACCTCCAAGGACAGCGCATCATCTCGCCTGCCCACGGCACCGTGGTGATCCGCCGCCAAGGCAACACCGCCACCAAGATCCAACTGTAACCCCAATAAGGCTCCGTTCGATATTTAGTAGAACGGAGCCTTATTTAACCTTAAATCAAACTAACCAAAGATTTGTAACCACTAATACACACAAATGGTCACAAATAGCTGCAGGGGATTTAAGGTCGCAGGCTCCCAATATACACTAATCTCCATATAACATCCATGGACTTAGATTCGAGTTTATTGGCGAGTTTACGAGCCTAACATTCATCCTTAAATAAAGATTTGTGAAAATTAGTGCCCATTGGTGGTTTCGCTACACAATTACAAATCAAATAAATTCATCAATTAACATTATGCGAAAAAAAGTATTGCTGATTGCAGTGGGCGCGCTAATGTGCGGGGCCTCCGCAAGCGGGCAGTTGGTCGAAGTTGCTTCGATCGACAAAATCGCGACGGTATCGGCGGTCGACATGGCTGAAATCAGCCCTGACGGCGCGCAGGCCATCATGTCGAACGGTATCGACATGAGCCTGACCCTGGTAAACTTATCCTCCGGGAGCGAGCGTAAAGTTACAGACAACGGTGTAATCATGGGTCTTAGCTGGGCCGATAACTCTCAAGAAGTGGCCTACATACGCATGTCGACCGATGCCACCCATCGTAGCTACAAAGAGGCGCGCCATCTCAACGTGGTCACCCTTGCCGACGAGCAGGCTTTAGCCCCCACGCGCAAGTTTGAAGGGATGTCGATGCGAGGCGGAGGCTTAACCGTCGTTTCCGACTGCAAGGCTCTACGTCCCGTCAAGGCTACCAAGACGCAAACCTCTGCCACCAAGGAGATCCCGACGGCTTCAGTACACTACGGACAGCTGATGATTACCCGCGACGGCGTGACCACGGCCATCAATCCCCAGGGCCGCGAGGGTCGCAGCTACTTGTGGCCGCAAGTGTCGCCCGACGGCACACGCGTGCTTTACTATCTGGGCGCCACGGGCACATTCGTGTGCGACATCGACGGCTCCAATGTGCGCCGCGTGCCCACGCTGCGTGCCGCCCGCTGGCTCGACAATAACCTGATTGTGGGTATGCGCGACAGCGACGACGGTTATCGCATCACCTCCTCGGCCATTATCGTGGCTACAATCGACGGACAAGAGCAACAGATTTCCACCGACGAGCATGTGGCCGTGTACCCATCGGTGTCGGCCGACGGCTCAAAAGTGGCCTTCACCTCCAACGGCTCGCTCTATGTAATCAACCTCAACCGTTAACCTTCAGCAACTTACCAATATGAGAAACTCAATTTTCGTCTCTGCCCTGGCTCTGTTGCTGAGCGCAACGGCAGCAAGCAATCTAAGAGCCGAGGATCAAAAATCGGCCTCCGACCTGCGCGTCTATATCAATCCTGGCCATGGCTCTTGGTTCTCCAACGACCGTCCTCTCTCCATCATGCGCGAGGTCGACGGTGTGATGACCGTGGTAAAGCCGGGCACATCGTCCTATAACACCACTTTCGACAGCCCTTATGGCGACACCGAGGACCCCTCGAGCTGCTATACGGGCGTAACCCCTCCCGACACCACGGCGTTCTACGAGACTAACACCAACCTCCGCAAGGGCCTTGCCATGCTCGACAAACTCGAGGAATACGGCCTGAAAATCGACCGCACGCTCAACCAGGATAACGAAAACAAATATCGTGTGGGCGCCGCGCTCGATCTTAGCAACAACCTGGTGATGAGCCATGTCATGGCGGGTCCTTACCCCTACGGCGACGACTGGTGCCACCGGTGCAACCGCAATGTGTCGGAAATCGCCATCGAGGTGTTTCAGAACAACTTCGACGCGTTCGTGTCGATGCACTCCAACGCCACCAACAGCGACTTGTCGACCACCAACTACCTGGTGTTCATGTATCGCGGATACACCAACCAGCCACCGATGGTCGAGGGCTCCTTGGAGATGATCCAGTGCTGTTGGCCTTATCAGATCGCCAACAAGCATCAGCCCTGGACGTCGGCCTACTCTTCCTGGACACAAGGATATTGGGGCGACATCTCCTACATGGGAGGAGGATCCACCAACTCGACAACGGGAGCCTACGGCGGCTTGGGTGTGCTCAAGCACTACACCCCCGGCTTCCTCGTCGAAGGTTATTTCCACACCTACTCCCCCTCGCGCCACCGTGCCATGCAATTTGACACCGACCGCATCGAGGGCTACGCCTACGCCCGCGGTATAGCCGACTACTTCGGCCTTGAGAAGGAGAAGACCGGCGACATCTACGGCGTGGTGCGCGACAAAAACGAGAAATTCACCGCCGAGTATTACGTGCCTAATGTGTCGACCGACGACGTCCTTCTCCCCATCAACGGCATCACCGTAATCCTAAGCGACGCCCAGGGCAACGAGATCCAGCGTAAAGTGACCGACAACCACTACAACGGCGCTTTCGTGTTCCACGACCTGGAGCCTGGCGACTACGTGATTTCGTTCGAGAGCGACAAGTACATGCCCGTGTCGTTCGAGGAGGACACGCATGTCACCGTCGAGGCAGCCACCACCAGTTTCGTAAGCATCGGCCTTGACAGCGTTGAATACTACAACGCCAAATACGTCGAGCCGGATGTCAACTATCCCGACCCTCTGGACACCGAGGACTACCACGTGGACGCTGCCGAACTTGAATTTGAAGCCGACTACACCGACGCGACAATCGAGCCCCTGACGGGCCTGAACGTGCGCCGCCAGCTGGTTAAGGGCGACAACGTATATGTATTAGGAGTCGACGCCCAGTATCAGCCCACAATTATGGTTTATGACGCCCAAACGTGCGAGGTGAAGGCCAACGTGTCGACTTCCGGCACCGAGGGCGACTACATGCCCATCGGCGACATCTGCCTTACCACCGACGGTTTCCTCGTGGCCATCAACTGCTCGCTGCAGCCTTCGGGACGCACCAGCAAGGTGAAGGTCTACAAGTGGGCCAAGGACGAGGAAACCGGCCTTCCCACCGGGGATCCCGAGGAGTGGATCACGTGGTATCGTGCCGGCAACTGGAAAAACAGCGAATTTGGAAAGACACTGTGCTACGACGGAAGCGTTTACGAGGGGTGGATCACCTTCTCGGCCGTTGACGAGGCCACCGGAGCTGTAGCGTTAGAGGTGTACGCGGTTGAGAATCAGGAATTCCAATCCCGTTCGCGCCACTATCTGGTTGACGCCTCGGGTGAGGCCATGACTGATGACCAACTGGGCGACTTCCAGCTGCTCGTGTCACCTTTCAACGAGGACAATGTGATCGTCTCCTCCCAGAAGGCGCTTCCCATGGAGGTGAAGATAGCCCGCGACGATAACGGCGACAACTCCTCTATCCTGGGGCAAGTTCCCGCCGAACTGATAAAAGGCTCCGGCTTCCGCTCAAGCGTGTTCAAATACGCGGGACGCGTGATGATGGCTTGCCCGCAAGGCGAGGAGGCTAACGAGGGCGTGGCCCTGCTCGACATCACCGACGGCTTGTCGAAGGCTACCCTGATCAACAGCGCGACTATCGCGTCGCTCGCTGGCCCCGCCGAGGCGAGTGCCCTCGTGGGAGAGGTTTCCAATGTGGCCACCGCCGGAGTTCCCGGTGCTTGCGCAGCTATCATTGTCACCCGCAACGACGATTCCTCGGTGCTCGATTACAAGGTGAACCTCTACCTTACCCGCGGCGACGCCCAGCTGTCAAAAATCACCGCTTATGTGGAGGCTCCCCAGCCCGAAGCGCTTGAAAGCTACGAGTTCAACGAGCTCTACATTGACCAGCAACTTGAGGGACTCGAGGGCCTCAACGTGCGCCGCACATTGACCCGCAACGGTCTCTTCTACGTGCTGGCCGTCGACACCGACAACGAGCCCACAATCAATGTTTACTCCACCGCCGACCTCACCCTCCTGGCCAACGTTGACACCAAGGGCACCGAAGGATCGGTGATGAAGATCGCCGACATCGCCCTTACCGACGACAACTTCCTGCTCGGTATCAACTGCGACAACCAGCCTTTCGGCGGCTCCAACATCGTCAACATTTACATCTGGAAAAACGACGAGCTGGGTATTCCCACCGACGTGCCCCGCCAGTGGATCAACTATAACCACGCCGGCAACTGGAACAACGGCGAGTTCGGCAAATCGCTTACCTATTACGGTGATTCCGACGAGGGTTATGCCATTTTCTCGACCCACAGCCAAGCCTCGGGAGCGGTAGTAGTGGAGATTTACAACGTGCTCCGCGGCGGTTACTCGGGATATACGCGACACTACTGGAAGAATGCGTCGACTGGCGAAGTGAAGTATGACGCGACGCTGGGCGAATTCCAATACTTGCCGTCGCCCTTCGGCTCCGATCACCTGATTGTTACCTCGCAGCTACTCAACGTCTACGACATCTCGATGGACTTCGGCAACGACGCCACCAACCCCGTAGAGTGCGGCCAAGTGCCCGCGGGTGTGATGACCACCTGCGGCTTGGGCGCCGACATCTTCACCTATGGCGACGCCACCTATCTGGTATCTCCCAAGCTCGACTCCGAGGGTAAAAACATAGGTCTTGAGCTGCTGGACATCACCAAGGGGCTCTCAACGGCCGCAGTCGTCACCACCGGCACCGACATCGATCCGGTTACTGTGCCCACAGCTGCCGACAACTACACCGGAGGCGCCTACTTCAACTTCGCGGCCGCCGGCACCCCCAAGACCAACGGCGAGCTCTCCCGCGTCAACGGCGTTCCCCAAATCGACCTCTACCTGGTGCGTGGCGACGCCAAGATCTCACGCTTCTCCACTGGCGTGCTCAACGAGAACAAGTACGTCAACGGCATCCAGAGCGTCAACTACGGACCCGCCGCGACCTCGGTCAAGTTTTTCAACCTCCAGGGCATGCTAATCGCCAATCCCACCCCGGGACAGCTTGTGATTAAAGTCTCTGGCACCCGTTCCGAAAAAATAATCTTCTAACCAATCGGTTCCTCCCCAAAACGCGGGGCGCGCAAAGGCTTTCACCTTTGCGCGCCCCGCCGCTATATGGTATGGAAGAGGGGATGTAGCTATTTAGAACTCGATTTTGACGGCTACCGAGTCGAGCTCGGCCGACAAGGGCGGGGTTAATTTGGCCACTCGCACCATGCCGCCCTCGATTGCGGGCCACTTGCGCATCAAAGCGCGCCATATCTGCCAAGCGGCGTGCTCGATCAAGGCCACGGGATGCGACATCTCGGCCTGGATGATTTCGATAGCCTGGGCGTAGTTGACGGTACCCGACACGTTGTCGCTCTGGGCAGCTCGGATAAGGGGATAGCGGAGGCGGACGTCCACCTCGAAGAAATTGCCGCAGACGCGCTCTTGCGGCAGAATTCCATGGTAAGCGTAGATTTTAAGCCGGTTTATTTCAATTGTGCCTGTCATTGGGGTTGCTCAACGATATTCATTTCATTGTTTACGCGAATTTACTCTAAATAGTCGAATAAATGGGTAAAATGACAAGAAAATTTCAAAAAAAACGTCGAGAATGTTTCTCTGTGAAAAAATTTTAGTAAATTTGGGGAATTTAAGTTTCCGAGCCAAAGGACACCACTGGCCGGGGCCTTAAGCTCAATACCAAAATTTGAAAATAAATAACCCCTATTATTCATTATCCATGAGCTACCTTAAGTTTGATAAAAACCTAATGATCAACCTTGAGCAGTCGCTTCCTAAGGAGATGTTGCGTACCAACCAAGCCGGCGCCTACCATTGCACGTCGATTGTGGGATGCAACACCCGCAAGCAACATGGCCTTCTGGTGATTCCCCGCGAGGGCATCAAGGAGTACAAGCCCGTGGTGTTGCTGTCGTCGTTGGACGAAACCGTGATTCAGCACGGTGCCCCGTTCAACCTCGGGTTGCACCGTTACCAGGGCGGCGTGCTCAGCCCCAATGGCCACAAGTACATCAGGGAGTTCGACTGCGAGAGCGTGCCCCGCACCACCTACCGCGTGGGCGGCGTCATCCTCACCAAGGAGAAAATCTTCATCTCGGGAGAGAACCGCATTCTAATTCGTTACACATTGGTCGAAGCACACTCCCCCACAACGTTGCAATTCCGTCCGTTCCTGGCTTTCCGCGACGCAAACGAATTATGCGTTGCCAACGGCGCGCTCAACCAGAATTGCGAGCCGGTTGACAACGGCATCGCATGCTGCCTCTACCCGGGCTACCCCACGCTGTATATGCAGCTGAGCCGCAAGCCCGAGTGGGTGTTCGACCCCCACTGGTACAATGGCATCGAGTACGTCAAGGACATGGACCGTGGCGTGCCTTACACCGAGGACCTTTGGGTACCGGGCTACTTCCAAATCCCAATCAAGAAAGGCGAGAGCATCATCTTCTCGGCCGGCGTATCGGAGGTAAAGCCCAGAAACCTGACGAAGATGTACGAGGCGGAAATCGCATCGCGCACGTGCCGCACGTCGTTCTTCAACTGCCTGAAGAACGCCGCCAAGCAGTTCTACCTGTTCAAGGACGACCGCGAGTTTATGCTCTCAGGCTATCCCTGGGGCACCATCCTTGCCCGCAACACGTTCATGTCGCTTCCCGGCAATACGCTGGCCATCAACCATCGCGAGGATTTCGAGCGTATCATGGACAGCGGTTCCAAGGCGTTGACACGCTACATGGACACCGGCGAGTGCTCACAGACGATCCACGGCATCGACCTGCCCGACATCCCCCTGTGGTGCATCTGGGCCATTCAGCAGTACGCCAAAACCGAGGGATGGGACCTTGCCCGCGAACGCTACACCGAGCTGGTGACCCACATTCTCGACTGGATCATCGACGGCGGACACCCCAACCTGTTCCTGGGCGACGACGGCCTGCTGTCGACCGACGGCCACGAGACGGCCGTGTCGTGGATGAACTCGCAGCTCGGCGGCAAGCCTATCGTGCCCCGCTCGGGCAAGCTTGTTGAGTTTAACGCCTTGTGGTACAACGCTCTGCGTTTCGGCGAGAAGCTCACCGAGGACAACCCGGGCCTCGTAGAGCGCCGCAACCGATGGATCGACCAAGCCGACAAAATGAAGCAGCCGTTCATCGACACGTTCCTCAACGACTACGGATACCTTTACGACACCGTTGACAACTCCTACGCCGACCCGTCGGTGCGACCCAACATGGCTATCGCTATCGGTCTCGACTACTCGCCGCTCGACCGTCGCCAGCGCAAGGGAGTGCTCGATGTCGTGACACGAGAGTTGTTGACACCCAAGGGATTGCGCACCCTGTCGCCCAAGAGCTACGGCTACCGTCCTGCTTACCTTGGCTCGCCCGAGGAGCGCGAGACGGCACTCCACCAAGGCCCCGCTCGCCCGTGGCTGATCGGATTCTACGCCGACGCTTACCTTAAAGTGTTCGGCATGAGCGGAGTAAGCTACATCGACCGTATGCTCATCGGCTTTGAGGACGAGATGTCGCAAGGCTGCATCGGCTCCCTGTCGCAACTCTACGACGGCAACCCGCCATTCTCGGGTCGCGGCGCCATCTCCCACGCCACCAACGTGGCTGAGGTGTTGCGCACCCTACGCACCCTCAAACGCTTAGACGTATAAACATAGGCCTCACAAAAGAAGATAACCAACTGACAAACAAATGAAAGCATTAATGTTCGGGTGGGAATTCCCCCCTCATATCCTCGGAGGCCTCGGCACCGCCAGCTACGGCTTGACCCGCGGCATGTGGCAGTGCGGCGACATGGACATTACGTTCGTCATCCCCAAGCCGTTCGGCGATGAGGAAAAGAGCTTCGCCCGCATCATCGGCGCCTCCCAGGTCCCCGTGGCTTGGCGCGACGTCAACCGCGACTATGTGGAAAGCCGCATCGGCAAGCTCATGGACCCCGACCTCTATTTCGACCTGCGCAACCACATCTACGCCGACTTTAACTATATGGTAACCAACGACCTGGGCTGCATCGAGTTCTCGGGCCGTTACCCCGACAACCTGCTCGAGGAGATCAACAACTACTCGATCATGGCTGGCGTAGTGGCTCGCACTATCCCCTGCGACGTGATTCACTCCCACGACTGGCTCACCTATCCCGCCGGCATCCACGCCAAGCAGGTGACAGGCAAGCCCCTGGTGATCCATGTTCACGCCACCGATTTCGACCGCTCCCGCGGCAACGTCAACCCCACGGTGTTCAACATCGAGCGCGACGGCATGATCAACGCCGACCATATCATCACCGTTTCCAACCTCACTCGCCAAACCGTCATCGACAAATACGGCATTGACCCCGCCAAGGTGACCACCGTACACAACGCCGTCACCCCGCTGAGCGAGGAGTTCCTCAACGCCAAGGCCCCCAAGCCCAAAGAGAAAGTGGTCACTTTCCTGGGCCGCATCACCATGCAAAAAGGCCCCGAGTACTTCGTGGAGGCCGCCGCCAAGGTGTTGAAGAACAACCACGACGTGCGCTTCGTGATGGCCGGCTCCGGCGACATGATGGACAAGATGATCGCCCTGGCCGCCGAGCGCGGTATCGCCGACCGTTTCCACTTCCCGGGCTTCCAGAAAGGCAAGCAAGTGTACGAGATGCTCTCGGCCAGCGACGTCTACGTGATGCCCTCGGTTTCTGAGCCTTTCGGCATCTCGCCCCTGGAGGCTATGCAGATGGGAGTCCCCTCGATTATCTCCAAGCAGAGCGGTTGCGCCGAGATCCTCGACAACGTGATCAAGACCGACTACTGGGATATCGACGCCATGGCCGACGCTATCAACGCCATCGTCACCTATCCCGCGTTGTACAACCAGCTGCGCCAGGACGGCCTCGACGAGGTGAACCAAATCACCTGGGACAAAGCCGGCCAAAAGGTAATCGACATCTACAAAAAAGTGCTCGGCCAAGCCAGCTAACTCGTTTCCTCGTTACCTCGACTGTCGTGTATTCGTGCATTCGTTCACTCGAGCATTCGAAAAACCAAAAACTAGAAACTAGAAACTAGAAACCAAAAACCAAAAACCACGATGAAAGCCATCTGTTTTTATTTCCAGATACATCAGCCGTTCCGCCTGAAACGTTACCGCTTCTTCGACATCGGCAACGACCACTACTACTACGATGATTTCGCCAACGACGATATCATCACCCGTATCGCCCAACAAAGTTACATCCCCGCCGCCCAAAGCCTCCTGAAGATGATCGAAGATAGCAAGGGAATGTTCCGTTGCGCGCTGTCGATCACCGGCGTCGCCCTCGAGCAATTGGAAATCTACGTGCCCGAGTTTATCGACATCCTCAAAAAACTCGCCGCAACCGGCAAGGTTGAGTTCCTCGCCGAGACCTACTCCCACTCGCTGGCCTCGTTGATCGACCCCGAGGAGTTTGCCCTCCAAGTAAAGCTCCACGACAAGAAAATCGAGGAACTGTTCGGCCAGAAACCCAAGGTGCTCCGCAACACCGAGCTTATCTACTGCGACGATATGGCCCCGCAGATTCTCGCCATGGGCTACAAGGGTGTCATCACTGAGGGCGCCAAGCACATCCTGGGCTGGAAGTCGCCCAACTACGTATATGCCGCCGCCACCGCTCCCAAACTGAAGCTGCTGCTTAAGAACTCCAAGCTAAGCGACGACATCTCGTTCCGTTTCTCCAACACCGAATGGGACGCCTACCCGTTGACAGCCGACAAGTACATCGACTGGATCGCGTCGACGCCTCCCGAGGAACAGATCGTCAACCTGTTCATGAACCTCGAGACGTTCGGCGCCCTGCAGGCCCGCGAGTCGGGTATCTTCCAGTTCCTGGAGGCACTTCCCCGCTTCGCAGCCGAGCGCGGAATCGACTTCTGGACCCCCAGCGAGGCCGTCGCCAAGCTCAAATCGGTTGATATCCTGTCGGTTATGCACCCCATCTCGTGGGCCGACGAGGCTCGCGACACCTCGGCATGGCTCGGCAACCAGCTGCAGAACGAGGCGTTCAACAAGCTCTACTCGGTGGCCGAGCGCGTGCGCCTCTGCACCGACCGTCGCCTGAAGCAGGACTGGAACTACCTGCAGGCCTCCGACCACCTATTCTATATGTCGACCAAGCGTCGCGCCGACGGCGAGGTACATTCCCATTTCTCCCCCTACGAGACACCGTTCCAGGCGTTTACCAACTACATGAACGTTCTGGCCGACTTCATCGTGCGCGTCGAGGAGCAGTATCCGCTGTCGATTGAGAACGAGGAGCTTAACGCCTTGCTGACGACCATCCGCAACCAGGCACGCGAGATCGAGACCCTCAACAAGGAGGTAGAGTCGATGCGCCGCAACGTCGACCACCTCAACGAGGAGCACGCCCTGCGCGAGCCCAAGAAGGAGGAGCCCAATAAGGAGGAACCCAATAAGGAGGAGCCCAATAAGGAAGAAACCCCTAAGGCCAAGAAACCCGCGGCCAAGAAACCTGCGGCTAAGAAAGCGCCCGCCAAAAAAGCGCCCGCCAAGAAGGCCAAAGAAGATACCAAGTAGAAAGTCCCCTGCTTAAGTAGGACGTCCCGCCGTGCCGGCGGGACAGATCAAGTAGGATGTCCGGCCGTGCCGGCGGGACAGAAAAGATTTTCCGTCGGGCCGGCACGGCCCGACATCCTGCCTAATCGTGCACCCGTGTATTCGACCCCTCGAGTACACGAGTGCACGATTTCACGATTACACGACAGCCCCAAGCTGCCTCCCTAATCGTGCATTCGTGCATTCGTGTATTCGAAAATTCGTGTATTCGTGCATTCGAGATTTTAAAAAAATTTCTTCGAAAAAATTTGGCGGTAAAGAAAAATGTTGTACCTTTGCGGTGTTGTAGATAACTACAACAGTCAACCACAAGGCCGTAAATTAAAGCTAAGCACCTATAAATCAAGGTAGAAATAGCTAAAATCAAGGCTCAACGGTTGAAAATCAAAAGCGTTTCTTAAATCCTCTCAGCGATGATCGAAATTATTTTAGTAATGGTTATGTTATGCGCCACTATCGGAAGTTGGCTCGGATAAGGTTATGATCAAGCTTTACGACATTAGTTATAAGTATCCGTCGGGGACATTGGCGCTCGACGGCATCACGGCCGACATCCAGCCGGGAATCCACCTGCTCATGGGTGAGAACGGCGCTGGCAAGACAACCCTGCTCCATCTCTTGGCCACCTTGCTCACCCCCACCACCGGCGTGATTACCGATGAGCAGGGCCAACCGATGCAGCGCCACGCGCCGTCGGTGCTAAGCCAATTGTTCTTCCTGGGCGACGACCTGCAGTGGCCTGCGAAGTCGATAGATGAGTTGGTGAAGTCGCACGCGAGGTTCTACCCCACGTTCAACCCCGAGCTACTGGCAGCCAACCTCGACGTGATGGGAATCAAGAGCAACGAGTACCTCGACGCTCTTTCGCTGGGAAAGCGCAAACGCGCGTCGGTGGCCTACGCTTTGGCCTTGGGAACTCCCCTACTCATGCTCGACGAGCCGGCAAACGGCCTCGACATCCCCGGCAAAATCTCGTTGCAGAAGGCGTTGATGCAGTCGGCCGACGAAGGTCGCACGATCATCGTCTCAACCCACACGGTGTGGGACTTGGAGCGTCTGTTCGACTCGGTGCTGATGATCTCACAAGGGCACTTGATGCTCAACCATTCCATTGGCCAAATCGCTGACCGCCTTGCGTTTATAAGCGGCTCGACACCGCAGCCCGACGCACTGTACATAGAGGAGGAGGCCATGGGATTCCGCCAAATCGTGCCCAACGACGGGACACTGTACACCGACATCAATTATCCCATGCTGTTCACCGCAATGATCAACCCCACGACGGCATCGCTGATACTCAACCAATTAAACTCCTCAGAAGAATGACTACACAAGCTATATCCTCCCCCGTCGACAGCTTTTCCTGGGGCCGTTGCCTTTCGCTGTGGTATTACTACAAGCCGGCCTTGTCCCCGATGCTTTGGCTATGGCCGCTCCTGTCGTTTATCCTTTTCCTTGGCTCGTTGTTACCATGCTTATTCTCAAGCTTTTGGATATTGTCGGCCTTCGGGATTGGAGCGGCCGGATGGCTATGGGGGTTCTCGCCGTTGATGCTGGCGCGCTCGCATGGCAACGCCGTGTCGGCCATGCTACCCGTTACACCATTGGAGCGTTTGGTGTTTCTGCTGGGCTTCTTCCTGCTGGTCACCTATGTGCTGATTGACGGCACGATATGGGCGTGCTACGGCATCTCCTTGGCGATTTTCGGCGCTGAACGGCTGGCGACTTTGCAGTCGTATATCATGACATCTTACATCACCTTCCCCTCGAGCTACGGACTGGTGTTCTTTTCGGCTGTGTTGCCTGCGATAGCTACCTTGACGGGAGTGGTGCTGGCCCGACGCAACCGCGTGTTGATCGGCATCGCCGTCAACATAGGCGTGTCGATGACGCTGGGGTTGATTGTAGGCATTTTCTCGGCCGTATACGGCTTTATGACAGGCTTTTACGATGCCGTAACCGACCAAACCGTGCGCTACAATCTCGACAACGCAACGCCGCTGGATCCCGAGATATACAAGGAGCCGATGGTGCAAGCGGCCACCCTGCTCGCGGGGGCCCTTTCGCTTGTCGCTATTGCGGTGGCTATTTGGCTGATGTACAGGAAGTTTAAAAAGCAGAGCCTATGATGGAGTTTGCGTCAACACGTCCGATATATCTGCAGATTGCCGACTATTGCCATGGCCGCATCGTGGCCGGGGAGTGGGTGGAGGATCAGCGTATACCGTCGGTGCGCGAACTGGCCGTAAAGATGAGCGTCAACACCCACACGGTGCTGAAGGCTCTGGAGCAACTACAAGCCGACGGCATCATCGAGCCGCGACGCGGGCTGGGATACTTCCTGGCTCCTAACGCCCGCGAGCGCGTGAGCGAGGCCAAGCGACGGGAATTTTTTGAAAACTACCTCCCCGAACTGCGCCAGCGCATGTCGCAGCTGGGCATCACCCCCGACGACCTCCTATCGGCCCTCAAGTAGGAAGTTCCGCCGTGCCGGCTAAGTAGGATGTTCCGCCGTGCCGGCTAAGTAGGATGTTCCGCCGTGCCGGTTAAGTAGGATGTTCCGCCGTGCCGGCGGAACAGAAAACTTGTCGGGCCGACACGGCCCGACGTCCTACTTGATTGTCGGGCCGGCACGGCCCGACTTCCTGTCTAACCAGCCCTTCTTATACAACTTATGAGGTGGTCGTGCGTTATTATTATATGGACGCTAAAAAGGTAATAGAGGAGATCTGGGCCGAGGCGTTCGACGACTCCGCGGCCTATCGGAAGATGTACTTCGACAACGTGTACTCCCCACAGGATGCCCTCACCCTGCAGGACGAACACGGCCATGTCGTGTCGTCGATGTTGCTCCAACGATACTCAATCTCATTCCAAGGCCGCTCACTACCAATGGCTTACATCGCCGGAGCCGCCACCCGTCGTAATTATCGTCACCAAGGCCACGGCACGCGGCTTATGCGCTACGCCCTGGAAACCGCTTACGATCGCGGCGATGCCTTCGCCGCCTTGATTCCCGCTAGCGACCATCTTTACTTTTTCTACGACCGTCTGGGTTTTTCCACCGTGTTTTATGTCGATCGTCGGCACTATGTTCCTGATTCTGTGATTTCTAACCGCGGAAGCCACTCGCTTCACGACTTAACATTACCCATCCCCGAGTCGCTTGTCGAGGCCATTCATTCATGGGAGATCGAGCGCGCCGGGAGCGTGCGCCACACCCCCCAGCAGTGGGCCAACATCGTGCGCGACGCGGCCATGGACGGCGGCCAAGCGTTCTGGCTCTCCGACAACGACACTACCACCCCGGTGGCTGTGGCGGTCGTTACCCCTGGCGACGACCGGATGATCGTGAAGGATATTATAGGTCAGGACGAAAACGCGCGCCGAGCCATGCTTCAAGCGATAGCCAATAAATTCAAGGACAAGCCATTGAGCTATCTCGCCCCCACAACGCAAGGGCGCCCTATCGAGGCCCGGGGCATGGCCCGCATCGTCAACGTGCTGAAGGTGCTTCAGGCAGTTGCAGCCGCCAATCCCAAATACTCGGGCTTGATACGCGTCAGCGACCCCATTTTGCCTGAAAATGAGCATGTTTACCGCCTACGCAAAGGTCAATGCGTGATCGACGACGAGGCTATTAGGGGGGTGGAGCATCCCAACGACCTCGACGGCTCGCGACTTGCGCTCGACGTCCCTGTCAACGTCCTCACCTCAATCCTGTTCTCGGCTCCTCACATCGGCGACATCTTCAACCTCGCCACCCGCCGCCCCTTCATCTCCCTCATGCTGGATTGAGGTACATTATTCCAAAGCCCACTTAAAATAAACAGGGTCAATTCAAGAATGAAAAATATTTACTATATTTGCGAAAACAATCAAAACCGATAATATATGACACGTACAATGCAAATTACCCTTCCCGCCGAGGATTGGTCCTTCTTGATGGACTTGGCTAAGGTGCGTTGCTGGACTGCCTCCGAAAAAAAACCTCGCAAAGCCGGAGTCGCAAAGGGTTTAGAGGATATTAAAGCTGGCAGGGTATATCATGCCGATACCGTGGCTGAAATGAAGGCACAAATATTTGGATAATGTACTCTATTGAATACACCAACCAATTCAAACGTTCCATCAAACTTTGCCAAAAGCGAGGCCTAGATGTAGATTTGGTCTTTAACGCCTTAGACATTCTGCAACAAACAGGCACACTTCCTCCCCAATACAAAGCTCATAGATTGCGGGGGGATTTTGCGGGTTGCTGGGAGTGCCATATAAAGCCCGATTGGCTATTAGTGTGGAAACAAAATGATACACAACTAATAATCATTGCTGTGGATACGGGAACCCATTCCGATCTCTTTTGACAATATAATTATTGATTGAGGAGGTCGTTGAAGAGGGCGATGTAGGATTGGGCGACAGCGTCGGCGTTGAAGCGCTCATGAACCGATTGGTGGAGCATGTCGCGGTCGAGGGGATTTTCAAGAGCCCATTTTAGTCCGTTGGCCAAGTCGTCGGTGTCTTTCAGCCGTGCGATGTAGCCCGTCTTAAGGTGGTCGATGATGTCGTCTTGACCGCCTTCGCCGAAGGTGACAGGGACACAACCAGCGCCGAGGCCTTCGATGAGAGTGCCGGGCAGCGTCTCGCAGAGCGACGATGACATTACAACGGCACTGGAGGCGTAGAGTTGGCGTAGGAGTTTGGGGTCGTTGATACGGCCGATGTAGCGATGGGGGAAACGTAAATTGCGGAATGCTCCCGGGTTACGGATATCGCCGAAAAACACCGCCGTGGAGGTGTTGGCAAGCTCAGGCGACATGTCAAACAGTTTGTTCAAGGCCTCGATGGCGTAATCCAAACCCTTGATAGGGTCGTCGAGGCGGGCGGCTCCCATCACGATGAGCTTTTTGGAGTAGTCGAGCTCGAAATTCTGCACCTGATGTGAGGGCTTAGTGATGAAAAAATCGGTGGGGAAAGCGTTGGGAATCACCCTCACATCCTGGTCGCGCAGCAGCGTGGATTGTCGGCATTTATCTTGCAGCCAATGACTTACAGCTACAAAAGTGATTTTGTGGCGCTCGTAAAGGCGACGTTTCTTCTCCATCACGCGGGTCGACGCGTCGTTGGCCTTCTTACCGTTGTGGAGCAGCGGGCAGTAGCCGCAGTTGTAGAGGTAACCCTCGCAATCCTTGGCTTGGTGGCACACGCCAGTGAGCGGCCACATGTCGTGCATTGTCCAAATCACTGGTTTTCCGAGTTTTAGGATACGGCGGATATCACCGAGCGATAGCATTCCTTGGTTGACCCAGTTGAGTACAATCACGTCGGCCTCCTTCACCCATGGATGGGAAGCGAGGTTGTAACCGGCGGCTCCCAGGGACACTGTAAAGAGGTTTTCACGATTCCAACCGTTTGCGCGGGCCACGGCGAAGCACTCCCACATGAATTTCAGGCCACGCAGGAATCGCGAGGAGAATTGGTAAACGTTGGGCGAGTCGGAACCCTTGGTGTACACCACCATACGGGCGTCAACACCGGCGCGTCGCAGGGCGCTTTTGAGTCGGTAAGTGACAACTGCGGCACCCCCGAGGGTGTCGCTGTGGTTGATAAGAGCAACTTTTAACTGTTTGGACATAAATAATTGAAAGAAAGGACGTTATAACTTGATTTGACGGGTAATATCAACGATATGGACATGGCGCAGGCGCAAGCGGGCTTGGAGGTACTCGCGTAGCTTCTCGCGCTGGGCCTCGGTCATCGCGGTGGAGTAACGCACGAGGGCCACGTTGACATCCTCGTGATGGTCGTTCTTCACGGCTGTGAATTGCGGTTGAACTATCGCAATGTCCTCAACCTGAGGGAATAACACCTTTAGCTCGGGGGCGATTGTGGCGCCGATCGAATCGGCCCGGGCACGCTCGTAAAGCTCGAATCGCAGGGAGTCGATTGTTCCAATCTGGCGGTCGATCGTTGCTTGAGCTACCTCGTAAATATCCTTGGCTGAGCCAGTTAGCGTGGAGGTGGCATCCGCTCCAGCGCTGGCGCTGGGTTGGGCGCCTTGGATGATGGTAAGCGAGGTGCCCGAGAGGCCGGCGCCCTCCAATTTCGACTGCATGGCCAGCTGCAGGGAGTCCTGCGGGAGAATTTTACCGATGAGGGTGACGGTGATATCTCGATGTCCCTTATTCATTGTGGCTGAGTAACTTAGCACCTTTGTGGAGGGGAAGTCAAATTGTTGTTCCACAAATTGCATCGCCTTCATTTTGAACGAGTTGCTTCGTAGCATCTCATAGGTGAGGTAAACCGCTGGGATTGCGGTGATTACAACCAATATTGTTACCATCCGTCGCACCTTGCGAGCCCGCTCCACGTTGATGAATTGCTTGTGCTTGTAGCGCATCATCTTGATTCCCAGCACGGTAGCGAATCCAATGTAGATGGAGTTGATGATAAACAGGTAAGTTGCCCCCAAGAAATAATGTAACTGCCAGGTTGCCAGGCCATAACCAGCGGTGCAGAGGGGCGGCATCAGGGCCGTTGCGATAGCTACACCGGGGAGGACGTTGCCCTTGGAACGCGACCCGACGGCGATGATGCCGGCCGCGCCGCCAAAGAAGGCGATAAACACATCGTAAATCGTTGGGGATGTGCGCGCTAACAATTCGGAGTGGCTCTCGTTGACCGGCGAGATGAGGAAGTAGATCGTGGATGTCAACACCGAGAATCCGGCGGCCATCAGCAGGTTGCGCCCCGAGCGCTTGATCAACTCGAAGTCGTTGATTCCCACGCCCAAACCCATACCGATGATAGGTCCCATGAGCGGCGAGATCAACATGGCGCCGATGATGACCGCCGTGGAGTTGGTGTTCAAGCCGAGCGAGGCGATGAAGATGGCGAAGATGAGGATGAGCATGTTAGGGCCACGGAATGACACGCCCTCGCGGATGTCGCTCTCGGCATCGGCTTGAGGCACAAGGAACGAGTTGATGGCGAAGTAGCTTTTCAGCGACTTGACAAACAGGGCGCCAGCCGAGCGCACGTCCTTGGCTTGAGAGCTCTGGGACGCATCGCTTCCCGCAGCGGTGCCAGGGGTGGCTTCCTCAGTATCGTTATGCATCTTATAATCGGGGTCGTTAGGCATAGGTGGTAGAGAGTTAGTGGTGACGGTGTGGCACAAGTGAACGCAAATTGAGACGTTCAACCTTGAAAACCAGCAATATATAGGATATTAGTAGAATCGTGCGGAGGGCGAGGTTGAGACTCGCGTATGGGGTGGCGATCGCGTAGATACCCACGACGTAGAGCACCGCGGCCACAAGCGAGTAGAAGCCGATGCGCTTCACGTCGTAGCCGATCGGGTGCTTGGCTTTGCCCACGAAGTAGCTGACAATCATCATGGTACCGTAGCAGCCAAGGGCAGCCCACGCGCAGGCGATGTAGCCAAAGGTGGGCACGAACAGGATATTCAGTAACAACGTCACTCCCAGGCCCATAAGCGAGAACCACATGCCCCAGATGGTTTTGTCGGTCAACTTGTACCACAGCGACAGGTTGAAGAACACGCCAAAGCATAGCTCGGCGATCATGATAATGGGCACTACCTTCAAGCCTGAGAAGTAATGCGGCGAGATAAAGTACTTCAACACAGGCAGATAGTACATCACGCCGAGGAAAATAAGCAGCGCGAAAATCACGAAATATTTCATCGCGTCGCGATAGGCTTGGTTCTTGTCGCCCGAGCCTGCTTCCTTGTTTTGGGCGAAGATAAATGGCTCATAGGCAAAGCGGAAAGCCTGGATGAACATCACCATTACGATGGCGATTTTGTAGTTGGCGCCGTAGATACCCAGGCCCGTCATCGCCTCCACCTTGTCGGGGACAAGCAGCGGATAGAGAATCTTGTCGATTGTCTGGTTCATGATACCCGCAATGCCCAGAATCAGAAGGGGATACGAGTACACTATCATCTCCTTCCATAGCTTGTAGCAGAAGGTCAACTTGGCCACCACAATCTCGGGATAAAGCAGCAAAAGCGTTGTTAATGAGCTGATTAAGTTGGCCAAAAAGATATAACCGATCCCGAATGTGGGGTTGTAGAACCATCCAATCCAAGCTGGAGCCACCTTCCAAAGCCACGGGCACAAGAGGATGAAGAAGAGGTTCAAGCCGATGTTGAGGCCGATTCCGATCAGTCGCAACGCGGCGAATCTCAACGGGCGCTTTTTGTAGCGGAGGTAGGCGAACGGGATGGAGGTGTAGGCGTCGACACCCACGGCGATTGCCATCATCCAGACGAACGAGGGATGAGCCCCGCACTCCATCCAGCGGGCCAACTCGGGGGAGAGGATGCACGCGGCTATTATAAATATTGTGGAGCTAATGCCGATGGATACAAGCGTGGTGGAGTAGACCTGCATGGGATCGCGCCAGCGCTCGTGGTTGGCGAATCGGAAGAAGCCAGTCTCCATGCCGTAGGTGAGGATAATCAGGGCGAGAGCGACGATGGAGTAGATTAGCGTGACGATGCCATATTCGGCGGCGGCGAAGACGTTGGTGTAGATAGGCACCAGGCACCAGTTGAGGAAACGCCCAACGATGCTGCTCATGCCGTAAATGGCTGTGTCCTTGGCTAATGATTTAACTGACGCCATCCTTTTTTATTAACTCGGAAATCTCGGGAATCCCGGAAATTTCGGAAATTTCGATTTATCATTCAAAAAGCCCTCCAAGGCCTTCATTGAGGGCGTGGCCCAAGTGGGAGTAGGCCAGGTCGGTTACCTCTCGGCCGCGAGGAGTGCGCTTGATGAAACCCTCCTTGATTAGGAACGGCTCGTAGACCTCCTCAATCGTTCCCGGGTCCTCGCCCAACGCTGTGGCGATGGTAGAAAGCCCCACGGGACCGCCCTTGAACTTGGTGATTATCGTGGTCAAAATCTTGTTGTCGATCTCGTCGAGGCCGTAGCGGTCGATGTTGAGGGCTTCGAGGGCGAAGCGAGCGATCTCAGGGTCGATCGCGCCAGAACCTTTCACCTGGGCGAAGTCGCGCACGCGTCGCAACAGCGAGTTGGCGATACGGGGCGTGCCACGCGACCGCATTGCTATCTCATGGGCGGCCTCCCCGGTGCATTTCACGCCCAGCAGCGATGCCGAGCGCAGGATGATGCGCTCGAGCACCTGGTGGTCGTAGTACTCGAGGTGGAAGTTGATGCCGAAACGTGCTCGCAGAGGCGATGTCAACAGGCCGCTGCGGGTGGTGGCGCCAATGAGGGTGAAGGGCGACAGAGAAAGCTGCACCGACCGTGCCCCGGGGCCTTTATCTATCATTATATCAATACGATAGTCCTCCATGGCCGAATAGAGGTATTCCTCCACCACGGGGCTTAGGCGATGGATTTCATCGATGAACAATACGTCGTTTTCCTCAAGGGATGTGAGTATGCCGGCGAGGTCGCCGGGCTTGTCGAGCACGGGGCCGGAGGTGACTTTGAAACCCACGCCGAGCTCGTTGGCGATGATAGCCGAGAGGGTAGTTTTGCCCAGGCCGGGAGGTCCGTGGAGGAGGGTGTGGTCGAGGGCTTCGCCTCGCAGTTTGGCGGCTTGGACGAAAATCTTGAGGTTTTCGACGATTTTGTCCTGTCCGCTAAACGAGTCGAATTGCGACGGTCTCAACGCTCGCTCGATGTCGCGATCGTCGGCCGCCGCTTGCTGGGCCCTTATGTCAAAGTTGTCTGCCATTGGTTTTGCAAAATTAGCGATAATTTGGGAAAAACGGGAATTTTGGCAGAAAATAGTTTCTCACCTACCCCCTCAATCTTGTTACCGCCAAACCGGCCCGTTGGGGCTGTAACTGGGAGGGGAGAGTTTTTGCCTCTCTACCCCCGCACTCCCTCGCGGTGCTCGGTCGTGCGGGGTTATTGCCACCCTCGCCGCGTTGCGGCTTTCTCAAGTAAGAAACCACGAATTAACACTAATGAGCACCAATAAGTTAACTTGGGAATCAGTAAATTTCAGAGAGCATACACTCTATAATGTACACAAATTTCTATGAGCTTCGCTATCAAAATTCGTGTTAATTAAAGAGCGTTAGCTCTCTAAAATTTATTGGAAACACCGTTAATTTGTTGGTGTTCATTAGTGTTAATTCGTGGTTTCCAAACTTGAGAAAGTTGAATTCATTATCGATAAAAATCCGCGTGAGAATAAATTTCCACGCTGGATTCCTAAGCAATTTTTCGGCCGTCCAAGGCGCCCCTAAGGTTGCCGCAGCCGTTCTTGCAAAAACTTTAAATTAACTGCGGTTTAAATTATTTAACGATATTTAGTAATTGGGGGGGTAAAATTAGTACTTTTGCGGTGAATTTCCAAGTAATAGTATTTAAGAGTTTCCAAAAGGCATCAACCTTAACACTCTCTCATCTGTAAACTAACGTTTTATGAATCGAACAAACACCGTCAAAGCACTCATTGTGTTCTGTTTAGCTTGTATCTACTCTTTTCTACCGGCCTCAGCCGCCACGGTCACCTGGGAAAACTACATCCCGTCGGGATGTAGGATGAGAAATGTCAACAACAGTTCCACCAAAAACGGCACCCAACTCGACTGGGGAATTTTTCAATTTGAAGTTACCTATGATTATTCAAGCAGTTACCCGGATGTCAAGCCTATTCAATGGTATTTTGTACCCATAGAAAACAATACCTTGCTTGACGACCCTATAGCATGGGGGAGTTGCTCGGTGTTGGCCTTTGACAACGTGGACGTTGAGCCTGGCAAGACCTACCCATTGGTTCCCGTGGATCGCGACTATATCACCGACAACAAGATGTCAACCTTCGTTCCCATCTTTAACGGCGCTCGTACCTATACGGTTACCGTTGATTTCAACACAAAAACTGTCACGTGGGATTCCGAGGATCCTGAAATCACACAACTTTCCCTCAGGACAAGCGCCACCAGCGAAATAGCGACATCCGATGTGGTGAACGGCATAGCAAACTTCTCGGTGAGAGTAGCAAAGGACACACCATTCTTTGTAAGCAACCATGTGGGTAATGCCAAAACTTCAACAAATAGAATGAACTGCTGCAAAAGTGCGTATTTCTATGGCAGTGGCACAGCGGCGCATCCCCAGAATATCGCAGTTAAGCGCGGCCAGACATATACATTAAAACGAACCACTCCATATAACACTTGCCAAACTAAAGATTGCGACTTTATGCTTCCTCGCGGAGCCTATGACATCGAGATAGATGTCTACGCGGGCACTATGAGCGTCTACCCCCTGCATAGCCGCAAGGAACTTTTCCCCGAAAAACTTTATATGCACAGTGGCTACCCAAATGCAACAGCCAGATATCAAAACACTTACACAGCTTCCAAAGATGATGAGAACCCTGGTATTTATACATTTTCCAGCATCTCTTCAGGATATAGCACTAAATATTATGCATTGTTCTCGGATGACAACACTTCCTCTACCAGGTGGACTCTAAACACCACAGCCACCTGGCTTTTGGGAGCTTCGGAGGATGGGTCGCGACGCTCGGCCAATTACAATGAGACAATGCCGATTTACGATTGCGAGCCGGAGCTGATCTTGGATGGAGATTACAACGCTCAATTCAAGTTGCTTGGCGCTACCACTTATACGGTAGTGGTGGACCTGAATAACCGCACTGTCACCTGGCAAACTCCCCAAGTACAGCCCACAACCCTTTACGCCTACAACAGCAAGCGGTTGGTGGCCGTTGGGCAAGGGACCGATGATGACAAGGACGGAATATTGCGCATGAGCATCCGCGCCAAGCGAGGCGCGACAGTGTTCTTCTCGGATGCCACGACCTCAAAAGAGATGTCCTCCTCATCTTACAATACTTGGATATACGGATCTTCCCCAACCTACAAACCCGCCTCTATTGACGTAACCGAGGGTGGAACCTTCCCGCTGGAGATAGTGACCTATCAGCAAGTTTACAATGAAAGCACTTGTTATTTCAATCTCAATAAGAGCTATGACGCGATTATCGACTTGAATAACAAGACGGTGCAATTCTTGGATTACACGGGCGATTACTTGGTGTTCCCCGAGACGCTCTATCTAAGGCGCGGCAATTCAGCCACTGGTTATTATAGCGCCACAGGGGAGAACGGCATCTACAACTTCACGATGAAAAGTTACGCCTTGGGGTCAAATCGTTGCTATGGGTATATGTTTACGGACAAGACCAAGGCTGATGATGTGAAGTTGAGCAGCTGGGTATTAGGGGCTGACGAGAACGGTGGCAAAGTTACTCCTTGGAACGACACTTGGGATTTATACGACATTGATCCGGAGGAGGCTTTAACCTCCGATGAGATTGGCTGTTTCTTCCCGATTGAGGTCACTCACGCCTACAACGTCACGGTCGACCTCAAGAACATGACCTCCACGTGGACAATCGCCGACGAGGATGTGCCTACAGCAATGTATATATGGTCGGACGAAAAGAAAATTATCGGGACATCGGAGAGCGAAACAGGCGTATTTACTTTTGAGTTAAGTACCACAGAGAATGCCCAGAAACTTTATTTCTCATCAGAGTCAAAAACCGGTAATACCGCTTACACCTCCAAGGGCTGGAACTACGCCGCCGGTCCTCACCATGCGGGCGTGGACGTGGATGTGGATATGGACCAGACGTACAAGACCTGGCCGGGCAGCTATTTCCAATTCTATTCGACGAGCTATGGTCCGCAGGCCGGGTATTTCGTGGTGCCGGAGTATACCGATTGCACCATCACGCTGGATATCAACGCCCGGACGGTAAGGTTCTCCACAGGCCGAGAGCTACCCGAGACGCTCAACTTGGTGGCCTACCCCTTCACGATCCAAGAGACGGCAGAGAGCGAGGACGGCGTGTTTGAGTTCGACTACACCTGCTCGAGCGCGACCTCGGCACCCAAACTGTATTTCACCGACGCCGAGCGTCAGGCCGACGCCACGGCAGGGGCTTGGGTATTGGGTGCCAACCGCGGAGCCGACGACAACGTGGCCGCGGGCTTCAACGCCGAGCTGCCCATGTACGCGGCATCGATCAACGACCTCTACGCTGGTAAGCGTTGCTTCCAGCCCGTGCATCCCCAGACCTACCACATCACGGCCGATCTCAACACCATGACCGTGACTTGGGAGGTGACAACACCCGACCCGACGTCGCTCCACGCCGTTGACGGCTCGCTCCTGGCAGTCACAGCGCCCACCACCGACATACTGATGCGCTACAGCGTCATCGCCGAGGAGGGCTCGCCCCTTGCTTTTACCCAGTCTACTGGATCCACCGACAACCGCGCGGCTGGCACGTGGCTCTACGGTGCGAGCGACGCCGTGGCGACCACTGACGTGGCCGTCGCCCTCGAGGCCGACGCGTCGACCGTCATCGACATGAAACAGACAACCTACTTGGCGCTCAACTCGGCGCAATGCCGCTACCTTGCCCCTGGCAACTGCGACGTGGTGCTCGACCGCGGCCGCGGCACCGCCACATTCTCGGCCTATACCGGCCTGTACTCGCGACCTTCCGTGATTCAAGTGGTTGACGGCTCGCTCAACGTCTTGGGCTCGGGCGAGGGGGACAGCGACGGCGTGTACAGCTTCAAGTTCACCCTCCCTAACGACGCCTCGGTGGCTCTCGCGCCATCCACAATCGACGGCAACAACACCCTGCTCTGGGGCAGCGTGGCCACGGGGACAGCACCCGAGGTGACCGCCGGAACGGCCATGGACCTGCACCGCACCACCCGCGTGAACCTACGTGACGCCTCCACGGGCTTCAACCTCGCCGCCGGACGCTGGCGCTGCGAGGTGGACATCACCGCCGCCACCGTCACCTTCTCGCCGGTCAACCAGATCCTGGCCAAGTTCACCAAGACCGACGGCGTCACCGAACTAATAGAGGGCTCGTCGCTCGACGAGATCGCCGACCTGATCATGTGGGTGAAGCCCTATGACGACATCACCTACAGCGACGTCACCTTCAACAGCGAGGGCACCGGTTGCGTGCCCGTCTATACCACGGGCGACAAGGACGCCGACGGCTACACGGCGATCAACGTGCACGTGCCGTTCAGCCTGCGTGGCTGGGGCGACCTCACTCTTGCCCTCGAGGACGCCGAGATGACCGACGGCTCGGAGAGCGAGGGCACCGTGTCGCGCATGTTCAACTCGCTGGTCGACCCCCTCAAGCAGTACAGCGTTTACCCGCAGAACCAGTCGGCCGTTTCTTATATCTACGATATCCACGTCACCTGGAACAGCCCCATCCTCACCGACATGAAACTCTCCTCCGACGACCTCTCGCTCAAACTTATCGAGACCGAAACCGGGGGCTCCATCACCGGAATCAACCCTAACATCAAGGGGACTGAGCTGGAGATGGTGACCGAGGAGCTGATCAACTCCAAGGGCACTTACGCCGTGGTGCTCCCGGCCGGCGCGCTGACGTTCAACGAGGGCGTGGACGACGTGGGCAACTATGCGATGATGATCGTGTACTACATCCGCGAGTCGACCTCGGTGGCTGTCGTGCCGATGGACGCCGACAACCGTGTCACGGTCTATGACCTCAACGGGCGCCTCGTGCGCCAGGGACGCGGCGCCGATGCCCTCCACGGCCTGCGTGGCGTCTACATCATCAACGGCGTGAAGGTAAAACTTTAAGTAATGTATGAGTAAGTAGAAGACTTAAGAGTAGGTAATTTTAAACCTGAAATGGGGCCGCGATGCGAATCGTGGCCCCATTTAAAGTAGGAAGTCCCGCCGTGTCGGCGGGACAGTCGGGCCGACACGGCCCGACTTCCTGCCTAGACCTGTCGGGCCGACACGGCCCGACTTCCTGCCTAATTCTGTCGGCCCGGCCCGGCCCGACTTCCTGCCTAAATCTGTCGGGCCGACACGGCCCGACATCCTACTTAGGGGAGGTCGTGGGTGTTGGCGGCGATGGTGTCGGTGGAGAGGGAGTAGTTTTGGAGGTCGCCGTTGATGTATTGCTCGTAGGCGGTCATGTCGATGAGGCCATGGCCCGAGAGGTTGAACAGGATTACGCGTTCGTCGCCCTTAGCGGTGGCGTCGTTGGCCTCGCGGATAGCGGCGGCGATGGCGTGGCAACTTTCTGGAGCGGGGATGATGCCCTCGGTGCGGGCGAACAACATTCCAGCCTCGAACGATTCCAATTGGGGGATGTCAACACCAGTCATGTAGCCGTCCTTCAACAGTTGTGACACGATGGTGCCGGCGCCGTGGTAGCGCAATCCGCCGGCGTGGATGTTGGCGGGCTTGAAGGAGTGACCGAGGGTGAACATGGGCAGCAGCGGTGTCAAGCCGGCCTCGTCGCCGAAGTCGTAGTGGAATACGCCGCGGGTCAATTTGGGGCAGCTGTCGGGCTCGGCGGCGATGAAACGGGTGTCGGGGTGCTCGCCCGAGAAGGTGTGGCGCATGAAGGGGAAGGCGATACCCGAGAAGTTGGAGCCGCCACCGAAGCAACCGATCACCACGTCGGGGTATTCGCCAGCCATCTCCATCTGCTTCTCGGCCTCGAGGCCGATTACCGTTTGGTGGAGCGACACGTGGTTGAGCACCGAGCCGAGGGTGTACTTGCAGTTGGGGGTTTGCGTGGCCAGTTCGACAGCCTCGGAAATAGCGGTGCCGAGCGAACCGGGGTGCTGCGGGTCAACGGTGAGGATGTCCTTGCCGGCGCGGGTCGACATCGAGGGCGAGCCGGTGACGACAGCCCCGAATGTGCGCATAATCGACGAGCGGTAAGGCTTTTGCGACATCGAGATCCTTACCTGGAACACGGCGGCGTCCAATCCGAAAATCTTGGCGGCGTAGCTCAGAGCGGCGCCCCACTGTCCGGCGCCGGTCTCGGTGGTGACGTTGGTTGTGCCCTCCTCGCGGCAATAGTAGCACTGAGGCAGGGCTGAGTTGATTTTGTGGGAGCCGAGGGGATTGGTACTCTCGTTTTTGAAATATATGTGGGCCGTGGTGCCGAGAGCTTCTTCCAGCTCGTAGGCTCGCACCAGGGGGGTTGAGCGGTAGAAACGGTATTTTTCGAGCACCTCCTCGGGGATGTCGATCCAACGATGCTCTTGGTCAAGCTCTTGGACGCAGCACTCGCGGGCGAAGATGTGGCTCATCTCGTCGACGGTGAGGGGCTGGCGCGTGGCGGGGTTGAGGATAGGCAGAGGCTTGTTGGGCATATCGGCCTGGATGTTGTACCATTGAGTAGGCACCTGGTCATCGGAAAGGATGAATTTCTTTTGATTTTTCATGATTATCGCATAAAATTGGTATTTTGGATGCAAATTTAAACAAAAAATCGCTTTGAGGCAAAATCCCACCGCTAAGAAATCACTTTAACCACAAAAGGGCACGAAAAGACACGAAAGCAGTGGCAACGTTAACGGAGGCGCCGAGGGTGGCAAAAAGCATCTTTTCTTAGGAGGGATGATGGATGTAATAACAGGCTTACCTTTTCCCCCGCGGTAACCCGGGGGGCACACGACCGCCAGGGTGAATATGCTGGAAATGCTGGAAATTCATGTGGCAATTTTTGTATTCTTGGAAGTTTTTGTAAATTTGCGTTTTCAGTTGTTATAAGAATATGAGCTCAGAAGAATATCAGGACGCATTGAATTTTATGGAGAAAAGCCTTGAGATACATCAAGGCCAAGTTGGTATATTCTGGTACAATGGAGCCCTTAACACCCTGTATGGTGTCCACAAGGAATCTCCACAGGGTAAACAAGCTAATTGTGGAGGAGGCCTGGTCTCATGCTCTCTGTTGCACAAAAACTTATGGAAAAAAGAATACAATAAGCAGAAGTTCACCACAGGAACCGGACCATTCATTGGCGACTATAAAGATCGACCTCGAGGGAGGGTGTTCTATAATCCCAAGACTCAAAAATTTTTTGTTTGCGTGGGGAGTTGGATTAACGAGCATCCCGAGGCTATCGATATCATTGTGGATGAATTTGGGCTCGAAAACGAGGATTATGAGTTTTCAATCCAAGAACATTGGGAACTGGGTATGGGTTACGGTGATTAACCTATGCTAAATGAACCAAACCGACGGGATTGAGCGTTTTAAAATTTATGAGAAGGATTGTAATGATATTGGCGATGGTGATGGCTGGCGTGGCGTGGGTCGCGGCGGCCACGACATCGTATAACGAGCTGAAAACCAAGGCTGAGCGATTCTTCGAGCAACGGGAGTGGGCCTCGGCGGCAGCGATGTACGACCTGATGCTCGACCGTGAGCCAAAGGTGACGGCCACCTACGGCCACGCGATTGTGGTGGCCGGGATGCGCAGCGACAGCGAGAATCAGTTGCGACTGATGCGCGAGGCTACGCTCAATTATGTGCCGTTCGACTCATTGTTCAATTCGGTTGAGCAGGTGTCATTTTCCCTGGGCAAGACCCACCTCTACGAGGACTTCTTGCTGATGGTGAAGGGCGAGGACTCCTGGATGACACGCACGGTCGACCAGCGGTTGATGGCTTACTACTCCTTCCGTCGCAATCCTGAGCGCACGGTCGAATACGCCAAGATAATGCTCAAGGGTATGCCCGACGACGTGGGTTACCTCGCCTCGCTGGCCCAAGGACAGGCTGGTCTTGGCCACTGGGAGGAGGCGCTGGCCACGTGGAAGCGCATCCTCGAGATTGACCCTGTGAATTACGACGCGTTGCTGGAGGTGGGCAACTACAATTATATGCAATGGGAGAGAAACGCGGGTTGCGGCGAGTGCCGCGCCGAGGCTCTCAATGCTTTCGACCAAGCCCAGCAACTCCACCCCACGCCCTATGTGGCGCAAATGATGGAGCGCCTCGAAGGTCTCAAAAAGTGAATTCAACTATCTATCCTACAAAGAAATACCTTATAGCATGACAAAACGTTTACGCCTAACCACATTCTTAGCCCTAGCCTTGGCGGCGGCCGTGGAGCTGTCGGCCAGCATCCCCGCGGGCTATTACAAGAGCATCGACGGCAAGACGGACGCCGACCTGAAAGCGGCTCTGAAGTCGATCATCTACAACCATACGGAGGTGTCGTCCTACTCCAACCTTCCGCAGTACTTCAAGACCACCGACGTGTACCCCAATGAGACCAACTCAAGCGGCTACGCACGCTGGTGGGACATGTATAGCGACATCCCGTTGTACACCAACACATTCTCGGGCTTGAACCGCGAGCACTCGTTCCCCAAAAGCTGGTGGGGCGGTGGCACCAATACCCCCGCGTACACCGACCTTAACCACCTCTACCCGGCCGAGGCCGCGGCCAACCAGGCCAAGAGCAACTATCCGCTGGGCGTGGTGGGCAATGCGACATTCGACAACGGCATCTCAAAGGTGGGCACACCCTCGTCATCGTCGGGTGGCGCCACCAAGGTGTTTGAGCCGGCCGACGAGTACAAGGGCGACTTCGCGCGTACATATTTCTACTTCGTAACCTGCTACAGCAACCTCACGTGGGCCAGCAACTACTCGTGGATGCTTCAACAAAACGCCTACCCCACCCTCGCCGCGTGGGCCCAGACGCTGTTGCTGCAGTGGCACCGCGCCGACCCCGTGAGCCAAAAGGAGCTAGACCGCAACGAGGCTGTGTACAAATTCCAGAACAACCGTAACCCGTTTATCGACTATCCCGAATTGGCCGAGTACATCTGGGGCAACAAGAAGGGTGAGGCGTTTTACCTCAACAACAGCGACGAGCCCTCGGGCGAGCCTACGCTGATCACCCCCACGCAAGGCATGTCTCTCGATTTCGGCCAAGTAGCGCTGGGCAAGAGCGGCACGGCGCAACTCCACTTCCGCGGCACCGATCTCACCGGCTCGCTGGAGCTGACCATCTCGCGCTATGACAAGGATATGTTCGCCCTGAGCGACGTCACCATCAACACCACCTACGTCAACTCGGATGAAGGTTACTGGACCACAATCACTTACACTCCTACCTCCCTGGGCGAGCACACCTCGAAGCTGTTCATCACCGACGGTGGCCTCTCGGGGTCGATCGGTGTGGACCTGCGCGGCGAGTGCCTGCCCGTGCCCACGCTTTCGACCATCACGGCTCTCCCCGCCACCAATATCACCGACGACAGCTATCAAGCCAACTGGGAAGTTCCCTCGGATGAAACGATTGACTACTACGTGGTTACGCGCACGCGCTATATCAACGGCGCAACTACCACCGAGGAGCTAGTGGCCGAAGATAATTATCTGGTAATCGACGAGTTCTCGTCCAACGAAAGCTACACCGTTCAGTCGGTAAGGCTCGACTACCGTTCCGATGCGTCTAACGTGATTATGGTTGAGAAGGCCGGCGTTGACGGCGTGCTGAGCGACCAGCCCGCGCTTGGCTATCGTTTGACCGACGGCGGCATCGTGTTCCGCTGCGCGCAGACTGTCTACAACGTGGCCGTTTACGACGTGGCCGGGCGTCTGATCCGTGTAATCCCCGTTGTCAACGATTACGATATACTGGAGCTGCCCTATGGCGCCTACATCATCGCGGCCCCGAGCCAGCGAGCGCCCTTCAGGGTACTAGTGAAATAAAGCCTCAAAACAACAATGAGGGTGTATCATAATTCAGTTTATGGTACACCCTCCTAATGTAGCCCACTACCGTCATGAGCGCCAGCTCATGACGGTGGTGGGTTAACAATCGATCCCACCCCCCCCACTCCCCATCTGCTTGCCGATGGCCGTCTGGTGGCTGGATAAACCGTCTATTACCCCACCACCGCGGTTGTTGCCTACCCCGCTATATCCTTTACTGGCGTTCGGCATGCCGAACACCTAATGTAGCCCACTACCGTCATGAGCGCCAGCTCATGCGGTGGTGGGTTAACAGCCGATTCTATCCATCCCACTCCCCATCGGCTTGCCGATGGCCGTCTGGAGGCTGGATAACCCGACTATTGTAGCCCATTACCGCCATGAGCGTTAGCTCATGCGGTGGCGGGGCAAATTCGTGGCTAACGTCCTTTTACATTTGGGGCTTTGGATTGCAAAATCGGTGGTTTTGACTACAAAATCGGGGAATAAGTAGAAATTAACTTGAATGTATGAATATTTTGGCGTATATTCGCGCATTAAAGCTATGTCTACCTTATATGGCTTCCACCTTTAAGGATCAACGCTAAAGAAAACAACAATTCACTTTATATCACATTTAACGGTAATTTATGAAAAAGTTCTACTCTCTGTTGGTAATGGCCCTCGTGGCTCTTACCAGTTTCCAAATCAAGGCCGACGACGACAACGTCACCATCTATGTGGAGATTGACGACGTCACTCGTGTAGATGAGGCCTACTTCAATTGGGGTGACTACTCAATCACCTGGGACGGCAATAAAGGCACGGCGGTAATCCCTTTGAAAAACTCCAACGACTATTACAACTACGCCAGCCTCTGGTTGCAGGTGGACAGCTCGAAGTATTTCATCGTTTCTTGCACCCGTACCCTCCCCGACGGGTCGGAAAGCAATATTACCTTATATAGCGATTACTATGCGAGCGATAACATCCAGTTTAACGAAACCGTCAATTACGACGGCACGGTGTACAAAATCACCACCGGCGACTGGGAGTCAAGCCGCACCGCTACATTCACCTGCAACATCGACGACGCATCCAACGTCAACCTCAATTGCAACAACTACTACCCCAAGCTGCAGAACGGCGAGAACACCATCAAGTTCAACCCCGATCTTGAGACCAACTGGTACGCCTGCGCCAAGGACTACTCCTCTTTCTATAAAGTAACTTACAATGGCGATGAAGTATCTATCTCCGGCTCATCCTACAACTTGAATGGCATGACCCAGGGCAGCACCGTTGATATCACCACCAAGTTCCCCGAGGAGCCTGTCACCCTCTCGTTCACCTTCACCAACGAGGGCACCGAGGGCGTTGTTAAGTACATCACCGTCGCTGGCGAGCGCGTTGAGCCTGCGACGTTCTTGGCCGACAGTTACACCGCAATGTTAGGTGATGTCGTTTGCCTCTACTTCGACACCGAGAATTACACCATCGCCGAGCCCAACTACTACAACTCCTCTTACATTACCATCAACGGCGACTATACTTACGCTTACGACGGCATGAGCTTCCAGTTGTCCAAGGCTACCACCATCAACATCACCGCCACCAAGAACCAGATGCTCACCTACTACATCAATATCGATAACGTAGAGAACGCTAAGGCTTGGGTAGGCACCTCGCAGTACTACTTCAACCAGAACTCCGATCCTATCGCGCTTGTTAACGGCGACAATGAGCTTCAGATCTCCTCCAAGACTCCTTGGGTGTTCATCAAGGCCGCCAACTCAGGCACTTATATCGAGAGCTGCACCGTCAACGATGCCGACGCTACCTACAACGACTACCAAGGCTACTACAGCGTAACCGTTGCCGAGGGCGACCACATTGTGATCAAGACCGGTGCTATCGTGCGCGACGAGGTATTTGTGTTCTACATCAACAACGCCGACCTCAACACCGATATCCCCACCTACGGCGGATACTTCGAGAACGGCAACCGCGACGATATTGAGTTCGCTACCGGTTACACCAAGCACTACTTCGCCGAGCAGGACAACACCTTCGCCTTCTGCGTATATGGCGGCTCCGACGGCAAGAGCGTTTGGGCTTACCTCAACAACGAGCGCTACAGCCCTGTTTACACCGAGGGCGGCAGCTACAACATCGACTTCTCCAACAACGACGTCTTCAAGGTATACGTAACCACCACTGAGCCTGAGACCTCCGGCGTTGAGATCGAAATCAATGGCGCTGAGACGGTTAACCCCTCCGTTACCGTCGACCTCGTTAACCTTCTTGCTGATCCCGAGGCTGGCTTCCTCGCCCTCCCCGGCACCCAGATTGACATCGAGGACAACGGCGACTACCAGATCGACGCTGTTACCGCCAATGACACCGCTGTTGATCCCGTTGACGGCGTTTATACCGTTACCATCAACGAGCCCACCAAGATCATCATCAACGCCAAGGGCAGCAGCGTAATCTCCATCGAGAGCGACAACGCCGCCGACAACGAAATCTACAATCTCCAGGGCATCCGCGTCAACAGCGCCCAGAACCTCCCCGCCGGAATCTACATCCAGGGCGGCAAGAAAATTTACGTGAAATAATCTCGGGGACACAACCCCATCCTAGCCATAACATGTGGGGACGAGCCCAACAGCCTCGTCCCCACATTCTATATCTAGCTTACTCGTTAACGAAATTTTATCTACCTCCACGATTTCTCTTTCTCCATAAATTGCCAGTAAACAAAATCTTACGTATATTTGCATAAATTTGCGACCGCCCACAAAGCCGCAACGTGGCTACCCAATGTCGTTCGGCTTGCCGAACACATAATGTAGCCCACTATCGTCGGACGTGTCAGCGGCCGCGATGGTGGGTAAACACGAAATCGGGTCATCCCTCTACAACCAATCGGCTTGCCGATTGCCGACCCGAACAGAGCTCTTGACGACGGCCATCGGCACGCCGATGGATCTTAGGTGACTTCCCAATGGCCTCCTTCATCCCACCATCGCAGGAGCCTACGGCCCCTGACGATAGTGGGCTACATTCGATGGTCGGCACGCCGACCATAGTTTCTCCCGATTTAGAAAATTCAATAATAAACCAATATATGCGAAAATTTACCTTATTTTTAGCCATCTTGGCGGTGACGGCAAGCGCGGCCGGCCTGTCGCCCCGCGACCGCATGGCCCTGCGACACGCCCAAGGAGCGTGGGCGCCCGCGCAAATAGAAAGGATGTCGGGGCGTGTCGCCCCGACTGTAGGCACTGTCCTGTCGACACGACAGGACATCCAGCCTAACACAGTTATGGCCATGGCCCAGCTGCGCCCGGGCATGACCGCCGAGGGCTTGGCCGAGGCCGGCGCCACAGTCCTGGGCCAGCGTCACGGATTCGTGTTCCTCGAGCTTACCCCCGACGTGGCCGAAGCCGTCGCCACCCATCCCTCGTTGAAATCATTTGAGATCTCCCGGCCCGTCAAGGCCAAATTGGACGAGGCACGCGCTATCACCGGCGTCGACCTCATCCACCAGGGCTACGAGTTGACCCAGCCCTACACTGGCAAGGGCGTAGTCTGCGGTATCGTCGACGGCGGTTTCGACCCGAGTCACGCCGCATTCCGCAACGAGGATGGCACCTCGCGCATAGCCACCATGAGCAACATCACCGTCAGCTCCACCACGGGGCGCCTGAACATCGTCTACTACGACCCCGAGACCGTGCTCGACGTCGCCACCGATGACTACCAGAACTACCACGGCTCCCACACCCTGGGAATCATGGCCGGCGGATACCGTGGCGACGCCTCGGTGGCAACAATCACCAACCCCGTGACGGCCACGTCGTCCAACGTCACCAAGGCCAACCCTTACTACGGTCCGGCCTACGAGGCCGACCTCGCCGTGGGCGCCGGTGCCAGCTACGACGCGCAGATCGCCTACAACATCGACAATATCCTCAACTACGCCGACTACGCCCAGGCTCCCTGCGTGATCAACCTCTCGTTGGGCATCAACCAAGGCCCCCACGACGGCTCGTCGCAGCTTTGCCAATATTTCGACGCCTGCGCCGAGAACGACAACGCCATAATCTGCCTCGCCTCGGGCAACGAAGGCTCGTGGAAGTTGGCTCTCAACAAGACGTTTAACGCCCAGGATTCCACCATCTCCACATTCATCGACCCCTACCTGCTCGCCGGCAGCGACTACGAGAACCTGCGTTACGGCCAGATTGAGATATACTCGGACACCGACCAGGATTTCACCATCACCCTCGTGGCCTACAACCGCTCCCGCCAGCGCGTTGCTTGGCAAAAAACGTTGTCGACCAACTCCGAGGGTCAGGCCTACTACTTCGCCTCGTCCGACGACTACATCTTTGACAGCGACTACGACTACGTTGACCCCCAATTCGCCCGCTACTTCACCGGTTGCATCGGCTACGGCACCATCGTTGACGAGACCTCGGGTCGCTATTACGGTGTAATCGACGTCTACGCCTCGGACAACACCTCCTATCACAACGAAAACTACCTCCTTGGCTTTATCGTCACCGGCCACGACGGCCAGCGCGTCGACGTCTACGGCGACGCCCAATACATGGCATTCTCCTCCTACGACGAGCCGGGATGGGACGACGGCATGACCGACGGCTCGGTTTCCGACATGGCTTGCGGCCAGAAAACCATCTGCTGCGGCTCGTTCAATTCCCGCGAGACGTGGCCAGCCATGGACGGCGGCGTGTACACCTACGGCATCCACAAGCTTGGCGACGTCACCTCGTTCTCCTCCTATGGGACGCTCCTCGACGGCACCACCCGCCCTCACGTGCTCGCCCCGGGTTGCACAGTCGTTTCCTGCACCAACAACTCCTACCAGGAGGCCATCACCGACGGCTGGGAGAGCTACAACTTCTGCGCCCGAGCCGACGCTTACGACCGCAAGAGCTACTACGTGCAGATGAACGGCACCTCGATGTCTACCCCCTTCCTCGCGGGCACCATCGCCTTGTGGCTTGAGGCCGACCCGACGCTCACCGTTGACGACGTGAAGGATGTGCTCCAGCACACCAGCGACTGGGATGCCTACATGGACGCCGCTCCCACCGCCAAAGTGGGCTACGGCAAATTGAACGCCTACAACGGCATCAAGAAAGTGCTCGGTCTGGGCGGCGTTTCCGACGTGAAAGCCGACGCCGACACCCGCCTCTTCGTGGCCGTCGACAACGCCACCGCCAAGGCTTCGCTCTACGGTGCCAAGGAGATGGAGGCCAAGCTGTTCAACGTCGCCGGCTCGCAAGTGGCAGCCACCAAATCCTCGGGCGACGAGGTTGAATTGTCGCTCGCAGGACTCACCCCTGGCGTTTACATCCTTAATGTCAACAACTTACACTCACAGAAAATCCTCGTCAAATAATGAAAACGTTATCAACTATCATTCGTCGCGGCTTGATTGCCGCTCTGTGCCTCGCCGGCACCGCCAGCCTGGCAAATGCCGAGGAAACCACTCTGATTGAGCTACATAGCAACATCTACGACACCTACGGCTCCTCCAATTACTTCACCCTCGTGCTCGGCGGCAACAACGGCGGCACTATCCAGGTGGACTGCGGTTTTGGCCGCGTGTCCTACACCGTCGAGCCTGCCGTCTACGACTCTGATTCATCGGGAGTTAGGGGCATGTCAATCCCCTGCTCCGTGTCCTCCGAGGGTTACGTGAGGATTTACGGTGAGCCGGGCTCACTCGACTACTTCAACGGCGACGGCTGCTACATCTCATCCATCTCCTTCGCCGACCCGGCCAGTTACGATATCATCTCGCTGAACCACAACGAGTTGGAAAAGATGGACTTCTCGGCGTTCACCAACCTGCAGGCGCTTTACTTGAGCGACAACGCATTCAGTGTCAGCCCGTTGGTGGTTGGTCCCAACAAGCCCAAGCTGCGCATCCTCGACCTGAGCATCGTCGACAACCTCGACGCGTCGTTCAACCTCAGCGACTACCCCGCGATGTTGACCTTCGACGCCATGAGCTGTCCTACCCTCACCGCGCTCGACCTCTCGGGATGCCCCGACCTTGTGCAACTCTCGATCGACTGCACCAACGTGAAGACGCTTGATGTCACCCACAACCCCTCGCTTTATATCCTAAACATCAGTGACACAGGTATTTCCTCAATCGACTTGAGCAACTGCCCCAACCTTCAGGAGTTGTATTGCACCCATGAGAGCGGCACCTACAACGCGGGCGTGAAGATGACCTCCTTGGACGTTACCCACAACCCCGGGCTGTTCTACCTCTTCGCCTCGGGCAACGCGTTGACTTCCATCGACTTAAGCCAAAACACCTACCTCAACCACTGCTGGCTCAACAAGAACCTGTTGACCGACATCGACCTCAGCCACAACACCGAGCTGCTTTCCGTACGATTGGAGAATAACTACTTGACATTCGCGACGTTACCTATCGATCCCGGGTCGTGGAACGAGTATGAGTACAAGCAATACCCCATGGAGGTACCCGCCTCCTACCTCGTGGGTACCGAGATCGACCTGAGTGACAAGGTGTTACGTGAAGGCGGCGAGACCTACGCGGCTCTCTACTACATCGACCCCACCGACCCAAACAATCCCGTGGAGCTCGACGAGAGCTACTACACCTATTCTAATGGCAAAATCACGATAAATCAGGTAGTTACCGATAGCGTATACGTTGATTTCGCCTGCTCGCTGTTCCCCGAGGCATCAATACGCACCTCCTATTTCAAGGTGAAGGACGCGTCGACCTACGGCCAGCCCGACCTGAAGATGCAGTTCCTCCCCGCCTGCTACGACGGCGACCCAATGTCGTTCCTCGTGGCCATCGACGGGGCCACCCCGGCCACGCCCAAGAAATTCTACGTTGACCTTGGCGACGGCACCATGCAGGAGTTCACCGCCACCGGCTCAACCCTCGCCACCGCCACCACCGTGGGTCCCACCCGCCGGGGCTACAGCTACGTGAAGGTGTACACCGAGGAGGGCGACGTCGTTACAGCCGTTTCCACCGCCGGATTGCAGCTCTACTCGGCCGACGTCACCGCGATGCCCCAGTTGCGCGAATTGGATATGAGCGGCTGCGGCCTATACACGCTTGATACTCAGTGGAATCGCTGCCTGACCCACCTCAACCTTTCCAACAACTACTTCTACAACCTCGACCTCGCGGGCAACAACGAAAACTACGGCAAGAACGTGCTTGTGACCCTCGACCTGTCGAACAACAATCTCTCCACATTCGACATCAACACCTGCTCAGCCGCTCAGTATCTGAATCTTAGCAACAACCAGTACACCGAGCTGGAGTTTGGCGACTACATCCGCCTGCTCGAGTTGAACGTGTCGGGCAACCAATTGACCGAATTGGACCTCTCGGGCTGCGACAACGTAACCAAGGTTGACGCCTCCAACAACTCGTTGACCTCCTACATCTGCCCCACCGAAGCCTTCCTGATCACGTCGCTCGACCTCTCAGGTAACTCCCTGACCCTCGCCACCTTACCAGCTCCCTCGGAGGCCACTTTAGCTGGTGGCAGCTACACCTACGCACCCCAGAAGCCGATCACCATCACCGCCAAGGGCCCGGGCGTCGACCTCTCGACTCAGAACGTCACCATCGACGGCTCCAAGACCGTATACACTTGGAAAACCGTTGAGGGCGAGACCCTTACCGCCGGTACCGACTACACCGAGGATGGCGGCTCGTTCAAGTTCCTCGACCCGATGGTCGGCAAGTCCGTCAAGTGCTACATGACCAACGCCGCCATGCCGCAGCTCGCCGATGACAACACCTTGACTACCACTGCGATAGAGGCATCGTCGATGCCCACCCACGTGCTTGCCTCGTTCGTCACCACCGCGGCTGGCGAGGAGGTGACCCTCTCATTGGCCTCCCACGTTGACGGCCGAGCCATCTACATCGACTGGAACGGCAACGGCACGGGCCTCGAACAATACCCCTTGACCACCTCCTACACCCTTTTCACGGCCACCACCAAGAAGGGCGCGACCGTCAAGGCTTACAGCTACGAGGAGGACGACCAAGTATCGGTGTTCTCAATCTCCAATGCCTCAATGTCATCCTTCGACGCGTCGCCCATGAAGAGCCTCAAGTGCTTGAGCGTGATGAACGCCGGCCTTGACGACATCGTGATGCCCGACAACACCTCGCTCCTCACCGAGCTTACCTTGAGCGGCAACAACTTCACCGAGTTTGACCTCGGCCAGTACCCCACCCTTCAGCACTGCTCGCTGTCGTCTAACCCCTTGACGAGCATCGACTTGCGCTCCAACACCGCGATGCAGACGTTCGCCGCCACCTCTTGCGGCCTCACCAGCATCAACCTCGAGGGTTGCGACAAGTTGTGGGCACTCTATCTGGCCGACAACGCCATCGAGGAGATCGACCTCAGCTCGTGCACCCAGTTGCAACAGCTGACCCTCCATTACAACCGCTTGTCGCACATCGACCTCTCGGGCTTGAACAACCTGCTGCTTGTGTACTTGAACAACAACTACTTCGATTTCAACACGTTGCCTCTGCCCCAGTGGAGCATGTACGCCTACGCCAACCAGGCTCCCATCGACCCCGTGATCGACGGCAACAAGGTTGACCTCAGCTCGCAGGCCACCGTCACCGACGGCGACACCACCTACGAGACGGTCTACACCTGGTATGTCGACACCCCCGTGTGGGACGAGGACGACAACATGCTGGGCGAAGTGCTCTACGTCGACGACGAGTACACGATCGAGGGCGGCGTTTCGACCTTCAACTACTCGTTCAACGGCATCATGTGCGTGATGACCAACGCCGCGTTCCCCGACTGCTTCATGTACACCAACCTGATTAACGTCACCGCCAGCGGCATTGGCTCAATCCTCAACGACCCGGCCGACGCCGAGGCCCCCGTGGAGTGGTACAACCTCCAGGGAGTGCGCCTCGCCGAGCCGGTCCGCGGCCAAGTGATGATCCGCCGACAAGGCAGCACATCAACCAAGATTAGGTATTAGGTCTTAGTGATTAGTGATTAAGTATTATAGCCTCGCCTGGAGCTTTTGCCAGGCGAGGCTTTCCATTTTTTAAAAAAATTTAGGAAATTCGGCCGCGATTCGCTAACTTTGCCGAAAATACCTGTTGCCAATGATTTATTCTATGACCGGCTTCGGCCGGGCTGTTGTCGAAAGCGCAACCAAAAGATTTACTGTAGAGATTAAGTCGCTCAATTCCAAGCAACTCGACCTGTCGACGCGTGTGCCGGCTCCTTATCGCGAAACCGAGCTCGACCTGCGCGCCGCCATCTCCCGCCGGCTCGAGCGCGGAAAAGTGGACCTTAACGTCTATGTCGAAAACACCGGCGACGAAACTCCCGCCGCTTTCAACATCCCCATGATGCGCGCCTACAAGGCCGAGCTGGAAGCCGCCGCTAAGGAGCTTAACATCCCTGAGCCTACCGACTGGTACACCCTGCTACTCCGCTTCCCCGAGACACTGCGATCCGACGCTCTCACCGTCGTCACCGAGGAGGAGCAACAAGCCCTCATCCACGGCGTTGAGGAGGCTGTCGAGGCATTGATGCAATTCCGCTCCAAGGAGGGCGAGAAACTCGAGGAATTCTTCCGCAAGCGCGTGGAGGCCATTGCCGAGCTGCTCTCGCAAGTGCCTCAATACGAGGAGGAACGCATCACCCGAGTAAAGACGCGCCTCGAGGAGGGCCTCCAAAAGCTCTCGTCGATCGACTACGACAAGGGGCGCCTCGAGCAGGAGATGATTTTCTATATCGAAAAACTCGATATCACTGAGGAGAAGCAGCGCTTGCGCCAGCACCTCCATTATTTCTTGGAGACCATGCAGGCCCCTCCCGGCCAAGGCAAAAAGCTCGGTTTCATCTCCCAGGAGATGGGCCGCGAGATCAACACCCTCGGCTCAAAGAGCAACCACGCCGAGATGCAGAAACTCGTCGTGAAGATGAAGGACCAGCTCGAGCAAATCAAGGAGCAAGTACTCAACGTAATGTAGGTAATTAGGTAATTAGTGAGTAGTGAGTGCTGGCGTTACTCTCGTTACCATCGAAATACCGAAAATCCCTGAAATCTCTTAAAATCCATAATCCTGTTGTACCATGCAAGAAGGGAAAATCATAATTATCTCAGCTCCCTCGGGATGCGGCAAGTCGACGATTATCAACGCGCTGATGGAGCGCGGCGATATCGACATGCAATTCTCGGTGTCGGCCACCAACCGCTCCCCCCGCGCTGGCGAGGAGCACGGCAAAAACTACTATTTTCTTAGCGACGAGCAATTTCGTCGCGCCATCAACGACAACCTTTTCGTGGAATACGAGGAGGTGTACCCCGGTCGCTTCTACGGCACGCTCAAAAGTGAGGTGGAACGCCTCACCAAGGGTGGCCACAACGTGATCCTCGACATCGACGTGCACGGCGGTGTCAATGTCAAAAACCTATACGGCGACCGCGCGCTGAGCATCTTCGTCGAGCCACCGTCGATCGCCGCCTTGCGCGAGCGGCTCGAGGGCCGCGGCACCGACGCCCCCGAGGTGATCGACCAGCGTGTCGACCGTGCCGAGTACGAGCTTGCGTTCGCGCCACTGTACGACACCATCGTCGTCAACCGCGACCTCGACAAGGCCATCAACGACACCCATGAGGCAATCACCAACTTCCTAAAACGCTGACACTGAGATGGAAATAGGCATTCTTGGCGGTTCGTTCAACCCCGTTCACATAGGCCACATAGCCCTGGCGTCCTACCTCGCCCAGTACACCCAACTGTCGCGAGTGTGGCTCACCCTGTCGCCCCTCAACCCCCTGAAGGAGCGCCCCGGCGACCTGGCCAGCGACATCTGCCGCCTTGAAATACTGCAAATCGCCGCTAAGCCCCACGAGCGCATCGAGGTGTGCGACATCGAGCTGTCAATGCCACGACCCAGCTACACCATCGACACCCTGCGCGCCCTGCGCAAGCGTTACCCGTCTAAGAAATTCCGACTGGTGATCGGCCGCGACAACTGGGAAATCTTCGACCGCTGGAAGTCGTATCAGGAGATTATCGACGACTTCGGCGTGATCGTCTACCCCCGGCCCGGCTACCCCGACACGCCCATCTACGTTGACAATGTCGACACCGTGCGCGCCCCCATCATCGACCTCTCCAGCACATTCATCCGCTCGGGAGCCGAAAAGGGCCGCGACATGAGCGCGTTTGTCCCCGCCGGCGTGTGGAAATATATCACTTCGCATCATCTTTATCACACATAATCATGTCACTCTCCAACAACTCCTTGGCTTTCATCGCCTTAAGCAACGAATACTGCTCGGCTCTCGAGAACGCCACGCAGTCGACCCCCGTTGAGTTCATCGCCCAGATGACACGTCTGTTGCCACGCCTGTACATCGCCGCCAGCGACCTGCAGGTGGACGACGGCGACCTGTGGGACGAGCCTTACATCTCGCCCGCGCTCGACGAGGACTATTACGAGGCCATCCGTCGCGGCGTGGAGTCGCTGCTCGGCCCCGACGACGTGTACCTGGAGACCTTCGAGGACGACATGAAATACAGCGACACACCCATCTCGGCCTCGGTTTCCGAGGGCCTTGCCGACATCTTCCAGGCGCTGTACAACTTCCTGGAGATGGTGCGTGACGCCACCGACGAGCAATCGCAGCAAGCCATCGCGGCCGCCCGCGAGGACTTCGCCTCCTACTGGTCGCAGACCCTCTGCAACGTCATGCGTCCCCTCAACCACCTGCGCCAGAATCCCCCCGAAGAAGAATAGAAAGGAAGTCCCGCCGTGCCGGCGGGACATTTTTCTGTCGGGCCGGCACGGCCCGACCTCCTGCCTATGATAAGTAGGAAGTCCCGCCGTGCCGGCGGGACTTTTTTTATTGTCGGGCCGGCACGGCCCGACTTCCTGCCTATGATAAGTAGGAAGTCCCGCCGT